>NZ_AP022671.1:3000833-3301250 GCF_011405515.1 Nitrospira sp. KM1 | reverse complement strand
ACGGGGCACGCATCGGTACACATGACATGGCAGGATGACATGTTGAAGATCGAGGTCCAGGACAAAGGGGAAGGATTCGAGCCCGCTACCCTGTTCACAGATAATGCACTTGATGAATCATCGACCAAATTTGGCCTATTCAGTATTCGCGAGCGCATGTTGGCTCTTGGAGGGAGTTTCGACCTGGATTCGGAACGAGGCAAGGGGACCATCGCGAGGCTCCGCCTGCCGTTGAGGTACACTCCTCTTCCCACCTCGACTCCGCCATTTGCCCCTCCCGACACGCCTGTGAACGCTTCTCAGCCTGATCAAGATAAGCGCATCCGTGTCTTGCTTGTCGACGATCATGTCATGGTTCGGGAAGGTTTACGTGCGATGTTACAAAGCTATCCCGAGTTACACCTCGTCGGTGAAGCCGGGAATGGAGATGAAGCGCTGACGCTCGTGCAACAATTCCGGCCACGTGTCGTCGTGATGGATATCAATATGCCGAAGTGCAACGGCATCGAGGCCACCGCGAGAATCAAAGCGCAGTTTCCCCACATCCATGTGATCGGTCTTTCCGTCAACGTGGATGCAGTGAACCAGGAAGCCATGAAGCGCGCAGGCGCTCGTGTGCTTCTCACCAAGGAAGCCGCAGCCGGTGAACTCTATCAGGCCATCAACGACATAGTGACCACTGGACTGACGGGAGACGAGATCCCAGCGGTTTCGAGATGATGTAAAGACGGTCTTTCCCTTGCCTTGATGTTGCAGCGTTCCGACCATCTCCCACACTCACTCTTGCCCACTATCCATGAAGAAATGACCCTGACGCTACGCGTCTCTCCGTTCAATTGGCGGAGCCATCGATGCGGCAGGCCACAGACAGAAACGCTTGCCTCCCGTTAACAGTTTGATCCTGCCTCCTATGTTCGCGGACCTGTTCTCCTTACCGGCACTGGTCGGGAAGGCCGGGCGCCGAGATTCCCAACAGACATACACGTCGGGCTCGTGACACCTGTTAGTTTTGCCAGTTCCTGCCTCCATGGCCGGCTTGTTACAGTATGCCGCCCTTGGGCCGGACCAGCCGATAAGAGATCGCTGAACCACTATTGGGAGGAGCCCATGCTAACGTATGAATTTTTGCGGGACGAAGGCATCCTTCTGCTTCGTCCCGAAGGAGCGCTTCAATCAGAAGACTTTGCATCGGTTGGGAGGGTCGTCGACGCGTATATCGAGAAGAACGGAAAGCTGCACGGGATCTTAATCGAAGCACAATCGTTCCCCGGCTGGGACAGCTTCGGCGCATTCATCTCACATATGCGCTTCGTTCGAGACCATCACCGAGTCATTGAGAAAATCGCAGCGGTTTCCGACAGCACCGTACTCTCCATAGCCCCACAAATTGCCAAACATTTCATCAAGGCGGAAGTTCGCCACTTCAATGCCGCTGATCGTACGGCTGCTCTCACGTGGCTGAAGCAGTAACCAGTGCTACGGGTTTAACGATCATGCCGGGAAACTATACGAATCATTTCTGCTGTCGGCTCGAGTCGTTTGAATGGGCCAGACAGCCGTCAACTGTTCGCGTACGGCCAAGCGTGATCTGAGTACCATCCATTTCCAAACTGACGTTGAAGGACAACGCTATGAAACATGCCGAGGAAACGCAGGCCGACGATCAACCGAAATTGAAGCGGAAGGCGTATGAAAAGGAGTTGCGTCGCCTTCAAGCCGAACTTTGCCACCTTCAAACCTGGGTGAAACACAAGGGCCTGCGGGTGATCGTGGTGTTTGAAGGGCGCGACGGAGCCGGCAAAGGGGGCACCATCCGCGCCCTCACCGAGCGTGTCAGTCCTCGCGTGTTTCGCGTCGTCGCGTTGCCAGCCCCTTCGGATCGAGAAAAAACGCAGATGTACATTCAACGCTACTTCGCACACTTCCCGGCTGCAGGCGAGATCGTTATCTTCGATCGAAGTTGGTACAACCGTGCCGGGGTGGAGTATGTGATGGGCTTTTGTACCAAGGAGGAGCACCGGCGCTTTCTCGAACTGTGTCCGGCCATTGAAAAGATCCTCGTCGAGGGGGGCATCCTGATCATCAAGTACTGGCTGGAAGTCAGCAATAAGGAGCAGGAGAAGCGCTTTCAGGCCCGTATCGAGGATCCCTTGCGCCAGTGGAAACTCAGTCCCATCGATCTGCCCTCGCGTGAGAAGTGGTATGAATATTCGCGGGCGCGGGATCTCATGCTGGAGTCGACGGACACGAAGCATGCGCCTTGGTATGTGGTGCGTTCAGACGACAAACGGCGAGCGCGATTGAACTGTATTCATCACCTGCTCAGTCTCATTCCCTACAAAAAGGTGAAAAGAACTGCGCTTCAGCTTCCTGAGCGATCGAAGAAGCATAAGTACGACGATCAGGCGACCTTGAAGGGACGACACTTTATTCCTCAGGGATACTGACCGCGCTCGTTCGAACAGAATCAACCACTGACTGGGCAATCGCGTGCGAAGAGTGACCCGGAGCCTCAACGAGCAGAAAATGTTGCCTACGCTCGATCCATCTCCTCCAAGCCTGATAGACAGGTATGGAGACTATCCCCTCTATTCGAGCGTCGAAATTCCTCGCTGGGGATGAGACGAAACGAGAGATGTGAAATGGGGCAGCTAGCTATTTCAATGCTTCCGCACCGCCGACAATATCCATCAATTCCTTCGTGATGGCAGACTGTCTGGTCTTGTTGTAATAGACCGTGAGTTTTTTGATGAGCTCGCCGGCATTCCTCGTGGCCCCTTCCATGGCCGTCATGCGCGCACCTTGCTCGGCGGCGGACGACTCCAACAAGATGCGATACGCCTGTACCTGCACATTGCGGCGGAGCAATTGGTCCAGTAGCTCCTCTTCACTGGGTTCGTACAGATATCCGCCTGGCAAAGACTCCGTGACTGGAGTGGGCGCGTTGATATCCGGGACCTCGACGTTCCAATCGATGGGAAGGAGCCGCTCGACCACCACGCGTTGCTGCATTGCAGACTTGAATTCATTATAGATGGCATAGACGGCATCGATGCGGTTGGCGATGAAGTCCTCGATCGCCCTGATTTCTGTTTCGATCAGCAGCGCATGCTCGAAGGAGAGTTTGTCGAACATATCGACCAGTTCACGCCGCACTTTCCAGTCTCGCCGACGGAGATAGTCCCGTCCTTTTTTGCCGATCACCGTGACCTCGACCTCTGCTCCGTCTGACTGAAATTTCTTAAGAGCCGCTGTGGCATTGCGCAGAATGTTGGTGTTGAATCCCCCGCACAACCCGCGATCGCTTGTGACAACGGCGACCAGAATGCGTTTCTCTCCCCGCTTTCGGAGCAATGGGTGGGACTCGCGATTGACACGGCGGCTGAGGGTACGAATCGTATCACGCATTTTGAGTGCGTATGGACGAGCCGCAAGAATACGCTGCTGCACGCGCTTGAGCTTCGCGGCTGCCACCATCTTCATGGCCCGGGTGATTTTCTGGGTTTTCTTAACTGAATCGATCTTACGTCGGACCGACTGCAGGCTGGGCATACGAATCAACCTTATCTAAAGCATGCTTACCGGGGGGGACACGGTATCACCGGCGCTGAGAGCAGTCAACCAAAGGAACTCACGATCTGATCCCCCTGTCGCGGCGACATTCCTATGCCGGAAATTACTGTTTCCTATATACTCCATCCCTACAGCGTTTGAAATGCGAATTGGTGCTCGGATCCACTCGACGAAAGAAGGGAGGGTACGCGCCATGCTCAGACTGATTGGATATTGGAACTGGAAAGGGGTCGCCGGTGCATTCCCGTGCCTGCTTGTCGCCTCGGGATTGGTCGTGAGTGGACCCATTGTTTCGGAAAGTCTTGGAGGAACGGGAGCCCATGCAAAGAAACAAGGAGATCCGGAAGCGGGACGGATCATTTTTAACGGGAAGGGCGTGTGCTACTACTGTCATGGGACCGACGGGAACATCGACAATCGGCCGCAGCTTGAATCGGATACTGGAATGGTAATCACACAGCTCGACCCTCAGCCTGCGGACTTGAGAAAACCCAAGAGCCTTCGACTCAAGAACGACGAGCAAAGAGCCAAATTGATTCGAGAGGGACGAGTGGGTACAGGGATGTTTCCGGAAACCAACCTGACCAATCGGGAACTGATCGATACGCTTGCCTACTTGGCGGTCCTTCGTGGTGAGAGTCGGGCGAAGCCTCAGTCAACGCCTCGGGGTCATTGACAGCACAGGATATCGGCGCGCAGAATCCTCCCGGCATCAACGTCATGTTCCACATTGGCACTCGGCAACGGATGCATCCGACGTTGAACTGATTGAGACTGCGCTTCATGTAGCACCGGATGTCGATGAGTCCGCAATCACATCATCCTGCTCTCAATATGGCCAATACCGCTCATTAAGCCCCTTTCATTTCATACTTCCACAATTTGAAAACGACCGGCCATGTGCTGTATATGCATCATTTCGCTTGATCGTCGCATCAACAACCCCGGTGACCCCGGCCAAGGATCCACGAAGGCGGCCAGCCTCCTGATTACGTCAAACAGAGCCGCGAGTTGATTGCGTACAAACCTGCACGACCGGTTGAACGATGATTACAGCCCTGATCGAGTTGTCACTTCGTCAACGCATCATCATTTTTTTCATCACTGCATTGTTTGCAGGTCTGGGGCTCTATGCCTTCCGCACAATGCCGATCGACGCCTTCCCTGACGTCACCCCCATCCTGGTTCAAGTGGTGACGAAAGCTTCCGGTTTTTCGCCGGCTGAAGTCGAACGCTTTGTGACCTTCCCTCTCGAGCTCCAATTGACCGGCGCCCCGGGACTGAAGGAAATCCGATCACTTTCAAAAGTAGGCCTTTCCATGATCGATGTCGTGTTCGAAGACGATGTTGATATCTATTTGGCGAGACAGATCGTCTTGGAGAGGGTCCTCGAAGCCAAAGAATCTCTTCCTAAGGGCATCACGACCTCGCTCGTTCCAAATACCACGGGGCTCGGCGAGGTCTATCAGTTCTTTCTCGAAGGCCCCAACGACGATACCCGCGAGATGACCGAAGCCGTTCTCACCGAGCGCCGCACGCTGCAGGACTGGGTTATCCGGCCATTGCTGAAAGGTTTGCCCGGCGTGGTGGAAGTCAATTCCATGGGCGGATTCGTCAAACAGTATCAAGTCCTGATCAACCCGGGTCTCTTGAGAAAGTACGATTTGGCTTTGCATGAGGTGTTCCAAGCGGTGGAGCGGAATAATGCCAACGCCGCGGGCAGTCTCATGGAGAAGCACGGCGAGAAATACATCGTCCGTGGCATCGGCCTCATCACGAGCGTCAAGGATATCGAAAACATCGTGCTCAAAGAGTTTAATGGCACTCCGATTCGCGTGCATGATGTCGCCGACGTAGAGATCGGTCACGCTGTACGCCATGGCGCGGCTGTGGTCGATGGGAAGCGGGAGGTCGTGTCGGCCATGGTCCTCATGCTTCGTGGGGCCAATGCCAAGGAGGTCGTGGAATCGGTCAAGCATAAGATTGATGAGATACATGAGAAACGTCTGTTGCCCGACGGTCTTCGGATCGTGCCGTTCTATGATCGCATCGAGCTCATTACCGCGGCCCTGAAAACCGTGTACAAAGCATTGCTGGAAGGCGTGACGTTCGTCGTCATTATTCTCTTTCTCTTTCTCGGTCATCTTCGAAGTTCGCTCGCTGTCGCTCTCGTCCTCATCGTGGCTCCGTTAATGACGTTTATCATCATGAAAACTGCCGGTCTTTCCGCTAATTTAATGTCTCTCGGCGGTTTGGCCATCTCGATTGGCATGATTGCGGATGCAGCCATCATTCAAGTCGAAAATGTCGAGCGCCATCTCAACTCCCTCCCTACCGATAAAGTGCGCTCGCTCCTGCAGCGCCTGCCTATTGTTCGTCGAGCTGTTCTGGAAGTGCGCGCGCCGAGCATGTTCGGAGAGCTCATCATCGCCCTGACGTTCCTGCCACTGCTTTCGTTGGCAGGGATGGAAGGCAAGATGTTTTCCCCCTTGGCACTGACCATTATCATTGCCTTGTTCGCTTCGTTGCTGTTGTCTCTCACACTCTCGCCGGTGCTGTGCCTCGTTTTGCTCAAGGGTGGCGGTCATGAGGAAGGCCCCCTGGTCCGATGGGGGAAGCGAGCCTACCTGCCCGCCTTGCACTGGGCGATGAGACACCGTCCGATTCTGCTGAGCATGGTGGGGATTCTGCTTCTCGCTGCGGTGCTGATCTTCCCATTCCTCGGCGGCGAATTCATCCCTATCCTCAACGAAGGGGCGCTCACTCCTCAGGTCATACGCCTTCCGAGCATTGCGCTGGACCAGTCGATCGAGGTGGAAAAGACGGTGCATCGCACGCTGCTGGAATTTCCCGAGGTGACCAGAGTCGTGTCCAAGATCGGACGCTCTGAGCTCGGGAATGATCCGCAGGAAGTGAACGTCAGTGATCCTATCGTCTCGTTTTCACCGATCGAGACTTGGACGACGGCCAGTCGCAAATCGGAATTGGATGACGCCATCCGTCGCCGGCTCGAAACAATCCGGGGCGCGAGTTTCTTGCTTACGCAACCCATTCAGCAACGGGTGGATGAATTTCTGTCGGGGGTGCGGTCAGAAGCCACCGTCAAGATTATCGGGGAAGATTTGGATGTGCTGAGAAAAACGGCTCATGGGATCCAAGCCATTCTGGCGTTGACGCCCGGCGTGAAGGATACACGCGTGGAGCAGTTGTTCGGTCAGGAATATGTCACGATCGAGATCAACCGCGATCTCATCGCCAGGCACGCCATCAATATTGCCGAGATTCGCGACATCATCAGCACCGCCATCGGCGAGACGCCGGCCACAGAAGTATATGAAGGGCAACGACGGTTTCAACTCATCGTGCGCTATGCCGAACAATACCGGGATAGCGTCGAAGACTTGCGGGAGATTCTGCTCAAAGCGCCTGACGGCGCCATCGTTCCGTTGAGTGACGTCGCGAAGATCGAAATACGTCAAGGACCTTCAGTGATCAGTCGTGAAGGGTTGCAGCGCCGGATATATGTCGGATTTAACACGTTCGGCCGGGACATTGAAGGCATCGTTGCGGAAGCATCGAAGAAGATTCAGGACCAAGTTCGACTGCCTCCGGGATACAGCATCACCTGGGGAGGCTCCTTCCAAAACATGCAGCATGCCATGGCACGGTTACGCGTGATCGTGCCGTTGACGATTGGATTGATTTTTTTCCTTTTGTACATTTCCTTCAACTCCATCCGGTACGCCGCGCTCATTATCCTCAACCTCCCTTTTGCGATGGTCGGCGGCATTCTGGCTCTGTGGATAACGGGAGAATATCTGAGCGTTCCAGCCTCTGTGGGATTCATCAACCTGTTCGGCGTTGCCGTGCTCAATGGCATCGTATTGGTGTCCTACATCGTCAAATTACGCGAAGGCGGAGAGCCAAGCGATCAAGCCATCATCAATGGTTGTTTGCTTCGCTTTCGTCCGGTCCTCATGACAGCCTTGGTGGCACTGCTTGCACTGATCCCATTGGCGTTTGCGCATGGCATCGGCTCGGAAGTTCAACGTCCTTTGGCCGTTGTCGTCATCGGAGGCTTACTCACGTCAACACCACTCACCCTGCTTGTGATCCCAGCCCTGTTTCCATGGTTCGATCCACCACGCGCAGAAGCTGACATGACCGGTCTCGAAGAGGAATCCCTTGAAGATCGGCCGCTATAATTTCGTTGAGCTGTCGCCGGATCCAGTACGCCAACGGCCGCTCATGGGGAGTTGGTGTGTGTTTGCTATTCTTCTCGCACGGCATCCTGGTTATTGGCAGCCTGAAAATCCCTCACAAAAACCGTTACAAGATCTTCAACCGCTTTGGTAGCCTGATGTAAATTGTTAGGGCCAGGCGTCCCAATCACACCTTCTTCCCACGTCGTAGCCACCATGGTTCGCTGCGGCCGATGCGCCAAGATCACTGATTGCTTGAGTGCGACCGTGACAGCATACGCATAGAGGCCTGACCGTATCCTGTACGTGCTCACTCGCACGTACAAAGAAGGTTTAGACGGGGTATTCGCCTGTTCAGCCGGAGTGAGAACCGTCACCCGGCTTGATTGCAACGAACGGTCTGCGGCGGCACGAATCAGATCTTCCGATAAACCATCCGCTTTAGCATCTGCGGGAACTTCCTCAATGATGACCGCAACGCCAGGAAGGTAGCGCAACGAATCACGCTGGATTGGAGTTGCCGCCTGCGCGAAGCCGAAATTGAGGCACACGAACGTGAATGCGATCAGCACTTTTTTCATAGATGCACCAATGTAAGTGTTGACTAAAAATGTCACGATACCGTGAATCGTTACTACAGGCAAGGCAGTACCGCCAGTCCATGGACATGTAGAGATCGGTTCTCTGAGACCCCCCCAACGTCAAGGGCACCACCACACCGTTTGATCACATGGTGTTCTATACCCGAAATGCGGCGCGGGGACAAATGGGGAGTGAGCAGACTGTGGGTGGATCAGATCTGTGCGCAGGTGTTGTGGCGGGCGACCGCCAAAGTGATCAGTGATCCCTATCCTGGCCTTTGGCAAACCGGTTCGTTGGCCATCGATCGGAGCCGGACTGCTTTCGAGCAGGCACAATCGTCGCCACACCTCTTCTCACCATAACGTCCAGCATGTCACCCGTCGTCGCGCTCTTGCGCAGCCCGGCGAAAGCCCCGTTCTCAATCGCAAGGTCAATAAGATCAAGATTCAGAACTCGGGTCAGGACAATCACAGGAATTTGGGGATGTCGGGCGATGGGAACCAAATGAATGAGCAGCTCAAATCCAGACATGTCAGCAAGATCTAATTCCAGAATCACGCAATCAAGGGGAACGGCCCGATAGATCTCTTTCCCGCGTTGGCCGCTAATTGCTTGGACAATGTGGTAATGCGGGGAAGATAGTTTGAGCCTGTCCGCGAAGTACTGCCGGGCTTCATCGTCGCTGTCCACGAAGAGAACGCTCAGCAAGCCTTCCGGATCCATGCAAACAATTCTCGACGCGGAGTCTCCCATGATCAACCGGGAATCTAACCTTGCTGGGAGCCAGTTTGCAGGGAGGTGAGGCGGATCACAGCGACGATCCGGAGTGCTGATCAGAGGACGATCAAGGTCCGACTCGCTGTTCCTTCATGGGCTGAGCAGTTGGACGAGTCATTGCTTAACTGAAAGGCAGGCATGAAACGGGTTTACGAAGGGCGGAAGCCGTCGTATTGTAAGAGGTGAGACGTGCACAAGAGCCGGGCATGGAATACGTTTAATCATGAAGGAGTCGCGTGGCGCGCGCACCACAACCTTTCATGTCCAATCACGAATCTCAGAGCCGTTTATCTTGTTACCGCTTTGACGAACAGCGACCCTACTACCTGATCTTCACGGTTCTGCTCCTGCTTCAGCTCTGCCCGATCTGGTTCACGCGCTACCCCGCTATGCATGACTACCCCAATCATTTGGCTCGGGCCGCTATTCTGCATGAATACAGTGAGAACACATTGTATCAGGCCACGTATGAGCGCGACGGGCGACCTATTCCCAATTTGGCCATTGATCTGATCGTACCTGCACTCAGAAATATCGTGAGCATAGAGACATCGAGCAAGGCCTTCCTTTCGCTTATTATTCTTGCGTTCAATCTGGGACTTCATGTGTTGGGACTTGCCATCTATGGGCGCCCCCACTGGAGTGCCCTGGCCGCCACGTTCTTCACGTACAATTTCTCTTTTTCCTACGGATTTGTGAACTACATGTTCGGGCTGGGATTGTTTTTTATCACGCTCGCCATGTGGATGCGCTTCTGTTCACGCTGGACAGTCCACCGACTCCTCACCATCTCGATGCTTGCCGTGCTCTGCTATGTCTCCCATCTCTCAGCGTTCGTGTTCTTGTTCATCGCTCTCGGATTTCTGACAGGGATTCATATGATGAAGACCGGATCTCTCAAGCTGGAGCATGTGTTAGGTCTTCTGCCGCTATTCCCTCCGGCAGCGACTTATTGCTTGTATGGTTTAGGAATCCAACACCAAGAGCCCATGGAATGGTGGCACCCCCTGCTCGAGAAGAAGCTCACGGGGCTGCTCTACCCATTTCTCAGCTACAACCTGGTCATCGACCTCGGTCTCGCATCTGTCTTCATGTTGTTAGTGCTTCTCTCTGTTAAAGCGAAGGCAATCCACTTCGTCAATTGGGAGCTATCTTGGATCGGCGCCATCTTACTGGCTCTCTATGTAGTCTCGCCCATGAGCGGAGGCATCCGCTCGAGTTACTTGGACCGGCGTTTTCTCCTCCCCGCGGCCATCTTGCTGCTGTTGGCAATCCATATCCATGCGTCGAAGAAGATTGGACGCTATGTAATTATAGGGTTGTTGGGCCTTTCCGTCCTGCGGGTCGGAGTGGTTTGGCACTATTGGGACCGTATCGGCCAGGAGGTGCAGACGCAGGTCCGCATGCTTGACCAGTTACCGGACGGCGCTCGGTTGTATCCAATGGTTGTGCATGATCAATCAGCGGCTCGAAGCTGGCTTTGGGACATGCATTTCTTCTTTACGCCCCACTATGCGACTATCTACCGGCATGCATTCGTTCCAACTCTCTATGCCTGGGACGAAGCCCACCCTCTACACATGCGATCGGCCCAAACCGACTATGTCCAAGTCGAACGGGACACCGCCTTTGATCACGTGAATTGGGGGACGATTTTCTCCAAATATGATTATTTGTGGGGATACAAACTGTCAGAGGAATTCAAGCAATTTCTCCTCTCGAACGGTCGGTTGGTCGCTCAATCGGGCGATGCGGTCCTGATCGGACTCAGAGGAGCTAAGACCTCTTGGCTCCCTCCACCCCAAGAGCGGACAGGGTAACCTTAGTCGCAGCCGGGCTCGCTTTACGTCCTTTCCAGAATCGGTAATGATTCGTTCGTAATCTTATTCAATTCACTGGGCGGGTCGCGCATTTAAACAAGAACCTTCCAACGGAAAGCTACTCAATGTATATCCCTCTGAAATCACTGCTGTGATGGCAATTCTCCATCTGATGATGCTGCGGCACCAGGATTGCTCTACAAGATGCTCGATGAACAGGCTCCTTCACCTCAAATGACTGAATCGCTAGCTGCTTCGGAAACGAACGAAGGAGGAATCTCCATGTGGGTCGTCGTCATCTTCGCCTCATTCACAAGTGCTGCGCTGTTTTCGCTATTGCGGGTTATCTGGGAGGCAAAATAGCTTTGATTGGCTATGCAACCCTGGCTTGAACTTTCCTCTTGTTCAGCTGTCTGTCTCGCAGCACTTCTATGCAATGCTTGAATCTGTTGTGATTCAATTTGAATCGAATGTGATTCGCAACGCTGTCTCTGATCTGTGATAGGAAACAATCAGTTAGAAGCCCGCTCCTGCATATCCACCCGCAATTATTGAAGGTTCAACAATCCTCTAAGCCTGAGGACGCAGTCTGGCATCAGGATTGCGGTGCACGCGTTCGCCAAGTATCTATTTGCATTGCATCCGGCCCAGGATGCTCCATGGCGGCAGTCTACAGGGTCTGGAAAACAGAACGCAGTAGGGTATTACCAAAAGCAGAAGTCGTGATGCTCCGTCTTGAGTGCACTTGATGACAAGTCAAAGGAATACACTCTGGGAGAAAGAGATCGGCCGGTGCGCTATGGGCTGGATGACGTTGTGGTTTTGATAGAAGGAAGACAAGTTTCGTGAGGTCGGGCTCTATGGCCCCTGTTAATCCCTCTGTGCTCATTGTGGATGATAATCCGGACATCTGTCAGGCCGTCCAGGATCTCTTGGAGCATGAGGGCTACCTGGTGCAGTCCGTTTCCACCGGAGTGGAGGCGCTTGCCAGAGCGACGCACCAGCACTTTGACACCATAATCTTAGATGTGGGATTGCCCGATCAAGATGGCCTCTCGATACTCCCGGTCTTGAAAAAAGCCGATCCACGAGTGCCTGTCCTCATCCTATCAGCCCTCCCCACCAAGGAGCGGAAAGCACAGGCAATCCAGCTCGGCGCGTTTGCCTGGCTTGATAAGCCCTTTGACCGAGAGGAACTCAAGGCGATGCTGCGCGGCGCGATCGGTCCGGCCGCGGCGGTCCGAGAGGAACACATGGAACGAAGGCTGCTTCGGTCTCAGATCGAACAGCAGGCGTTGTTGGACTTGATTCCGGCCATGGTGTGGTACAAGGACACTCACAACTGCATCGTGCGGGCGAATCGACGAGCGGCAGAATCCATCAACAAGACGGTGGCGGAAATCGAAGGCCAGTCCACCTATGCGCTCTATCCCGAGGAAGCGGAACAATATTACCAGGATGATCTGGTGGTGATTACATCGGGCCAGTCCAAACTCGGCATCGTCGAGTTGTATCAAACGGCCTCGGGAGAGAAGCGCTGGGTGCAAACCGATAAAGTGCCCTACCGTGATAGACAAGGGACGATCATGGGGGTTCTGGTGTTGGCCCAGGACATTACCGAGCGCCGGCGCGCGGAAGAGACATTGCGGGAAAGCCATGAGCTGTTCAGGCAATTGACCGAGCACATTCGAGAGGTTTTTTGGATGACCGATCCGGCAAAAACGCAAACGATTTACATTAGTCCTGCCTATGAGGACATCTGGGGACGCACCTGCAGCAGCCTGTATGCGTCTCCGCAGTCCTGGCTGGACGCGATCCATCCCGATGACCTACCTCGCATCCGGCAAGCCAGGCTCACGCAACAGATCCCTGGAGCCTACGACGTTGAGTACCGCATCATTCGGCCAGACGGGACCATCCGCTGGATTTGGGATAGAGCTTTCCCGATTCGCGATCAGGCAGGCCTGGTATATCGGATCGCCGGGATTGCGGAGGATATCACTGCACAAAAAAACCCTCTGAGCCCACTGCCGACCCTGACCTAGGTGATGATGACAACGAGGTTGGGTCACGCGGAAAACCCAGTATGCGAGCGGTAGGCATAGAGGAACTGTGCACCGGCATGCGGCTCAAGGTAAATCAAGTTTGACGTGGCGTGTAGTGTCGTCGAACGCGCTCCTTCTTACCGAATGCTCAATAGCCTGGTAGAGCTTATCCACAGCAGCTTCTTTCGGAATGAGTACTGCCGCACCGGCTTCCTTCATCAGTTCTTCATTTCGCTGATTCGCATTCACCGAGAGGCCGATTACCACGATCTGAGGAAATCGCTTCGTAATATGCGCGGTGGCGTCGATGCCATTCATGTTGGGCATATTGATGTCCATCACAATGGCGGTCGGTTGTAACTGCTCGGCCTTGGTAATGGCGATCTGTCCATCGGACGCTTCTCCCACGACTTCAATGTCCGGATAGGTTTCGAGCACACTCCGAAGTCCCTGGAGAATGACTGCATGATCATCTACGAGCATGACACGAATTTTATCGACGACAAGCTTCGACAATCCCTGGGGGGTGGGTGGTCGAGGCCCTAGAGTAGCTGAAGCCACAGAATCCGGCGATGCGTGCATCGCCATGGTGCTAAACGGGAGGCTGATGGTAGCCACGGTGCCTTGGCCTACTTGCGACTGTATGGCGAGTGCACCGCCCAACGCCCTCATTCGCTCTCGAATGCTAAACAACCCAAACTTGGCGGCCCATGTGCTGGTGGTCGCAGAACCATCAGGCGATTCGGCCGTAAAGCCGACGCCCGCGTCGCGCACTTCGAGGAACAGGGTGGACTCACTCCTATACATTCGGACCCACGCAGTATCGACGCCCGCGTATTTCGTGACATTGATCAACAGCTCTCGTACTGATTGGTAGAGCAAGACTGATTGATGTTCCGGGATATTGAGATCGGTAATCTCACAGAGGTCCAGCATGACAAGAAGATTCCTTCGCTTCATCTGTTCGGCAAGCCATCGCAGGGCAGAGGCTAGTCCAAACTCATGTAAGACCGGCGGATACAAATTCGAGATGAGCGTCTTCGTATAGCTGAGACACCCCTCTAATTCCTGCTGAACCTGCGTGATACGTTCCGAGCAATCCGTTTGCACGCCGGATAACTTTTGAACCTCGGACAGTCGAAGGCGAGCGACGACCAACATCTGCGCCAGACCGTCGTGCAGTTCCGCAGCTAAGCGTTTGCGTTCCCGTTGCTCCGCAAGGTTCAGCTCGGTGGCGAGCGCGCGCAGGCGGATCTGGGATTGCCGGAGATCGGCTGTGCGCTCGTTGATGAGGTGCTCGAGTTTTGCCGAAAAGGCTTCCAGGCGTTCGGTCTTCTGGCCAAGGAACAGTTCAAGTTCCTTCCGATCAGTGATGTCGAGACAGGAACCGATGTAGCCGGTAAACGTTCCGTCTCCAAAAAAGCAGGGGACCCCGTTGTCGAGTATCCAACGGAACACGCCGTCATGCCGGCGCAATCGGTATTCCAGCGTGAACGGTTGACGGGCGTCGAAGGCTTCCCTGTAGATACCCAGACACGTTGTTTGATCATCCGGATGAATCCCCTCCGCCCAGCCGGCGCCCAATTCCTCGTTCATTGAACGGCCCGTGAAATCCAACCATGGTTTATTCACCCACGTGCACGCCTGTGTCACATCGGCCATCCAGATCAATACCGGCGCGCTATCTGCCATGATACGGAAACGCAGTTCACTGTGCGCCAATGCGGACTCAGTGCGCCGGTATGCCGTGATATCAATGGCAATCCCCGCGACCATCGGAGAATGGCCTGCATCGGTTGGAATGGGAAACTTATGGACCAATGATTCATGATATCCATCGTGCTGCTGCATTTTCTCAATCGTTTGAAGAGCGACGCCGCTGTTTCTCACGGTTGCATCATTGGTCTTAAACTCGAGCGCTGTTGCCATGGGAAACACGTCTTCATCTGTTTTCAGATAGATGTGTTCCTTTGGCATACCAAATGCGGCTTCGGCGGATGGATTGACGTAGACATACCGGCCGGCTTCATCTTTGACCCATGCCAGACCAGGGAGGTGCTGCATAAACCTGGAAAACCGCCCTTCGCTTTCTCGCAATGCATCTAACGCCCATTTTGCCCGGCTGCTCAAAAACCCGATCAGGACCCCCTCTAGGACATACAGAGCCAAGGCCAGCCGGTAGGGTTGACCGATCGCAAACGATCGCATTGGCTCTATCAAAAAATAATCAGTAAATAGGGCAGAGAGAAGCGTTGTCATCAGCGAGGGCCCGAAGCCACCATACCAACCAGACAACATGATGGCGAGGAAGAAGGTAAGAAACGGAAGACCAGCGGGAAGAAGCCCCTCGAGTGCGAAACGGAGGAAGCCGGCAAGAATTGCCGCTGCAATACCGAATCCGTACACCGCCAGGAGTTTCATCAGTAGGTCGCCTAGCCTCAAGCCAGCAAACCCGCCGGTCGATTTTACATAAAATGCGGCATGCAGCGATACTCCCTTGCGCCAATTCCCCCTTCATACCACGGGAAAATCAGCCTGACCAAGGTGATTTCGCGTCTACGGAGATCCGGGCGAGGCCACTCTGGCCATAGTGGCGTCTAAGGAGAAATGAGACTTGAGAACTGTGCGGAAGGCTATCGACAAAAATCCAGCATATCCATGGGCGCGCGTGCTAGCATGTGGCGGGATTTGCCCAATACCCAATCACCATGTTTAGACCCATTCCTGAAGCCCCTTTTTTTCGAAGGGCTCCCTTCCGGCTGATCGCTTCTATTCCGTTCGTCGTTGCCATCGGTGCGATTGTCATCGTCCTCTTGAGCGTGGAAGTCTTCGCCTCTCTTTCGCGTCGGGATGTCATCTTCATGGCAGTGTTTCTCGCTCTCAGCACTGCAGTGAGCACTGCAGCCCTGATCAGTTTTTTGCACTTTGCCAACACCAAGCGAACGCTCGAAGAGGTGAAGGGGCTCGCGAGGAACATTTTGCAGAGCATTCCGACAGGCATCCTGACCGTCAATCGCAGCGGTATCGTCACAGCGGTCAATCCGACTGCCGAAGCGGTGTTGAAACGGCACGCCGCTGATTTGCTCGGGAATTCGTATGAATCCGTGTTTCCCGGCGGTGAAATTATTCGTGAAGCGCTCCACGGAGCACTCAGGAACCATCAGCATATGAGCCAGAGGGATGTGCCGTATGAAGGCCCTAATGGCCGACTTCACACGATTCGTGTCAGCACGGTCGAATTGGTCGGAGATGATCGCCAGCCGGCCGGCATCCTGTTGCAAGCGCAGGATGTCACGGAGTGGCTGGGCCTCGAACAACGGGTTCGCGTCGCCGAAAAGCTTGCCGCCATTCATACCTTGTCCGCCGGAGTGGCACACGAATTACGCAATCCATTAAGCGCAATGGATTTGAACCTCCATCTCCTCGAGCAGGAGTTACGGGAGCCTGCCCCCGTGGCCAGCAGGACCGCCCATTATTTAGAAGTCTTGAACGCGGAATGCCGCCGTCTCTCTGCGATTCTGGACAATTTCATGAGATTCGCGCGTCCCAGCTCCGTCGACACTCGGGAAGTAGACGTTCAACAAGTCATTGAGCATATCGTCGCACTCATGCAGCTTGAAGCACAGGAGCACAAGATCCGCCTTGACTACACGATCGAAAAGGATCTGCCGCCCGTACTTGGTGACGAGACACAGATCGGCCAGGTGTTGGTGAACGTCGTGGTCAATGCCTTCCATGCCATGGCTGACGGTGGGCGCTGTCATCTTGCGGCGACCACATGCCCGGCCGATGGAAAACGCTGGGTGGACATTTCGGTTCGAGACACCGGCATGGGCATACCCGAAGAGGCGATGCCGCGGCTGTTCGATCCCTTCTACACGACCAAACAAGGCGG
This sequence comes from Nitrospira sp. KM1, assembly GCF_011405515.1. NCBI lineage: Bacteria > Pseudomonadati > Nitrospirota > Nitrospiria > Nitrospirales > Nitrospiraceae > Nitrospira > Nitrospira sp. KM1. The sequence goes on along the minus strand of NZ_AP022671.1, from coordinate 3,284,356 downwards.
TTCGGGGCTTGGCCTCGCCATCGCGTACCGGATCATGCAGGACCATGGCGGACTCATCAGTGTTTCGAGTGCGCCGGGAAGTGGAACATCCGTTGGGCTGAGATTTCCTGCTCTTGTCACCCATCCCCGGACACTCGAGGCGAGATCGTGACAGCCCGAAGCCGCATTCTCGTCGTCGACGACGAACTGAACATCCGCGAAGCCTTGGTGACGCTCCTCGGGAAGAAACAGTATGAGGTGCACGGAGCCGGAACGGCTGAAGAAGCGCTGCAGGAGTTGGAGGCGGCCACGGCTGATCTCATCCTCACCGATCTCAAGATGCCCGGCATGGGAGGCATGGACTTTCTTCGCCGGCTGAAGGAGAAGTGGCCGGACATCGAGGTCCTGGTCATGACCGCGTTTGGCTCCATCGAGACGGCGGTCGAGGCCATGCGATGCGGGGCCTACGACTATATTACGAAACCCATCGATCGTGAACGGCTTGCGGCCGTGACGGAGAAAGCCCTCGAGCGCCATGCGTTGGCGCGTGAAAACAAGCAGCTCAAGGATCGTCTCGAAACCCGGACGCGCTTCGATCAGATGGTCGGAGCGAGCGAGCCAATGCAACGCATATACAGTCTGGTCGAGATGGTCTCGGACAGCGACGTGACGGTGCTCCTCACGGGAGAAAGCGGGACCGGGAAGGAGCTCGTGGCACGCGCGATTCATCACAAAGGCCACCGGGCAAACGGTCCGTTTGTCACCTTGAATTGTGGAGCGCTCCCTGAAAATCTTTTCGAGAGTGAATTATTCGGATATGAAAAGGGCGCCTTCACGGGCGCGGCAGCGAACAAAATGGGACGGTTCGAACTGGCCGACGGCGGGACGCTGTTGCTGGACGAAGTCGGAGAATTGTCGCTGAAGTCCCAAGTGGATTTCTTGCGCGTACTGGAGACGAAGGAGTTCAGACGACTGGGTGGAACCAAGATCGTGCAGGTTGATGCGAGGATTGTTGCGGCGACCAACCGCAACCTCGAAGCCGCGGTGAAAGAAGGACATTTTCGGGAGGACCTCTACTACCGGCTCAATGTCGTTCCTCTTCATCTGCCGCCGCTGCGCGAGCGGGGGGACGATATCCCCCTGTTGGCGGATCGGTTCATGGCCAAGTTCTCGACCCAGCATCACCGCCAACCGAAGGAAATCTCTGGGCAAGCGATGCGGCTGTTGCGGCTCTATGCCTGGCCGGGGAACATTCGGCAGCTTCGGAATCTCATCGAGCGGTTGGTGGTCACCGTGAAAGACGCGGTGATTGAACCGGCACATCTGCCGGAAGAGGTGCAGGCAAGCCGGGAAGATGCACGCACCATGGTCGTCTCGTTGGGATCCCCGTTGAAAGAGATCGAGCGTGAAGCGATCCGCCGTACCCTCGTCGAGGTGACCAACCATCGGGAGAAGGCGGCCAAACTGCTTGGCATCAGCCTGCGTGCCCTTCAGTACAAAATCAAAGAGTACGGTATCCGCGAGTAACGCGGCGCGCCGCCGCGATTCCAAATCTCACATTTCAACTCCCACATCAGAGTCCGGCGAGGACGCCGCGATTGACTCGTGCAAAATTTGCAGCGGTTTGGATCCCGCGTTCGATCGATCTGCAAACTTTGCATGAATGGACGAACGCTGGCTTACACAGGCCGTGGATGACGAATGCTCCCTATGCAAGTACGCAATTTGTTTGTCGTCGTTGCAACATCCTCTCAAGCGACACTGCGGCATCTTCCCTGCACTTGGATCCTGACATCCAATGTCTGAACAGATTGAAACAATGACCCCGCCTGCTAGGCATCAGGTCGTCCGGCTGGAAATTCCGTGTTCGGCGGTAGCGTTGTGTCTCGCGGTCGGCAGTGTTTGGGGCTTGGGGCCGTTCAACTTGCCCATCGCATTACTGGTGCTGGCAGTGGTGTATTGGGCCTTGCGAGACCTGCGCGCACTCAACCAGCTCAAATATCCCGTGACAACACAACACACCTCAAGGAAGGCCCATGCAGAACAAGCGGATCGAGCGTCTCGCTGAGTTACAGAAACTGCTCAATGTCTGCCCCGGCGATGTCCTTGCCCGTTGCGACTTGGCGCTCCTGCTCGAGGAGTTGGATCTGCCTGACGAAGCATTATTCAATTGGAAGGCGATATTGGATTTTGATCCCAACAATCTCAAGGCGCGCGAAGGCGTGAACCGGTGCCGGAACCGGACCGGACGGCCGTTCCAGTCTCAGATGTGATCCAACCGCTCGGACAGCAGACAAAAAGGAGACCTCCTATGCATCGCATTCTTTCAATCGTACTGGTCGCGGCCTCTTTCTATGGTGGAACCGTCTGGGCATACGAAGAAATGACGGCGGCAGACGGAGGAATGGTGCGCGGTACCGTGAGGCTGGAAGGGCAAGTCCCTAAACCCAAAGGCTACAATCTAACAACGCTGCCGGACCAGGTCTATTGTGGCCGGATTTCAGACGGTCAAGGCTGGCGCTTGTTGCAGCCGTTCAATGTCGGGCCGGCGGGAGAATTTCGAGACGTCGTGATCTACATCGAAGGTATCGAGAAAGGAAGGAGTGTTGCGTCCGCTTTTACGAGCCCGCGCATTGAAGCCAGGGATTGCCGCTTTGTCCCTTTTACGACGATCGTTCGAGAGAAAGAGAATGTCGTCGTCGTGAACATGGATCCAGTCATGCATGACATCCAAGCGTACGAAAGTTCTCAGCTCGGTGCGCGAGTCCTGTTCAACGTGCCGCTGCCGATGAATCCGCAACACCCGCGCGATCTCAAAGACCGGAGCAACGCCGCCATGTACCACAAACATTTGGCCGGCGAGCCGATGAAGCAGCGCCTGGGCATGTCGAAAGGCCGCCGGGTGTTCGTCATGCAGTGCGGTTTTCATGCCTACATGGAAAGTTGGGGATTGGCGATGGAAAATCCTTACTATGCCATAACCGATCAAGACGGAGGTTTCGAGATCAGCGACATCCCACCGGGCACCTACAAGCTGGTCGTGTGGCATCCTTACATCGGAGGCGCGAGAGAACAGCTGATTACGATCGCACCCAAGGGGCGCACAGCAATGGACATCACCATTCCGGCACCGGTCGGGCGGCTCTATGCCAATCAAATGGTCGACCGTCCCTATACGCGGTTTGCCGTCACGAATGAAGTCCAAAGCCAGATCGTTCCCACCCTCATCCGCCAGGAACGGTAGGCCATCCACCGGTCCATGGCCATTCTGCTTTTCTTGACCCTCGTCGGGTATGCAGCCGGACTGCTTCTCCCACTCTGTGTTCCCGCCAGACCAAAGGTACAAAACATCCTTGCGCACGGCCTTGCCGGTGTTGCGGCGGTCGGAGGATGTTGCCTCGGCATCACGGGCCTGCTCGCAGCCAAACCGTTTGAGATGTCCGTGCCCTCGACGCTGCCTCTTTTGACCTTCGCCATCCGGCTCGACCCCCTTGCGTCTTTCTTTCTGCTCACGATTTCGCTGGTCAGCCTTGCTGCATCCATTTATGCGCTCGGCTACGTGACGAAATTCTACGGACGGGTGTCGATGTCGCTGCTCGGGTCGCTCTTCAATGGTTTTCTTCTTTCCATGACATTGGTCGTCATCGCCGACAATGGATTCTTCTTTCTCATCGTCTGGGAGCTGATGTCGTTGATCTCATATTTCCTCGTCGTGACGGAGCATGAGAAGAGCGACGTGCGCTACGCCGGCTTGTTCTATCTGATCATGACCCACGTCGGGACCGCATTCATCCTCCTGACATTTCTCCTTCTCTTCCAAGAAAGCGGATCGTTTTCATTTGATGCGTTTCGTCAACCGGAGCAGTCCCTGCCGGACGGCATGAAGACCATGGTCTTCCTGACGGCACTGATCGGTTTCGGCACCAAGGCGGGCTTTGTGCCGCTGCACGTGTGGCTGCCATATGCCCATCCCGCCGCACCATCGCATATCTCTGCGCTCATGTCAGGTGTGATGATCAAGACCGCCATCTATGCCTTGGTCAGAGTATGCTTCGACTTTTTCGGCGGGTACTTTCCCTGGTGGTGGGGATTCGTTGTTCTTGCCATCGGTGCGGTGTCGGCAGTACTCGGCGTGATGTATGCGCTGATGGAGCATGACCTCAAGAGCCTTCTGGCCTATCACAGCGTCGAGAACATCGGGATCATTCTGCTCGGAATCGGAGCAGGAATGATTTTTCACAGCTATGGCTTCGAGGAATTAGCGGCCCTCGGGTTGATCGCCGGTCTGTACCACACCATCAACCATGCGATCTTCAAAGCGCTGTTGTTTTTTGGCGCGGGATCTCTGCTCTATGCCACTCACACCCGCAACATGGAGGAATATGGCGGCCTCCTGCGTCGAATGCCCTGGACCGGCGCCTGTTTTCTCATCGGCGCGGTTTCAATCGCCGCGTTGCCGCCGACCAACGGTTTCATCAGCGAATGGCTCGTCTTTCAAAGCCTCTTCTTAAGCTACGAGATACCTTCACTCTTCATGAAGCTCATGCTCCCGATCGCGGCTGCCATGTTGGCACTGACGGGAGTGCTTGCGCTGACTTGTTTCGCCAAGGCGTTCGGCATCTCTTTTCTGGCCCTCCCGCGTAGTTCCCATGCCAAACATGCCGAAGAAGTGCCTTGGCCCATGCGCATTGGAATGGGTTTCCTGGCGGCCGGCTGTGTCGCTCTTGGGCTGGCTCCCATGTTGGCAGTCCCAATAATGGACCGCGTGACCGCTTCTATGATCGGCGCCTCGATCTCAGAGAAGATGCTGGCCCTCGGCGGATGGGCGTTGACGCCGGTCAATGTCGAGTTTTCGAGTATCTCCTCCCCTGTCCTTGGTCTCGTCCTGGCAGCAACGGCAGCATTCGGGCTTGCCCTTGTCGCACTCCACGGAGGGACCCGTGCCTATCGATACGGCAAGACCTGGGCATGCGGTCTCAACGTGACCCCTCGCATGGAGTACAGCGCGACCGGATTCGTGCAACCGATCAAACGAGTGTTCAGCACAATTTATCAGCCGACGGTCAAGCTCGAAACGGATTTTCTGGAAGAGTCACGGTATTTTGCCAAGCGGCGGCGATTTGAATTCCACATCGAACCGGTGTTTCAGAAATACCTGTACGACTCCGTCGTCACGTTCATGTCCGGGCTGGCCCACCGGCTGCGAATCGTCCAGGCAGGAAGTCTTCATCTCTATCTGGCTTATATGTTCGTGACGTTGGTCATGCTGTTGTTGCTGGCGCTGTAACGGGGAGTCATGATCACGGACCAGTCGATATTCCAAGCGATCGCGCTCACGTTGGCCCAGGCCATCGTCCTCATTTCTGTTGCGCCCGCGATCGTCGGTCTGATTCGAAAGGTGAAGGCGCGGCTCCAATGCCGCCAGGGCGCCGGCATTTTCCAACCGTATGCCGACCTTAGGAAACTGTTCCGCAAGCAACCGGTCGTCTCCACGACCGCTTCATGGATCTTCACGGCAACCCCCTACATCGTCTTTGCGTCGACGTTGACGGCCGGGCTGCTCGTGCCGGTTTTCGCCTCGCAGATGCCTTTGAACTTTGCGGGCAATATCCTCGCCTTTGTCTATTTGCTTGCGTTGGGCACGTTCTTTCTTATTCTGGCGGGCCTTGATGCCGGATCATCGTTCGGTGGGATGGGCAGCAGCCGGGAGTCGATCGTGGCCTCACTGACGGAACCGGCCATGATCATGGCCATCTTCGCCATCGCATTGGCGGCCGGCTCCACCAATCTCAGCACGATTGTCCACAAGACCGCTCTGCTGGAAGGCATTGTGACGGATCCCTCCTCGCATGTCATGGCACTCGCGGCCCTTTTCATTGTGACCCTCGCCGAAACTGGTCGGGTTCCGGTGGACAATCCGGCGACCCATCTCGAACTCACGATGATCCATGAGGCGATGGTCTTGGAATATTCGGGCCGCTATCTGGCAGTGATGGAGTGGGCCTCCGGCATCAAGCTGCTCGTGTTCCTGACTCTCATTGCCAATGTCTTCGTTCCATGGGGCATTGCGACACGTGTGACGCCGGTGGCCCTGTCGATCGGACTAGCCGTGTATGTGGTCAAGGTCGCCGGTCTTGCCGTGCTGATCGGGACGATCGAATGTATGTTCGCCAAACTGCGTCTCTTTCGTGTCCCCGATCTTCTCGGTGTGGCGTTCATCCTGGCCTTGCTCGGACTGCTGTTCTTTTACATCTTGCGAGGCTAACCGTGTCCTGGCTGTCACCGCATATCGCGACGCAAATTGTCGATTTCAGCTCGGCCATGCTGCTCCTGACCTGCTTTGCCATCGTGGCGCAGCGCCGGCTTTCGGCCTGCGTGGACCTCTTCGCGCTACAGTCCCTGTTTTTGGCCATGACGGCTGCCCTGGTGGCGTTCTTCACCGGCACCCGTCACATTTATATCGCCGCGGCATTGACGGTGGTCGTCAAGGTCATCGTGATTCCCCGCGTGTTGAAAGGCGTCATCGAACGGCTCAACGTCACCCGCGAACTGGTCATGAGGATCAACATACCGGCAAGCCTGCTGATCTGCGGTGCGCTGGTCATGATCGCCTTCTTCATTACACAACCAATCATTCCCTTCGGACATCTGTTGACACGCGACTCTTTGGCCATCGCCTTGGCCATCGTGCTCATCGGGTTTTTCACGATGATTTCCCGGCAAAAAGCCGTCACGCAGTTGATCGCGTTTCTCGTCATGGAGAACGGCCTCTTTCTGGGGGCCACCGCTGCCACGTACGGCATGCCGCTGATCGTCGAATTAGGCGTGTTCTTCGACGTGCTGGTCGCGGCCTTAATCGCGGGGATTTATACGAATCGCCTGCAAGACGCGTTTGACAGCGTCGATACGACTCATCTCACCGAGTTAAAGGAATGACCGGATTCACCATCATGATCGCCGTCGGTCTGCTTCTGCTCGCGCCGCTGACGGCCGGATGGCTGAGCCTGTTCATCAAAAGTTCGCGCTGGCTCCATGTCACCAACCTCATCAGCATTGGGACACTGGTTGGCGCGGAGGCAGTCATCGGGCGAGCCGTCTTCTTACAGGGGTCGGTCACGGCCTTCGCCGACATCGTCTATATTGACGCTCTGTCATCGGTCATTCTGTTCATTATCGGCACGGTCGGCCTCGCCTGTTCGCTGTATATGCGCTCCTACATGGATGAGCAGGTGGCGCGTGGCATGATTGCGCCCAATCGGCTCAGTCTCTTCTTTTTTCTGTTTCACATGTTCCTGCTTGCCATGGTTCTGGCGACCGTCGCCAACAGCTTGGGTGTGCAATGGGTGGCGATCGAAGCCACGACGCTGGCCACGACATTTCTCATCGCGTTCTGGCGGCGGCGCGAATCGTTGGAGGCCGGGTGGAAGTACTTGATCCTCTGTTCAGTCGGCATTTCCCTGGCGCTGTTCGGCGTCGTGCTGATGTATTATTCCTCCCTTCGCGTGCTGGGCGATGTCAGCTCCGCTCTCAATATCACCCAGCTCCAGCAGGTGGCGGCCCGACTCGATCCGCACATTCTGAAATTGGCCTTTGTTTTTCTCTTCGTGGGATACGGCACGAAGGTCGGCCTGGTGCCGATGCACAGCTGGCTTCCCGACGCCTACACCGAAGCGCCGGCACCGGTCGCGGCCATGCTGGCTGGCGTGCTGGAAACGGTGGCGGTGTATGCGATACTCCGATGCCGTGGGATTGCCGACCAGGCCCTGTCTCCCGATTTCACCGGCGGCCTGTTGGCACTGTTCGGGCTCATCTCATTTGCACTCGCAGCCTTCTTCATCCTTTTGCAACACAATTATAAGCGGCTGTTTGCCTATTCCAGCATTGAGCACATGGGCCTGGCCATGGTTGGGTTCGGAGTCGGCGGGCCACTCGGCACCTTCGGTGGATTATTCCATCTGGTCAACCATGCCTTCGCGAAATCGCTGGCGTTCTTCGCGGCCGGCAATATCCACCGACGGTTTAAAACCGTGGAGATCGACCAGGTCCGCGGGCTCACGACCGTGCTGCCCTGGTCTGCCCTGGCATTGCTGATTTCCGGACTGGCGCTCACGGCACTGCCGCCCTTTGCGCTGTTTACCAGCGAGATGCAGATCATTACGGCGTTGGGCTCATCCGGCCTTCCGGGTGAGTGGACCCAGCCCGGCACAAGGACGCCTGTCGTGATCCTGTTGCTCTGCAGTGTCGTGGCCTTTGCCGGCTTTCTCTACAGGATCACCGGCATGGTCTGGGGTCCAGCGCCTGAAGACATCGTGCATGGCGAACAGTGGTCAATCGGTCATATTCCGATCATTCTGCTGGGCGCCATGCTCGTGGGATTTTGCATGACGCTGCCAGCGTCTTTCCGACAATTTGTTGAAATGGCTTCCACGCTATTACTGAGCCGCTAAGAGGAACGTGACGGAACGATCATCGGCCGTGCTACGGATACAGTCAACCTTTCCCGACTTGATCGCGGAGCGTTCATCCGACCGCCTCGTGCAGTATCGCGTCGACAAGAGCCGGCTTCCGGAGCTTGCCCGGTTTCTCCACGAAAAGCTGCAGGGCCGCCTGGCGCTGCTGTTCGCCGTCGATTGCCGCCCGCTCGAAGAGAAATACGAGATTCAGTATCTGTTCAGCTTGGACCGGCACTGGGTGCTCCTGACGGTGGCGGTTGCCGGAGCAGACCGTCTCTTCACCTCGATTACACCGTCCGTCCACGCGGCGCAGTGGTATGAGAGGGAAATTCGTGATCTTTTCGGTTTGATCCCGCAAGGGCATCCTGATCTGCGCCGCCTGGTTCGCCATGAGCACTGGCCTAAGGGCACGCATCCCTTGATGAAGGAGTTCTTGTGGGATAAGACTATCGGCCGGCAGCAGGGTGAATACCGGTTTCGTCATATCGAGGGGGAAGGCGTCTTCGAAATCCCGGTCGGTCCGATTCATGCCGGCGTGATCGAGGCAGGCCACTTCCGGTTCTCAGTCGCCGGTGAGCCGATCATGCAGCTCGAAATCCGCCACTTTTGGAAGCACCGTGGCATCGAAAAGCTGTTTGAACAACAGACGCTGATCACCGCGCTTCCGCTCGCCGAACGGGTCTCTGGAGACACGACGTTCGGACATGGTTTGGCCTACTGCGAGGCAGCGGAAAGTCTTTTACACCTTGAGGTCCCCAGACACGCACGCTACCTCCGTTCGCTTTTCCTGGAATTGGAGCGGCTCCACAATCATTTCGGAGACGTCGGAGCGATCTGCACCGATACCGCCTATGCGCTGGCTCATGCCCACTGCAGCCGGATGAAAGAACTGCTGATGCAGCTCAACGACCGGTTGACCGGATCGAGATTTCTTCGAGGCGCGTTGGCCATAGGCGGCGTCACGAACGACGTATCGGCCATCCAACGCAGCGAAATGGTCGATGTCCTGGATGCGATCGAAAAGGATTTTGCCGAGCTGGAATCCATCATTTTTGCGAATGCGTCACTCACCGACCGTTTGGAAACGACCGGCGTCCTGACAGAACGCACGGCTTGGGACCACGGAGTGGTCGGGATTGTTGGACGAGCGTCCGGCATGGATCAGGATGTCCGGCGAGACCGCCCCTTCGCCGCCTATAATGAATTAGCGATCAACGTCGTGCTTTATCGCTATGGCGATGTCCGTGCGCGCTTACGCGTGCGCATGGACGAGATTCATGAATCGATCCGTCTGATCCGCGAAATTCTCAACAAGATGCCGCAAGGTCCACTCGTCGCCACCTCTGATCATCAGCCGCGCCCCGGAGAGTGGGCCCTTTCGGCGGTCGAAGGCTGGCGGGGAGAAATCCTCTATTTCGTGATGGCCGGAGAGAACGGCCGTATCCATCGTTGCAAAGTGCGCGACCCCTCGTTCGTCAATTGGCCCGCGATCCAGTGGGCCGTCATCGGGAATATCGTTCCTGATTTTCCGCTGATCAACAAGAGTTTCAATCTGTCTTACGCCGGCAACGATCTTTAAAGGAGAGGCATCTATGTTCCGTATTCTGAAAAAGAGCCTGAAGACCGGCGTAGTGACGGGGCAATATACCGATGCTGCACAATCATGCGCATCCCTTGCGCCGGAGACGCGTGAAAAGGCGTTGCCCTTCAAGCAATCCTTGGCGATCCGCGAGGTAGACACAGGTTCCTGCAACGCCTGCGAGATGGAGATGAACGCTCTGACAAATCCCGTATACGACATCGAGCGGTTCGGCGTTCATATTGCCGCCTCCCCGCGTCATGCCGATGCTTTGGTCGTGACCGGACCAGTCACGGCCAATATGGAGCACCCTTTGAAGGACGTCTATAAGCAGACGCCTGATCCGAAGCTGGTGATTGCCCTTGGCGATTGCGCCGTCAATTGCGGAATCTTTAAAGGCAGCTATGCAGTAACAGGCCCGGTAGACCGCCACATTCCGGTCGATGTTTGTATCCCCGGTTGCCCTCCGAGACCGGCTGAGATTCTTGAGGCCCTCGCGGATGTTCGCAGATCACGACCATCGTCGTGACAAGTATCTAGTCTTGACTCGATGTCCAAGTCTGGATTTTTCCTTTTCCTCTGTTGAATAAGAACCACGCTCTCAGTTTGGATCCACTGGACATGCTAAAGAACAAAAAGATTACACCCCGCCAAGTCACGCTTATCATGAGGCGCCTGGAACGCCGTACTCCTATGGAAGAGATAGTCAAGGTTGTAAATGTATCTCGCGTAACCGTGGACAAGGTGCGGGCCGATTAGCACGCCCTCACTTACCAAACTGCGCTAAATCACATTCCTCCCGGCGGCTCTCTTACCGGCCTAAAACAAAGAACAATGGTCGGACTGAGGAGTCGTTAAATGAGCGAGCTGGTTCAGAAAAGACTCCCCCCCGGTTATTTCTTCTACTGCAGTTCGACGTTCAAATGGCAACAGCAAGGGGTGAGCGGGCGCTGAATCGGCAGCTCGCGGCTCCTGGAATTCCGGCGCCGACACGGAGACCCTTGCGGGGTTCAATACTCAGCTGGTGGAGGAGGAAGGCACGCGGTTTTGGAACCGGCTGGCCAATGCGGCCACACTCGGGTCGAATGCAGCAATGCTCAAATCAATAACAAGATCAGAATGATGACAAGAATGTTGTTCAGAGGAGGATCCTTTCATGCGGCTGGCCTGTCAATACGCCGCCGCTGACCGTTCAGTTGATGGCGCTGCACCTCTGCAAAGGGCGAGAAGGGCTCACACTTCCCCGCGCACCCCAAAGGGGACAATCTGTCGAAACAGGACGATTTGTCGTCAACGGTGGGGTAGTTGTGTGGCATTCTCTATTATAAAGACATCGAATCGCCTCACGCGCCGAGCCGCTTTGGATGTCTCCATGTTGTAGATTCAAAGGGGTTTAGATGTTGTTCTTTAAGCCGTGGCAGACAACCTCTTCAATCAGCATCCTTTCCTAGAAATTCCAGGGTAAATGTGAGGCCCCCGGGGAGCGCCTCAAGCACGGTCTCGGTTCCATCATCATTGCTCAAACTTAGGGCAATCGTGTCTGTCGTGTGAGGCACAATAATGCCTCCTCCTGGTATGACAGCGGTGAGGCTTACCATCCTGGCGCACGCCTGCACTTCTTCGGGCGCCAAAGGATTGTCAGCGAGGTGTTCGATTTGGGTCAGGAGCCACCGCTGCGGAAGACAAATGTCGCCGTTCGGCCTCCGCTCAAACATGACTGGCGAAGTCTTGCGTCGCAACTCCTCATCATATTCATCGACCGGGGACGGTGTAACCAGAAGCAGCGAGAGTTCTTCTGCTGAACTGGGAAGGACTACACATCGTCCCAGCTCAATAGCGTTGTCGGGTGATCGAAGCAATCCTTGCGCGTCGAGAACGTCTCTATACGCCTCGGCGAGGCTCTCTTGTTCGGTCTGATCCGCCGGGAAGTCTAAGAGCCCGACATCGATCAGGGTGTTGACCACGTTGTTCTGCATTTGTTGCATCACTTCCCGAGTGCACGGGATCATATGTTGAGGCATAGAGGTCACCCATTTAGATCGTCAGACATACCGCATCGGTTTGTAGGAGCGCCGGCTCACGCGGTGAAGTAAAGCGCATTAACCTGAAATAGTGCAAAGATCGCACCAGTCGATAGGGAGTTTCACCTCTCGGTCTTTGTTTGGGCATTTCCGCATTGGACGGAATGACACGTACAACCCGAAGATGGGGATGACCAGACGGCTATGCGCTAGGAGAACCACTAGGTGAGGATCCGTTATCTACGTGAAAGTGTTGAGCGCTGGACAGGCTGATCGGTCCCTCGTTATGCTGTGCCGCCCCTAAGCCAATTCTATGGTGCGCCATGTCTCTTCCCCGCGTCATGCTCGTCGACGACGATGAGGACACATTGACGCTTCTCACTGAGCTGATTTCTTCCGAAGGGTGTGAGATCGCGACGGCGACCGACGCGGAGGCGGCGCTCCGCCACTTTGAGACGTGGCATCCTCAGCTCCTGATTGTGGATATTCATTTACCTGGAATGAATGGGTTAGCCCTGTTGGAACAAATCCGAGCCGTTCGAACCGATGTGCCAATCATCCTTCTCAGTGCCGGCGGGTCACCACAATTAGCCGTCGAAGGCCTGAAGGCAGGGGCATTCGATCTCCTTAATAAGCCATTCCTCATCAATGATCTGCGCTTGCTCGTGCGTCGTGCTCTCGATTCCACGGGCCGAGGGCTACGACACGCGCCGCTACCTCCGCCATAAGAAATGTCACGCGAAGGTCGATAGAATGTCTGCCCTCTCTTGTTACACCGAAGCCACCCGAGACGCCACCAAGGGAAGCCTCCTGATCCGCCTGCCCTGCTCCCGGGACTGCCGGAGCCGGTGCAGGAGGAATTGCCAGCTGGGTAGGCTGGCTGCCTGGACTTATCAGGTTGGCTCATGCCGAACTCGGCATTGACCAGCGTAATGCCGAACGGCATTGGCACCCGATGGCTCCTTGGAATAAGAATTTCCAGTTTGTCCTGACATGAACGTTGCCTTTTCATCTGTAGTGTGCCGCATGAACGAGTGAATAGAGACGATCAGGCGCTTGCTCCTTTAAGAGAAAGCCGCAGGCTCCGGCATCGCGCATGGCGGCTTCACTGGCATCATCGTCTAAGGCCGTTACTCCAATGACTCTCATGTCGGGAAACCGTTGGGTGATGATACGTGTGGCTTCGACACCGCTGCATCGCGGCATAGTGATATCCATCACGATGACATCGGGGCGACGGCTCTCGGCCAGCTCGACCGCGTCCTGCCCATTACCGCCGGCGCCGACGACGTCCACATCTGAATGCTCCCGCAAGATATCTATCAGCACGTCTCGCATCCCTGTGAAGTCGTCAATGACGAGGACTCGCATCATGTCACAAGCCGTATGCTTCTCCTCTTGGCGATCAGCCACCCTGCCCGATCGAGAGATATTTCAGTGTGGTCACTCGACTCATATCGTCCATCTCCGCTTTCACGCGATCGCCTTGATGGAATTCACATGAGCCGATCTTACCCTTCCCGGTTTCATCCGCCGCTGGCCCTGCTGGGCTTCCGCTCGCTGGCGCCCCCAAATGCCTACCGCCGCCTATTCGCAATTATGTGTGACTGGACTTCATGCTGTCCCTTCAGACCTGAAGACCGTTCAGGTCATCAAAAGTTGGTTCACAATATGGACACTACCAATTGGGTGAATTGGTTGGTTTTTACTGGGTGAGGGGAGCAAGAGGAATGCCCTAGTCAGTTATTCTGATTCAATTGAAAACTGCGTATTCGTCGATTGAGAACATCCTATTTACTCGACATCTTGTCTTAATCTGACAACTTGTCGGAAGCCAAAGTGAAAGGACAAACCAGCGAAGCTCAGTATTTCCAATTCTTAGGGAAGCGGTTTACTAATGGACATGAGATTGCATATGGATTAGCAGAGCTTGGGCAATGGCCGTTGAGGCTGATTCAGAAAAGCAGCATCATTCACCCGGAGCAATGCTGCTCACTATGTTGCGCTGGAAAGCGGTTTGAAAATGTACGCTATCGTCCTAAGCTGCTTCGTCTATCTAGCAAGTCAGGGCTGTCACGAGTCAACTCATGTGTTGATGGTGTCGGTGGTCGACCCACTACCTCCACAACCGATTCCCAATCCGCCACCGGAACCTCTTCCGCCCACCCCAATACCTCCTCCACCGCCGACTCCATTGCCACCGTCTCCAGTGCCACCGCCGAAGCCTGTGCCGATTCCGCCAGCGACACCCCGCATGCCGCCGGATTCGCCCTAAGCTTGCCGTATGATCTGCTGAGCGAGAACCGAAGAAACGACAAAAGTGTTGTTGACCACGTTGTTCTGCATTCGTTACATCACTTCCTTTCTCATTGCGCAAGCCCCAACTGCATCCCATACTGAACGTCTAACCTCGGAGGGGCCATGACACACCAGAAGTGTGCGCATAATTCATGTTCATGTCATGTGAAAGGCAAGCGATTTTGCAGTGGTAGGTGCGAGCGAGCAGCCAAGACAATCACGCGATGCCCCTGTGATCATCCCGGTTGCAAAGGACCGCACACGCCAGCCGTTGGGTCCGTGGATCATGGTGGAACGATTAGGTCTGTTGATTATGGAGGGGTGTTCCACTGAACGCTCTTCACGTCTCCTCGGCACATGAGAGCAAACCTTTTTGAAATAACAAGAGGTGGAGGGAGAAAAGGTGACTATGTTGCGGTTATTGTTCGCCATCCGGGTCATGACACATCCTCCGTTGTGATAGGCTCTTTGGCCATGCCGAGCCTGTTTAATCCCAATAGAGACCACCACACAGGAGAATGAGCCATGATACCAGCCACCACTGAACGCGTTGAGGGAAACACGAACGAGGCGATTATCGAGCAGATTGAGCAGGATATGGTCCGTGATATCGCCTCGGTCGTGCAACGAGATGAGATCGATATCCGCTTGAAGGAACTTGATGAGGAATGGGATATCGAACGCGCGCTGGAAACAAATGCCGCCTGCATTTCCCTATTCGGATTAGGCCTAGGGGCTTTGTTCGATCGTCGCTTATTTGTCATTCCTGCCGTGGTAGCCGGCTTTCTCCTGCAACATGCGATACAAGGGTGGTGTCCCCCTGTGCCCGTGCTCCGTCGGTTAGGTGTTCGGACATCGAGAGAAATCGAAACCGAACGGTATGCCTTGAAAGTGATACGAGGAGACTTCGAGGGATATCTGAAAGCAGATGAAACGCTGACTGAACAGCGGATCAGAACGATCTTAGAAATCGTACGACGCTGAGCCTGCTACGACACCGCCTGTCGTATCTCATACATTCCCAGAATTCGCGAATACAATTGTTTCGTGGGTATGCCCTTGGCGAGAATATCACTCGCACCCACCGATCGCATCGCAAAGATCGCCTCTTCGGACGGCTGCGCGGCCATTCCGATCACGGCAATCTCAGGATGCCGCCGCTTCACGTGGCGCGTGGCCTCAATGCCATCACAGGTGTCGGTCGACACATCCATCAGAATGACATCGGGATGTCGTACGTCGGCCAGGTGGACGGCGTCTTCGCCATTCATACCCGCACCGACCAGCTCCAACGCTGGGTGGGCGCGGACGACCTCAATTAGCGCGTTGCGCATGGCAGCAAAATCGTCAATGACGACCACCCGGATCATAAGACCTCCCCGGTCTGTTATTCTCCGTCACGACCATGATGCTTGCACCTCTGCATTAGATTGCTTGATCGGACAGCAGGCGCCGGATCAGGATCAGAACTGGATCCGCTTTCCCTAAATCAAAGTCTCCATGGGCGGCCGAACGTTGCAAGAGAGTCAGGGCTTCCTTGGCATAGAGCTTCCGTGCTGCAAGATCCGCTTTCACTGCAGATTTCCATGATTGTTCCAGCAAGAACGTGATGTCATGCACATCACGTTGGGTTGAGACTTTGTGCTTGTTGATCGCAGCGCGCTCGAGAGACGCCTCCACCTGAACAATCGAATCCTGCCGTGTATCGAACGATTGGCTTACGGTCGCCTGCATCGGCCCTACGACGGCCCACGTGATCACTGCACTCAGAACGACGAGGCGCGGTTGCGATTGTCGCGTCTTGCCTTTGATGGCTGAGACTCGTCTCGTCATGAGCAATTCCTCCGAATGGAGGACTTTCCCGCTCTGAATCAGTGAGACTTTTTCGGCTTTTCCGGTCCAATTCATAAACGCAGCCTTTCGCCGCGCACGCCGCAGGGCCAATGATCGGACTCAATGGACTTTGCGGTGCGCTCGATCAAGAGCATGGGTCGGTAGTCATGCATGAGGGGTCGCCTCCCTCTTCTTTGACTCATCCGCCAATCCGTTCGAAATCCGGGCATGAAACTCCCGCTCCAGTTCCAGTTGCGCCTGCTGATCTCCTAACAACGCCGCTTGAAACAATGTGCGCCGATACGCCACTTCATCTTCCCATGTGTCATGTTGTCTCATATGGTCCTCCTCATTCTCGACGCGCATATTGTAACGATCCCGTGTTACAGCCTGATGCTCCCCGCTGTTACAGCGAAGTTGCATTAAGAACCCGAGAGGGCGCGGAGCTGCTACACCCGGAAGAAATAGGGAATCAGCAATCACAACATGAGAATGCAGACCCTGAGGATAGAATCATTCGGCAGGCACAAAAGTGTAGAGGCAAAACATTGAAGGAGGATGATGTTGCAACGAGCACCGTCATGACGCCTCAACCCATAGATTTGATACCGGTATTGACTGCAGAATTCATACCTTTTCAGTTCCGGGGGCTTTTCGCATTGGTCCATGCGATGCGATGACCGACATCCAGCAAATCAGGCAAGTTACGTGTTGCTCTACCAACACGATGCTTCGTCTCTCAGGTCATCGATCGTCCTGTCGCCACACAGTGAGATGGCATTTACAAACCCTCGATAGTGTCGCGGCATGGCAGTCAGAGTGCTTGGGATAGTGCCTTGCTCAATGAAGTGGCGCCTGAGCCGACAGCTTGAAAAACAGGAATTCAAACAGGTTGGTCGGAGTAAGTTGCTTGCAGATGAAGAGCCGCAAGGCCTCTAGCAGGCTGTTGAAAAACTGTTTGGACCCCGGAAAACACAGAGCCGGTATGATCGCTGATCGGGTCGGAAGAGCTCACATGATGTTTAAAAAGGCCATGTCTCACCCATCCAGCCCTGGCGATTCCATTTCCACCCTCCCACCCACCGATTGCTTTGCAATCGTCATCCCGCAACGCGCCGCTCCGCAGGCAAGGCCGCAGCGAGGTCCGCGGCGCGAAGAATAATGAGCGCCCAGTGTCTTGAGGCGAAGCGTATCCATTCTCACCCGCCCGCCCACCGACTGCGGGGACAGTCGTTTTCCCAGGTCTCACCCGCCCGCCCACCGACTGCGGGGACAGTCGTTTTCCCAGGTCTCACCCGCCCGCCCACCGACTGCGGGAACAGTCGTCTTCCCGGGTCTCACCCGCCCACCCACCGACTGTGGGAACAGTCGTCTTCCCGGGTCTCACCCGTCGCCCCGAGCGGCCAAGCCGCTCGTACCCGTGCCGTACGCTGAGCCTCTGAGGTTCACGCCGTGCCGAATAAGGCACGGCACGCCTGTGAACGCCGCCGAGATAGTGAGGCGGCAGTGTCCCGCGAGAACGCAGCCTGGTGAAGACGTGTCTTGGCACGTCCGGGCGGGTGGGTGACATGAGCGACTTTTTCAACATCCTGCTAGGCCCGAGAGATGGATCCGGTGGAAATGAAGGCCACCAAATCCGGTGCCGAGCCCACCGCGGCCCCCTGCCAATTGATTGATTAACGCTTGTTCGTCAAAGAGGAACTTCCGGGCTACCTAAGGCATGATACCCTGAAAAATGCAGTGAGTAATTTCGCCGGTTAGAAAGGGAGGGTGCTGATCGTGAGCAGGTATGTGTGGATTGCAGATCCGTAGGCTAACGCCTCGGGTTCTGTCTGATCTGCTCTCAGGGAGGAAAGGTACCTCGTTGGTTATCTGAAGCGTGGCTTGATTAAGCCTCAGTACGGAACTGATACTGCATCCAGCAGTTGCATCTGTCAGTCATTGACTCCAAATGGAGAAAGGATAAATGAAAAAACCAGCCATCAAGAAATCTTCTGGGTCCAAGAAACCGTCAGCATCTCGTACTTCGCCTCGGCGCTCGACCAAACAGCCGGTGACATTTGAATACTTCGGCCCGTCGGCGACCACTGTCACCGTCGCCGGGAATTTTAATCAATGGGATCCGGAAGCTCACTCTCTCAAAACCGACGCTGGCGGATTGTGGAAGATTACCCTGCGACTCGAACCAGGGGCCTATCAGTATAAGTTTGTGATCGACGGGCAGCGTTGGGAAGAAGACCCATTAAATCTTCGCCGAATCGCCAATGAGTACGGCACCTTCAATTCGATTCGAGATGTCGATCCGCTGAGACCAGTTGATCCAAAACCAAAGTCAGCTGGATAGTCATTGAGTGGGACTCGGTAGAAAGACAACTGAAAAGAGAACCGACAAAAGCAAGCGCTTACGTTCTATAGGCGTTTGCCTGCTAGGCCGGCTACAGTTTGTCGCCGGAGGCCGCTACAGTTTGGTACAGCCTCCGGTCGATACGGTGATGTGTTAAATTTTTTCAACTAGGGAAGTCTTTTGGCCTTCGCACTGCTAGGTCCAAGCCCCCACTTGGTCCTCTAACTTTAAAATGTCATTTGGCGCCTTGGCCTGGCATGTCTGAGCCAGCGGGAAAGCCGCCTGCGGTCGGATCGTCACCGGTCACCCCACTACCTCTACGATCCATTTGCGACTCGCGTTCACGGATGTTCTTGAGTTCATCCTCGAATACTTTCTTCACATCCGGCGACGTGTCGGCGGCGGCCACGCTGGGATTCAGTTGCTCCTTGGGTATATTCAGCTGAACCTGGCCCTTCTCCTTGTCCACTTTAAAATTGCTCCAGGGAAACGCCTGATACTGGCCGCTGTGGCCGATCTCGATCATCGCATATTCAATGCGTTTTGTTTCAGAATCCATGATCACGCTCTTCAGCTGTCCCAGTTCTTCCCCCTTCTGGCCCACGACTTTGTCGCCCACCAGCGAGCTCTCGACCTCCACCTTCTTGCCGCGGGCCACGGGCAACACGGTATATTTGCTCGGGACCCCGGTATCCCCCGCCGAGTTCGTAATGTTCGTCGACCCCGGGGACGTCTTTCCCCGTTGTTGCTCACGCTGATCGGCTGATGAATCCGCTCCGACCACTGCCGGTTGCAGCGGCCACGCCATCAACATGAACGCGCCCACGGCACTCAAGACACAAGTTCTGCTTTTCATAACCCCTCCCTCGTTCTAAAAGTGTGTTCCCACGAAATGACTGACGATGTAGTTAAAACGGTCTTGTGCAAGGAGAAGGCCGAAGAGTGAGCGGCAGATTAGTTGGATTTCGATGCGAAGGATCAATTCCTTATGGACAATCTGTCTGACCGGGACGTTCTGTCAAGAGAATCATCGCCCCCACACCCAGATATTGAAGAACTTTCACGCTGCTTCGGGAAAGGCGGATCCCTCCGACCAAGCCTTTTCACGCCTCAACCGCTATGCCGAATCAAACGCCAGTACCAGCCCCAGAATGGTGAGGTGCTGGCTTGGCACGATTTTGGGTACTCCGAGCGCGGAGCCATGATGAAAGAATCCGCCTTGCGCCCCGCTCGAGTGGTCATAGCGGTACTCGAAACGGACAATGGCGAGTTGTTGCCCGAAATGCCGCTTGTACTCAAGCGTCGTCGAATTGGCCCAGAGCAACTGATCTCGTTCAGTCATCCTACCTTGTGGGTCCCAATAAAACTCCGGCCGGATTCCGACGCTCCAGGGTCCTGCGAGATGCCGCTGCGTGAAGAGCGCAGCGCCCATCCATGCCGCCCGGGCGTTCGTCGGCGCGTCGCTCATCTCCTCGCTGCCAACATCATAGGACAGGGCGATCTTCCACTCAGGAGTCCGCCACTCCACGGTTGAATCTGAAAAAATTCGCCAAAACCTGAGTGAGGTATCTCGCTGATCGGGCCCATAGTAAAGATTCTGATACAGCGTGACATGATCTCCGGCGCGCCACTCCATCTTCGCCACATAACTAGGCAAGTCATTGGCATGCGAGAGATGCTGATATTCATTGACGATGTACAGGCCCAATTCGAAGGATTTTGTGATTTCAGACGACGCACCCACGCCGATCATAAAGTTGGGGTTGTAGTCGGTGAGATAGGCGCGGGTGTAATTGATATTGTATTTCGCATAAAACTCTTCATAGGTCTTCATGCCTTTGATCAGGCCGGCTGAAATCGTCAGCCCGTGTCCGACAGGAGCAAGGTAACTCACGTTGGCCCGCGCCAGATATCTGAGCGTATCAGCCCCTTCGATCGGTTTTACCCCACTCGCATTCGGCTGCGGCACGAGCGCGTCGGTGTCGTACCCGCCTTGAAAGGCGAGCTCCATGCCCCAACGCGACTCGCGCGCGGGGTCTTTCCGCAGATAGGCTAGTCCCATATTCGGAGCCAGCTCATTGGTACGGGGACTGGTTTCCTTGCTTCTCCATTGATGATTTTCCGGGAAGTTGTAGTTCAACTCGTACGCAAGATCCAGAAATCCCCCGTACTGCCATACATCGGCAGCTTGCCCGTGTTGGAACGCCATCAACCATGTGGAGAGAGATACGACGAGGATCCGCCCGATCAGCCATGAAACGTGGCGCGATGATAGACAAGCAATCGCATTTCCAGAGCCGGGCGGGAACGACCCTGGTGAACAGTATCTAAAAATCCACTTCAATTTTGTTTACCACTCGTTTGCCTTCGGCAAGGGATCGGGTGATGGTTTCAGCATGGGATTTACTTTCATGATCATCCGACATGCCGCTCAGATAGATCACGTCTCCCTCGACATTGACTTCCAACCGGCTGAGATTGAGCTCGTCCGTTCTGAGGAATGCCTCATCGATCCGAGCGGCAAGGCGGTCATCGTCCAGCTGTTGCGGGCTTACGCACCCAGCCGGCAAGAGACAGACTGCGCATAGCGCGAAGCCACCTAGCAGGATGTTGAAAAAGTCCTCCGGCTGCGTTCTCGCATCGCTCAGAGGCTCAGCGTACGGCCAGGGAAAATGACTGTTCCCACAGTCAGTGGGCGGGCGGGTGAGAAAGGATACGATTCGCCTCCAAGACACTGGGCGCTCACCGACTCGCGCCCGTCCGCAACCGTGACGCTCATTATTCTTCGCGTCGCGGACCTCGCTGCGGCCTTGCCGGAAGGCCTTTTTGAACATCCTGTGAGTTCTTCCGACTCGATCAGCGATCATGCCCGGCTCTGTGTTTTCCGTGGTCCAAAACAGTTTTTCAACAGCCACCTACGACCTTGCCCATCATCCCGCCTTCGGAATAATCGAAATGCTGCCATTGGTTTCAAGAATGGCATAGCGGATCTGTTCCATCGTGCCGAGGCCATAGTTCTCCCGTGCGGATGACAAGATATCCTCTTCGTCCACGCGCGCTTTCTTCATCAGCTCTCTCTGCGGTCGGCTGTCCTTCACCAGTATCAGAGGCATGCCTTCAATCACGCGTTCCAGCCGAGGGAGGCGGAGCTTCATGTAGGACAGGAGAATATTGAGTCCGACAAGCGTGGAGATCACGAGCATGCCGTTGATTACGGAGAAATCATCGCCGGTCATGGCATTTTGAGCAGCCTCGCTGATAATCAACACGAGGACGAAATCAAAATTGGTCATGTTGCCCAAGGTCCGGCGCCCGGCGATGCGAAAGATTACTAATAAGAACACATAGACGGTAACACCACGAATGATGGAGTCCATGGACAGCCTTTCGTTGACTATGGCCAAATAAAGTGGCTCAGCGTGACAGGCGTTCCGTCATCGAGCCGAACCCTTCCACTTAATCTGCCAAGTGATCGAAACTCGAGCGCGAAGGACATCGTCGCGTCCTCTCCGGTCGCCTTAAAGACGAATGCTCGACTCCCTTCTCGGCTGTCGCCTGGCAGAGCGAAGGGACTGGTCACCTGAACATACAAGTCATTGAGGTAGCTTTCATCTATCCAGAGGCGCACCGTTCCCTCTTTGAAAGCGGAATTCTTTATGCGAACGGAGATATCCGACTGGCTGCCGTAGCGAGCGAAACGATCATATGTGACGACGAGATGTCCATCAGAACTGGAAGCGGAAGTGCGTGCTAGCGGATGATGCCCGAAGAGTCCGCCAAGGGCTGCAGCAATGAACAGGGCAAGTATACCCCAGCCAATGCGTTCGCTTTTCCATTGACGGTATTGGAATGGAAGATCCTGTTTGAGATCCAGCCATTCGTTCATGGGAGGAGTATGAGAGGGTCCGTGGCTGACGGCTCGCGCCAGCCGTCTGTATAGAGCGAGAAACTACCCTCGTTTTTCACAAAGTCGAAGTAGAGTGTCCTCGGTTCATCCAAGACGATGGTGCCCCATCCTGCAGGACCATTGACCACCAGAGGATCCATATCCATCGGTGTCCTGTAGAGCCTGACCTGGCAATGAGGGGGATCGATCACATAATGAAATGAAACCTCACAAGCTGCCTCTGAGGCTCGAAGTTGTATCTTGGAAAGCGTGGGAGCGGCCATCGGCTCATTGTCCATGAACAAAAGGCCTTGTGCAATTTCAGATTCTCTGGCGAGAGAGCAGCGATAGTGATGAGAGTAAGCCATTTTCTCCGAATTTCCATGAGTCCATCGGACAAAATGATCTGACACACTGTCTCCACGAGACAGTCTGCCCGGCATATTCCAAGCAGCTCCATAATAAAAACCGCCTTCTAGTCAAGTTTTCTTGAATGGTCTTCACTTTGCAAAGGAGTGGCTGCCGTTCCTTTAACCGCTAGTCCCAAGGAGATCTATGCAACAGACAGAGCTCCGCGCATTAACGACCTGCGTTTTCCCTGGCTTGTTCGTCCTGCTTGCTCTTACTTTCCTATTCCACGGTGTCGCTTCTGCCAATGACAAGTCCCCCATGGCCCCCCGCGATGCGAAACAGCCATCGGTGGCTCAAGGGGATGCTTTGACGACGAATCAGGGCATCAAAATCGAGGATGATGCGAATTCGTTGAAAGCCGGCTCACGAGGCCCGACCTTACTGGAGGATTTCCACTTTCGGGAGAAAATGACGCATTTCGATCATGAGCGGATGCCTGAACGTGTGGTACATCCGCGGGGGTCGGGAGCCCATGGCTATTTTCAAGTGTACAAGTCCTTGTCCAAATACACCAAGGCAGCCGTCCTGACCGATACGTCGGCCAAAACTCCCGTGTTCGTGCGCTTTTCAGTGGTGAATGGGAACCTCGGCACTGCCGATACCATTCGCGATGCCAGAGGATTCGCGACGAAGTTCTATACGAGCGAAGGGGTCTGGGATCTCGTCGGCAATAACATTCCCGTGTTCTTTATCCAGGACGCGATCAAGTTTCCCGATCTTGTGCACGCCTTCAAGCCCGAACCGCACAACGATATACCGCAAGGCTCTACGGCGCATAACAGCTTCTGGGACTTCATTTCTCTCACGCCCGAATCGATGCACATGATCATGTGGATTATGTCCGACCGAGCCATTCCGCGAAGCTATCGGATGATGGAGGGGTTTGGCGTCCATACGTTCCGCCTCGTCAACGATCAGGGCAAGTCCACCTTTGTGAAATTTCACTGGAAGCCTGAACTGGGCGTACATTCCCTCGTCTGGGATGAGGCTCAAAAACTGGCGGGCAAAGATCCTGACTTCCACCGGCGTGACTTATGGGAAGCGATCGAAAACAAGGCGTATCCGGAGTATGAACTGGCTCTTCAACTCGTGCCGGAAGATGAGGCGGACAAGATCGGCGTCGATGTCTTAGACCCGACAAAGATTTGGCCTGAAGACAAAGTGCCTGTGCAGCGTGTGGGCAAATTGACCCTCAACCGCAACCCCGACAACTTCTTTGCTGAGACGGAAGAGGTCGCGTTTCATCCCGGCCATCTGGTCCCTGGCATCGATGTATCGGACGATCCGTTGTTGCAAGGCCGTCTGTTCTCGTATCTCGACACGCAACTCAATCGATTTGGGACGCCGAACTTTACCCAGTTGCCGATTAATCAACCCAAGTCGCCGGTGAATAATTTCCAGCAGGACGGGCCGATGCGCTTTACCAATCGACCGGGAAAGGCCAATTATGAACCCAACTCTCTGAAGAGCACTCCGGACGAAGCCGAGGCAACCAAGGGCGGATATGTGCATTACCCCTCCACGGTGCAGGGTACGAAGATAAAAGAGAGGAGCAAGACATTCGGTGATCACTACACGCAGGCGGCGCTGTTTTACAACAGCCTCACCCTGCCGGAGCAGGATCACATCGGACAAGCCTTGACCTTCGAGTTATCGAAAGTTTCCGAGGCCAAAATCAAATCATTGATGCTTGATCATCTGGCAAAAGTCGATGAGGCCTTGGCGACCAAAGTCGCAGCCAAACTCGGCTTGCAGTCCCCGAAGGGGCAGCCCGCGGCTCGTGCGGGCAAAGCCAAGGGTCTCAGCCAGGAGGAACCGCCGACTGGGACGATCAAGAGCCGCAAAGTGGCGATCTTGGCATCAGACGGCGTCGTGACGTCGGACATTACACGCCTTGAAGCAAGCTTGAAGAAGGAAGGTGCGACCGCCGAGATCATCGCTCCGCATATGGGCCAACTGAAAGATCTCAAGATTGATAAGAGTTTTGTCACCGCGGACTCCATCATGTATGACGCGGTTTATATCCCCTCCGGGAAAGAAAGCGTGTCGGCACTGATGAACGATTACGAATCCCGTCATTTCGTACGCGAGGCGTACGATCATGGGAAGGCCATTGCTGCGAGTGGAGATGCTAAGGAACTGTTACAGGCCGTGGGGGTGAGCAGTGCGGCGGCCGGTGTCGTCATCGACAAAGACGCTAACGACCTGTCGAAGGCGTTTGTCGAAGCGATGAGCCACCACCGCCATTGGAATCGGCCGAAATAAGAAAGGAGCGGCGCAAGACGAGTTCGACACCGAGTGAAATGGGCTTTGTATAACTCATACGAGCAAGATCGAACCATGCCCGTAATGACCAAACCACCGACAGTTTGAAAGATGCTTAAGGAGATCATAAGAAGGTGAAAGCCATCTTCGATGAATTCGAGGAGGCCACTGACAAGCGTAAGAAAGCCAGACTGGTTCTGGAAGGGGTTCGGGAGCTTGAGTCCATACCGGCCGCCATCGAAGAGGAAATCGTCTACCAGCCATCCGGAAGAGCTGGACGAAGAAGATCTCATGGATAAGGCAATGTCCTTTTCATTAAGAAGAGGTGAAAACAGCTGACACAGCAAGACAAGGTGCCTTGCAGAATATCCTCAAGCGTCTGAGATCAATCTCTCACTCCGCTACTCGCCCCTCTCTGCCGCGTCAGAGCCATTCGATCTCCCGTTGTTTTAGTCACATGGCCATAAAAACTGTTTCCTAACACTTGCGTCGGTGAAATACTTAGACAAGGTGATGGAATGGGGTAAATATTTTATTCATCGACGGGAATAAAGAAGATCGTTCCTACTTCGTCGAGCGTCTCAAGACCCACCTTTACGACTACCATATTATTGAAGCCGACACCGGTGGAGCGGGACGTGAGATCCTGCGTCATCAATCAGTGGACTGCATCGTGCTTGAGCTTGATCTCACCGATGTTTCTCCTTTCGTAATTCTCGTAAACAGTGTGAAACGTGTGCACTCCCCCTCTATGCCAGTCGTTGTGCTCACGCATGTGCCCAATCGCTATCTCTGGGAACTCGCGAGGAGTAACGGGGCATATGCCTGTCTCTGGAAGCCGCAAGCCACGGGTGACATGCTTGCCATGACCATCCTAAGAGCTCTGGCACACATCCCTCCCAAAAAGAAGGAGCGTCATCTGCCAAGATTCTCCTTTGAGTAGAAACAATAGGTGTCATAGCTCGGATCGACCCTCGAAGTCTCCTCTCGCCGTCCGAACACCTAAGTCGGATATCGATCTCATCTCGTCGCACGAACGAGGCGACAACTAC
Source organism: Nitrospira sp. KM1 (assembly GCF_011405515.1). Classification (NCBI taxonomy): domain Bacteria; kingdom Pseudomonadati; phylum Nitrospirota; class Nitrospiria; order Nitrospirales; family Nitrospiraceae; genus Nitrospira; species Nitrospira sp. KM1. The sequence continues at coordinate 3,258,235 of NZ_AP022671.1, read as the reverse complement.
CACGTTGATCCGAACAATCCGAAGGGAAGGGCAAGAGGCTTGCTAGGAAGAGGACAAGCACAACCCACGGGCTATACCGATGTACGATGAAGCAAAATTTGGCGAGACACGAAACAGATCAGAGACTCCCTTCACGGTCACCATTGCGGTGATGGTCGAGGCCATTTGACCCAACGGCAGAATAAAATCCACCGCCCCGGTTTCAATCGCGGCGTGGGGCATGTCGAAACTGTACGACGTTTGTCGATCTTGCACTAAGACCCGTCCATCGGCATTTTTGATAAACCGGCTGCCGACGGCTCCGTCCCGTCCCGACCCCGTTAATACCACCCCCAAGGTCTGCTTCCCATACGCATAGGCCGCGCTTTCAAACAAAATGTCGGCCGAGGGACGGACGTAATTCAGCTTTTGCAGACTCGAGACATGGCACGTCCGATTCTTTCTGATTATCAAATGCTTGCCAGGCTGAGCGACGAGGATGTGCCCTGGACGGATAGGGTCGTATTCCTCGGCCCACTTCACTGGAAGACTGGTCACGCGACTGAGAATGTTCACAAAGTAACTTGCGGGGTTCGTCATGTGGGTCACAATGACGATGGCGGCAGGAAAACGGGGCGATAATCCGCTGATGACTTCTCGAACGGCCTCTATGCCGCCAACGGACGCGGCGATCAGCACGACATCAAAGGCGGCAAACTGATCGGCTCGAGACATCTCTCCCCTCACTTTTGAGTACGGTAACGTACAGATGAATGTTACCGTAACATATGTCCAAATGGAAAGGGGAACGGCAGTGAAGACTTCCACCCAAGAAGCCAATCGTCTCTTGATGGCCTTGAGAGAGCCGGAGCGGAAACCGATTTTACAGAAGTTGAGACGCGTCACGATGAAGGTGCGATCCAAAATCTATGAAAAAAACCGGCCGATCAAAAAGATTTATTTCCCGTTGAGCGGGGTTTATTCCATCGTCAGTGACACGAAAGATGGCAAGACCGCCGAAGTGGCGACCGTGGGCAATGAAGGGGTGTTGGGCCTTCCTGTGTTTTTCCAAACGGAGACCGTCCCGTTACGGGCGTTCACCCAAGTGGCCGGTGAATGTTTGGTGATGAACGCAACCGATTTCCGATCCATCACCACCGATGCGAGCTCTAGCTTTTGTCGCCTGCTTTATCGGTATGCTCAAGCCCTGTTCAATCAGATCGCGCAACACGCCGCCTGCAGTGCTGTCCATTCGATCGAGGAGCGATGTGCGCGCTGGCTCTTGATGACACATGACCGAGTCGTTTCGGACGAGTTTACCCTGACACAGGAATTTCTTGCACAGATGTTAGGCGTTCGACGTGCCACTGTGTCGCTCGCGGCCAGTGGCCTCCAGCATGCCGGCCTGATCACCTATCGACGCGGCATCATACGCATTCTGGATCGCGAAGCATTGGAATCCGCTTCCTGCGAACACTACGCACTCATTCGAGACGAATATCATCGATTAGCGCCGCCAGCTTAGGATGGGGAAACATGAAATCGTGAGAATTCAATAGAGAGCAAGGGCAACAGAGGGAAATATGCTGCCCTTGCTTGAGCAGGGAGGTTGGTTGGACGATGGACCTCCGGGCGAGGGGAGGCTTATCGTCCGCCACCGCCTGCGCCACCTGATCCACCACCTGACCCGCCCGACATTCCTCCTCTTGATCCAGGAGCCGTGGGGGCTGGCATGGGGGCTGCGGTCCCCGTACTTCCACTGCCTGGGTTTCCACCGCCCATAGATCCCATCCCTGACGACCCACTCTTTGGACTTCCGTCTGACTTTTGACCGGATCCTCGCTCCACGCCTGATGGTGAATTCGGATTGCCTGACTGCGGCTGACCTGGCTGCCGCGACTTATCGGACTGCGCCATGCCTTGCTCAGCACTTACTTCCGACATGCTGAGTGGAACGGCGACGAGGAGGGCACTCATAGCGAGAATGCTCTTTACTGCGTGTGACATGATGTCTCCTTTGAGAGGGGTTGGTTCACTGGGTTGCTGCGGCTTTAACGATTCGGTTCTTGGCATCGACGCGGACGATTCTGGGGACGTGCCGTGTGATCTCTTCTTCATCGTAATATTCATAGCAAAAGATGCTCAGTCGATCGCCCACTGCAGCCTTCCTGGCGGTGGGACCGTTGACGATGACATTCCCTCCACCTCGCCGGCCCGGAATCGCATAGGTCAGAAATCGTTCACCGTTGTTTAAGTCAAAGCACATGATGGCCTCATAGGGAAGAATCGCGGCGGCTTCCATGAGGTCCTCATCGATCGTCAAGCTACCTTCGTACTCCAGATATGCGCCGGTCACCGTGGCGCGGTCAATTTTGGATCGCAACATTTGCCGAAACATGCCTTAGTGCTTTACCGTGCCGCGCCATCCACCAGTTTCTTTGCCCCGCGCCTCGATGTAGGTTTTAAACCGCTCAAGGTCGCTCTCGACTCGATTGGACACCACCCCTATTGCCTCTCCGACATTTTCCACCATGCCGTGCGGTTCATACTGCAGCTGGAGCATCACCTTTGAACGGGTGTCCGAGAGCCGATGGAAGGTCACGACGCCCGCGTTCTGGGTTCCGTCAAGACTCTTCCACGCAATGCGTTCATCTGGTACTTGCTCGGTAATTTCCGCCGTCCATTCTTCTGTTTTTCCTCCGATATTGGCCTTCCACTTCAGATGCGTGGTATCGAGCTGAGTGACCTGCTCCACTCCATTCATGAAGCGGGGGAATTCCTCGAACTGCGTCCATTGGTTGTAGGCGACTGTGACGGGCACACTGATTTCCACACCCTTCTCGATCAATGACATTGGTTTTCTCCTCTGTTGAGTTTGGCCATCAGCGCCTCAGTGAGAGGCCTTCGAGAGATACTTGAGCGTGGTCACACGACCCATGTCGTCCACCTCTGCTTTCACGCGATCGCCTTGATGGAAATCACATGAGCCGATCTTGAATCCTGAACCCTTCGCGGTTTCATCCGGCCGCTGGCCCTGCTGAGCTTGCCGCTCGCTGATACCCTGGTGTTTGTCTGCATCCCGATCGCTCGACATTTGATCTTTGCCTTTGTCACCACTGGATGGAGCTTTGGCACAGTCGAGATTGGTGTCTTTATTCACCATTACTTTGACCCGATCCCCTGACGGCGCGGCTTGAATCTCGTATTGTTCTCCGTTGACACTGACCAGTTCTCCTTCGAGGGTAGCCTGCGCTCCTCCCACGGTAATTTGCCGGTTCTGCTCGGGTGTCTGCGTTCTGTTCGGATCACGCTTCTTTTCAGTTGATTCCGTATCATTAGCGGATCCAGAAGCAGGTGTCCCGAGCTCTCTCTTGTTCCCGGAATCGTTGGACGCAGCGGTCCCGACTGCCGGCACCATTCCATAAATGGCAACGACGGCACCGATGGCGGCGATGTGTAACATGGATCTCATGCTGTACCTCCGGACCTGAAGACCGTTCAGATCATTAAGAGTTTGAACGCATCCTGTGAACACCTATCGATTTGGGTCGGTCTACTGAGTGAAGGGAGCAAGAGGAATGCCCTAATCCGTTATGATGATTCTCCTGATAACTGCGTATTCCTTGTGTGAGAATATTCCTAATCACTCGACATCTTGTCTTAATCTGACAACTTGTCGGGATCATCGCGCGATGCCAACCCTGAAAAGGTTGGGATTTTCGACTCTTAGACGACGATCGAACGCGGAAGTGAGATTGCATACTTTACATGGGAAGCACGGAAGTGAAATTAGAACGGCAGGGAAGCAGGGAGGTGCCGCATGATTGAATTAGGCATGATTGAAATAGGATTGCTTGGAGTGCTTATTCTGGGTGGGATTATCGCGCTAATCTCTTGGACCATGGCCGTTGAGGCCGATTCGGAGAAGCGGCATCACCGCTTGTAGCAGCGCTGCATAATCCTGAAGATCAATGATAATGCCGTTGTGTGCAGCCGCGCTCAACTGCTGCGTGTATCGCAGCTCAGAACTGTCACGAACCCGATCATGTTTTGATGGTCACGGGCGGTAGATGCCCTGCCTCCGCAACCAATCCCCAACCAAGCAGTTGAAGAAGCGAAGTAACTTGATGGAGGTACAGGTAAACCACAGCCTTCCAAGTATGCCTTCAGTCCGATATGGAGTAACAGACATGGGGAATATTCTCACCAGTATCCATACCACGATAGCATGCACTCGGGAGGTCATCTTCACAGACAAAGTACTTCCACTCAGCATCAGAGCGGTCGACGATAATCCATACCACCATACCGGTTGATCCGACGAGTCGGATTGGTCTTGAGCCATCGCGGGAGGAGGCATGCCAGAGGGACAGAGGGACAGAAGGAAAGCTGTAGTACGAACGATCATATGGGTCCGGGGCACACGTGGCAATTTCGAAAATGGGATATTACCGTGAGAAGCGGCTTAGGCAGGCGGACGAAGATTTTTCGCAGCCATGCCGGTCACGAGTCGACGCGGAACGAATCGCTGGGCGTGGGTGTGCAAGTAATTGACGACGCCCGAGATCGTATAGCTCCTCCCATGTGCGAGTGCCTGCAATCCCACCCGAGCCACTTCGGCCGCAGACTTGGCCTGTTGCTTGTGTCGTCGGGGCCCTCCTGCCACTTTCTGAAATTCAGTGACGGTCCTCCCGGGACAGAGGGCACATACACGGAGGCCATAGCCACGTACTTCTTCGGCCAGCGCCTCGGCGAACAGCAGATCGAACGCCTTCGTCGCAGCATACGTGGCGAAATAGGGTAACCCCTGGAAGGCGGCGGTCGAAGAGACGATCAAGACCTCTCCGTGTCGGCGATCGATCATTCCCGGTAAATACAGATGCGTCAAGGCGACAACTGCCGCGACGTTGACCTGCACCATTGCCAACTGCCGTGTGCGGTCGGACGTTGAAAATGGTCCATAGGTGCCAAAGCCGGCATTGAGAACCAACAGGTCCACCTCAAGACGCTGTTTCTCTGTAAATGCGAACACATCATCGGGCGCGGCTGGTCGTGTCAGGTCGGCTGGGAAGATTTTGATGCGCACCCCATACTGGCGTGTGAGCTTCTCCGCTAATACCTCCAGGCGTTCAGAACGCCGCGCAGTCAAGATCAGATGGGCGCCGGCCTCGGCAAGTTGCTCAGCCAGTGCTTGGCCGATTCCCGCACTGGCTCCCGTGATGAGTGCCCATTTGCCACGCCAATGGTCCATGGCTTCTACTCTACCCCAGCCCATAAGGCCATGCCACCAACCAAGGAAGGCGCTTTTATTGTACGGGGAGATGGAGTCTGGTCTGTTTTGAGATCCTTCCCTCTTGTGATCTTCATCGATTGCAAGGAAGTCTTGTTTATACCCTTTTACGGAAGGTCCCGAAGAGATGTGATATGGCACGGGCACAACGATTACAGAAAGCGAATGACAGCACCCACTATACCCCTACCTCTCCGCCGAGACAGCGTCACGAGTTGATGATGGTTCCCCCATTGGGATGGAGGACCTGCCCGGTCATATACGACGAATCATCTGAGGCGAGAAAAACATAGCTTGGGGCGACCTCTTCCGGTTCTCCAGGCCTTCCGAGAGGCACATTGGATCCAAACGTCTTCACCTTATCCGCCGGAAACGTCGCGGGTATCAGGGGAGTCCAAATTGGACCAGGGGCTACGGCATTGACCCGAATGCCTCTTTCCGCTACGGCTTGCGACAGTGAGCGCGTAAAAGCCACGATGGCACCCTTGGTAGATGCATAATCCAAAAGATGATCACTCCCTTTATAGGCCGTCACTGAAGTGCTGTTAATGATGGCACTGCCTTCGTTCAAATGTGACATCGCGGCTTTCGTCATGTAGAAGAATGAAAAGATATTTGTTCGGAAGGTCCGCTCCAGTTGCTCAGCCGTGATGTGTTCGATCGATTCCTGGGAATGCTGTTCGGCTGCATTATTGACGAGAATATCCAGTCGCCCCAGCTCCTGCACGGTGCGGTCAACCACCTGTCGGCACAGGCTCTCTTCACCGACATCGCCGGAAATCGTCAGACACTTGCGCCCCTCTTTTTCGACAAGCCGTTGCGTTTCTCGGGCGTCGTCATGTTCATTGAGGTACACAATGACAATGTCCGCTCCCTCTTTTGCGAAGTGTACCGCGACCGCCCGCCCAATCCCGCTGTCCCCGCCGGTAATCAGGGCTACTTTGTCAGTGAGCTTCCCGCTCCCGAGATAGGAACGCGACACCACTTTTGGCCGAGGCCGCATTTTTGCTTCCACACCGGGCTGGCCACTCTGTTGCTGCGCGGGCTTGGTTTGATGTTCAGACGCCATGGCTTTTCCTCTTTGGTTTAGATACGACCTGATATCGCAAGAATTACAAGGATGAGCAGGATCAGTCCAAGGCCGCCAGAGGGGTAGTAGCCCCACCCCGAGCTATACGGCCATGCTGGCAATGCTCCGATCAACAACAAGATCAGAATGATGATGAGAATGTTGTTCATAGGAAGAATCCTTTCGTGCGGCTGGGCCTGTCAATACCGTCGCTGACCGCTCAGTGGACGGCGCTGCAACTTCTGCAAAGGGAGTACCGAATCACAAAGGACGAGAAGTGCTCGATTTCCGACGCACCCACAATGGGACCCTAGGACAATCTGTCGAAATAGGACGATTTGTCGTCAACGGTGGGAGTTAGTTATGAGGCGTTCTCTATATATAGAGACATCATGAAACATCGACCTCACGCACCGAGCAGCTTTGGATGTCCCTACGTTGTAAGAATTAAAAGGAGGGGTAGATGGTCGTTCTTTAAGCCATGGCAGACGAACCCATCCAGTACCGTCGCTTCGTGGCCATTTCTGCCTTGGCCGATCACTTGGAAGTTGGGGTAGCTACCCAATGATTTCACTAAGCGCTTCGAGCATAGAGGGAAATTATCCACGACGAGTATCTTGATCATCATAAACCAGACCAATGTCTCTTTACGAAATTTAGCTCTACTAGATCCCAGCTAAGCCAAGGCTGCTCAATAAGGGGGTTTATTGGTAAGGATACGAGTGCACAGGCAGAGCCATGTTCACATTGTGCTCAATACAGGCAAATCTACGTGGAGGAAATGCGCGCCGCGCGGTAACTTGTCCTCTTCGAGGACAGAATGTCTTTCCATTTCATAAACAGGCGGCACCCGCATTGAACCCTAACCCCATGCGCTGTCTCACATTACGGACAAGAACAGTCCGTGCAAGATGCGAATCTGTAGAAAGGCTAGTGTCGAAAGCAGATCAGAGCTGTTGCTTTGCATAAAGGCACTGACTCTTCGAACAGTCCAAATGAGCCAGCCCCTTTAGAAGTGAGGAGGGATTGCCATGGGATAACTATCCTTGTGATCGATGGGCACCATGAGGATCGGTCCTACTTTGTCGAGCGCCTCGGATTGTCTTTGCCGGATTACCGCATTCTGCAGGCCGCTGCGGGCGAACACGCCCGCCAAACATTGCAAACGGAAAGCATCGACTGTGTCGTGCTCGAACTTGAACTCCCGGATATGTCCGGCTTTCAGATCCTGCTTGAGTGTGTACCCGTCTCAAGCGAACCGTCTCTCCCGATTATCGTGTTGACGCGTGTCCCGAATCGCGACATCTGGGATCTCGCGAGGAAGCACGGGGCCTATGCCTGCTTATGGAAATGGCATACAACAGGCGACCTCTTGACCATGACAATCTTGCGAGGCATCGCACAAATTCCGCCGACTCAGAAAGAAACAGGCAAGAACGAGTGGTCCGGTTTGAAGGATGCGGGCGAACCGGCGGTCGTACTGAAGCCTAGGCCGAGACTGCCGTCTTCGTTCTCCAAACTTCGGCTTCGAACCTCAATGACGGCCGTTGAAATAACATTTCGCTATGTCATTCGACCGGTCAATTGCGATGTGAAACTCTACCGCACCCCGATCGATCCAGATCCTCTGATGCTCTCAGGACCACGGGGCTTCTGTACCATCACCTTACATGAGCCTCAGACGTTGTATTATGAACTGCAAAAAAATTGTGCAAGCTTCACGGTCTGGACGGAAAGCTGGCGAGAACCGGACTAGCACGCTAGCGCGATCGGCTCGAGTTTCGTTCCCAGTACAATCCTGCGGCCATACCTTCGACTGCCACTCTGTTACTTCATAGATCCTCTAACTTTTTCCAGGTCATCGGCGGACACGGTCTTCCTCCGCAATGCGTTCTCTCACGCCACCCGACACTTCGGTGCCGCTCATACCAGGTTCATACAAACTATCGGGCGTCTTGCTCCTAAGCGGAGCGTTCTCCATTTGAACCGTATGAATCGATCGTCCAAACAAGCCGGCGGCGGTGTCTGGAGCCATACGGTGAAAGAACGCAGACGATTTGGCTCCGAAACCTACATTCACTTCCTGCTGTGGATTGCGCACGGTATCCACGATCGCATTGACGACATCCGAGGGATCGTACATGGGAGTTGCCCGTGGTGTGTGGCCCGTATAATTGGCTGCGTGTTCCCAAAACGGCGTGTCGGCAGCAGGAGGATTGACTGTGGAAACGTGGATCGTGTCGCTCTTGCTCAATCTCAATTCCTGGTTGAGTGCTTCTCCCAATCCATTGATGCCGAATTTGGTGGCGCTATAGGACGCATAGTACGGCGTACCGATCTTTCCCGAAATCGAGGCAATATTGATCAACCTGCCGAAGCCCTGCTGTCGGAATTGCTTCATTGCCAAATGACTGCCGTACAGCACCCCGAGTAAATTCGTCTGGACGAGCCGGGCATGGTCCTGGACGGGAATATCCTCGAATCGACCAAATGCTCCCACTCCGGCATTATTGATCCACACGTCGATGCGACCAAACTTTGAGAGTGTCGCTTGCGCGAGCCGCTGCATGTCCTCCACATTTCCCACATCGGTGGTGACCGCCAGCGCATCGTTGCCAACTTGCTGCGCTAATCCTTCGATGAGAGCAGTTCGTCTGGCGGCCAGCACGACATGAGCGCCTTCTCCGGCCAATTGTTGCGCCACGCCTTTCCCAAAGCCACTTGAGGCTCCGGTGATGATGATGACTTTGTCTTTCACATCGTAATGATGTCCGCATCCCACGACGTGAAGTGACCCGGCAAGGCAAAGAATTGAGAGACACACCTTGGTAAGCATAACGACCTTTCTGTCGCCTGGAGTGAATGATTGAAAATTGCGTCTCACCCGTCAGCCTCCTCGCCGGAGGTAGGGGTTTCAGTATGACTCACTGCCTCCCATGCAGGTTAAGAGGTTACGTACCGTCCATCGCCGCCTGCGCCAGCTTTGAGGAGGATTTACACGTGAATGGTCTGGCTCGATATGTCCACCTCGGCCTTGGCGTGCTTCCCTTTTGTAATGGTGCTGACTCCCGGTTGCAGTTCCGGCTTGGCTCCTTCGAGCAACTCGTTTTTTCGCCGTTCGACGGCGACAAGCAGTTCCTCCCAGTTCAATTCTTTCTCCTCAACCTCGGGGAACATGGTACCTTCTTCTTCCTTGATGTGATGCCGAATGCTCTCGGCCAAGACCTTAAACTTAGCGAAATACCGCTCATCCGCCGGCGACATGGCTCGCAACTCCTCGATGAGCAAATGCGCCACATGATGTTCCTCTAACGCTTCGTCCAGAATGTGCTTTTCCTCCAAGTCCGATCGTAAAACGGGATAGACCAATTCCTCTTCAATCGCCGCATGGACTTCGAGCTCCCTAATCCCTTGCGAGACTAAGAACGCTTTCATCCTGTCATCGGCCTGCTCAAAGTCCTCAAAGATCGTTTTGACCTTGTCATGATCGTCTTTCAACATCTTGAGTACGTCGGGAGTCCTGGTCACCAATCCCATAATGATCCTCCAATTGGTTTGAGGTGACAGCTTCTAGGCACGGCAGATGTGTTGCAAACCCAAAGCCATAACGAGCAGGTCCCACAAATAGGATGATTTCTAGTGGAGAGAGAGGATTTGGCTTGAGCTACAGGCGGAGAAGTTGTCTCGCCGGACAGGGTGTCCGTGTGCTGGGGCGTCCGATCAGTCTCTCACTTCTCCATTCGCCCTCTCAACCGCGTCAGAGCGCATCCCGATCTCACGCTGTTTTAGTCACAGGGCCATATAACCTGTTTCCTAACACTTGCGTCGGTGAAATACTTAGACAGGGTGACGCGATGGGTCAATATTTTATTCATCGCGTCATCAATCAGTTGACTATCGGCGAATGATCGGTTTCTTGCAGTGAACTTGAAAGGATGTACCTGTGGCATACACGGTGGCGGATTGCGTGGTGGAACGGCTGATTGAGTGGGGCGTGACGACCATCTTTGCTCTTCCCGGCGACGGCATCAATGGGTTGTTCGAGGCCTTACGAACTCGCCAAGATCGAATTCACGTGGTTCAAGTCCGTCATGAGGAGGCGGCCGCATTTGCCGCCTGTGCGTATGCCAAATTTACAGGACGACTTGGCGTCTGTCTTGCCACCTCCGGTCCCGGTGGATTGCATCTCATCAATGGCCTCTATGACGCGAAATCCGATGGGCAACCCGTATTGGCGCTTACCGGCCACACATTTCATGACCTCATTGGCACCCATTACCAACAGGATGTCGATCTCAACAAAGCCTTTGTCGACGTGGCGGCCTACAATGAACGGATCAACGGGCCTGCCCATGCGCTCAACGTGGTCGACGAAGCCGTCAAGACTGCTCTCGCACGCCGAACGGTTGCCCATATCACGATTCCAAAGGATGTGCAGGAGTGGACGCATGAAGTGCGCTCCAGCGGCAATACGGCCCAACACAGTGGCCAAGGATACAGCGAGGCTATGCCGCTCCCTTCCACAGAAGACTTGAGAAGGGCCGCGGACCTTATTAATGCGGGAGCGAGAGTGGCGGTGCTGGTGGGTCGCGGCTGCTTGACTGCGCGGGAAGAAATACTGCAACTCGCCGAAACCATCGGCGCGCCAGTGATCAAAGCCCTACTCGGGAAAGCCGTGCTGCCAGATGATAGCCCCTATACGACCGGGGGCATCGGGTTGCTCGGAACGGCCCCTTCGCAAGAGGTTCTGCAAACCTGCGACACGCTCATTATTGCCGGGAGCAGTTTCCCGTACCTTGAATTTTATCCGAAGCCGGCGGATGCAAGAGGGATCCAGATTGATGTGGATGCCGCCCGTATCGGACTTCGCTATCCAGTGGATATCGGGTTGGTCGGCCACTGCCGGCCAACTCTCCGCGCCTTGCTTCCCCTGCTCGAGAGAAAACGCGATCGGACCTTCCTTGCAAAGACGCAGCAGAGCATGCAGCAGTGGACGACGTTGATGGAGGAACGCGGGACTCGAATGGACATCCCGCTCAAACCGCAGGTTGTTGCACATCGGCTCAATGAGTTTCTTGATCCCGATGCGATTATCTGCTGTGATACCGGGACCATTACCACGTGGGCGGCCCGCCACCTGCGTATCAGAGAGCAGATGCAGTTTACGGCCTCGGGGACGTTAGCCTCGATGGGTTGCGGCCTGCCCTATGCGGTCGGGGCAGCCATGGCCTGTCCAAACCGTCAGATTGTCTGCATTGTCGGTGATGGGGGGTTCACCATGCTCATGGGCGAGCTCGCCACACTCGTTAAATATCGGTTGCCGGTCAAGATCATTCTATTCAAGAACAATTTACTGGGCATGATCAAATGGGAACAGCTTGCGATGGAAGGCAATCCCCAATTTGGCGTCGAATTGCAGCCGATAGATTTTGTCCTCTATGCCAGAGCCTGCGGCGCCGCGGGGTATTCTGTCGATCACCCGGAAGCGGTGGGCGACGTGCTGCGAAAAGCCTTCAGCGATTCAGGACCCGTGTTGGTCGAAGCGAGCGTCGATGCGCTGGAGCCTCCCTTGCCCGGGCATATCTCGCTTCACCAAGCCATGCAGTTCGGGAAGGCGCTCGCGCGCGGCCAGGAAGATCGGTGGGAGATCATTAAAACTGTCCTAAAAAATGCCATTCGAGAAGTCGTGTGAAGTCGAAATGGAAATATAACGATCAGCCGGGAAATTGCAGGATATGCACGCCGGCCCGCTCCGCCTTTGCGGGATATCGCTTTACGCATTGGCTGCTGCAATCGACGCCGCCGACCTGTTCTTCACCGTGTATGTGACCACCCATCATGCGGCGAGTGGATCGTCTCGATTCCCGTCACGAAAAGTTGCCTCAATTCTTCAACGCCCGAGGCGGTCCGGCATATGTATTTCGTTCGTCTCCAAGGCTGAACTGGTTGTAAATAAGGTATCCGTTGTACGCACGGGCTGTTTCTCTCGTCCATCCCATCGTCAGCATGATCACAATGGAACAGACGCTGATCGCCAGGAGGATGGAAGTCGTTCGAATGCAGGGCGGTTGAGGGTAATCTTGCAGACCGTGGGATTGCCGCAGAGCTCGGATGGAACAGATACTGTTGACCAGACCGAACGCAAATAAAAAAGACAGCGCAAAGTATTTATTGGGCTGCATCTTACCGATCGGATTGATTTCCCGATCAGTCAACAGGGAAGCAAATGGGATGTGTTGAATGTGATAGGGCATTGCCAATATCACAGCGGCAAGACCAATGATAATCGTGGAGACCAGGACTAGGGCGGCGGAGAGTGGCGATTCCCGTCTCTGCTGTCGCACCATGTGTACGACGTGAAGAGATCCGAGAAAGACGAGCAGCCCGTACAGCAGTGCAACAAGGTCGAAGAGCCAGGATCGTTCTCCCAGCATGAGCACTTGAAAGGCCTGAGGCTGGCCGTATCGGAGATGCAGGAGATATTGATATCCAATGATCGGCATCACCAGCAGCGCCCCGAATCCAATGACGAAAAAGCGATCTGCCGCCCACTGAAAATATGCCCGCTCGGAGGAATCTTTGGCCCTGACCAGTCCGACAGCATTGATGCCGGCCAAGGCGAATCCCGCCCACGTCAAATTACCGAACCAGCGATGGAGGTCGAGATGGATCATGGTCGGATTGAGGACGTTCTGCCATCCCGACTCAGCGGGAAACGGGGTGAGCATGTAGGACGCCGTAATATCGATCATGAACATGGCCGAGACGGCGCAAAGCGCCGCGCCCCAAATGAAACCCAGATGCCATCGCCGATACACTGCATGTCGAGAGGACCAATCCCACAGGTAATACCAGGCATAGGCCAGGATGGCCTCGCCCAGAAACAACATCACTTCCGCCAGAAACGGCCACATCATGATGTGAAAAATCCTGTGCCAGAACCGTGGCCAGAAAATGTTCAGACTGAATACGAAGATGACGCCGAAAAATGATACCGTACCCGTGGCCAGTACGAGCGTGAAAGCGAGAGCGCGCGCGAGTCGCTGATGCTCCGGAGCACGGGACAGGAACCAGACGGTCGCGACCGCTGCGGCGATCAGCGAGGTGCCGACAATAAACGTGGCAAACAAACTATGTGTCAGGGCGGCGGTCGCAATGGCCACCCGTCCTGCGAGCATCGGAATGAAAAGAGGTTCCTGCTCGATCACTGTCCGCCTCCTGTAGCATGTTCACCCGCACCGGCCACGGTCTCAGTTCCGTCGGTCAGAACGATTACGTGATGCACCGTGTAGGGGTGCCGCAAACTTTCTCGCATGATCCCCATCGTGAGGTACGTACCCAGCGCAAGCAAAGCGAGGGCCGCTGCAGTCCAACGAGCTTCCTTCTCTCCGATCGTATCCATCCCTGCCGAAAGGGGTGTTCCTTCCTTCAGAAGCTGCCACAGCGTTCCGAGGACGAGCAACGCGGTCCATGCCCTGCGCCATCCCGGCGCATCGGCGAAGCCGACCGTCAAAACCGCGACCGCCAAGAACGCCCAATGGAGAATTCCCGCCGCCGGCAGGCCGTGAGTGAGGCGAATCCAGAGTGCCGAACCTGCGAACAGGAGCGCCACGCAGGCTGTTTGTCCATATAACAGCGGTTGATACCGTCCCGAGAGCATCTCGCGATAGGCATCGGGAGCGGCATGCTCAATGACATATCCGTAGGCAAATCCGGTGACCGGTTGAACAAGCAGTGCGAACAGCCCAACGCACATGCCTGTGCGCGCCATGAATGCATAATAGAAGCGGTCCGTGTCGCTTGCGCACGAAAGGCGCCACGCTCCGTAGCCGGCCATGGCATACCCGGCCACCACAAGATCACCGAAGAGGCGGTGGATGATGAGCGTCACGCACGACGGGTTCATCAAACGGGTGCCGCCTTCATCCATTCGCGGAGTAAGCATGAACGAACCAATCGCATCGAGCACCCCCACCCACACCAACATGAGTGCGAATGCCGCCATTCCCATCCCCACATGTACTCTGATGCTCCAGGTTCGAATGCGATCCCAAAAATGGTAATAGGGGTAGAGCAACAGCAGTTGCAGCAGAAATGCCGCCAGTGCGATGCCGATTGGCATGCGGAATCGATTAAAGAGCCATGCATTGGTGATCGGATAGAAACCGATGAACAATTCAACCATAAGCACCGCCAGCACCAGACCGGCGGTATAGGTGACGAGCGTGAAGCGGGTCATGCTCCGAGCCAGCTCTTCGAAGTGAGGACAAAAACGGCCGATGGCTTCCGCAACCGGCGCCAGGAGCATGAATGCCACGGCCAAACTGGCAATTGCGATATGCAAGAGGCTGGCGATTCCCACCGCCGCGCTATTACCGAGTAAGGGAATCTGAACGGTTTGGATTTCCATGCGCTCACGGTCCGTCGGGGGCTGTGTTTTGAGAATCGAATGAGTTGACATAAGCGGCGAGGAGGCTGCGTTCGTCCGCAGAAAGGTATCCGCGAAACGCCGGCATCCCTTTATGCCCGTCGGTAATGACGGCATAGAGCGCATCTTGGGACTTTGTTCGAACCTCGCGTGAGTGCAAATTCTCGGGGCGCTCGAGCAAGTATCCAGCTACAGGACCGTCTCCATGTCCCTCCGAGCCATGACAATGAACGCAATTGATGGCGAACAACCGGGCGGCGATAGCGGGGTGTTCAGACGGCCCATCGGACCGCGATGAGCGGATCACCCGGCTGGATTGCGGAATACTGAGGGTGGGCGAGTGCTTTCGAGGCTGTTCCTGTGGATGATAGGACGGCTGCTCCGCCATGTCCCGAGAGCAGGATGCAACTAAACCGCCGACACTGATCATCACACCCATCCATAGAGGAACCCGCGTCATCATGCTCTCCGCAGTTCGACCGGATCGTCCAGTTCAAGGGTGCGATACACTTTCTCCTCGTCCACCTTCTGCGGCTCGACCCGAACGACGACGCCGATATATCCGTCGCCGACACGGTGATCGTACTGACCGTCACCCCGTCGGCCCGCAGGGAGACCTACAAGCAGCACTGCGAAGGTCATGACGATCGCCGTCAGCATCATCGTTTCGTACGAAATAATCGCGACGACCGGGCGGGCGACAATCGGCTTGCCTCCGGTAAAGATTGGATACAAGACGGCCGTTCCGGCAGCAAACAATATACCCATACCGATGCCGACCAATCCCGACAATAGGGTAATGAGATACACGGGGATGCCCTTCCATCGCGCGGAGCTCGCCTCGCGCAACGGCGTTCCCGTCAGCAGTTCGATCGCATCTTCGGCAAGGCCTTGCTCGCGCAATCGCGTCAGGAGGCCCGTCAAGGGCGTTGCCGGACGGTACAGCGCAAAAAGACTGTAGGGATTCACGTCAGGCACGGGATCGCCCTTCCTTTTCCTCCCAGATCGAAATCATAGGAACGAACTTTGCGGCCAGCACATATAACAACACCGCGAATGCCAGAGAGGCAGCCATGAGAATCACTTCGATGATCGAGGGCGAGTAGGCGCTCCAGTTGTACGACAACCGGGGGTGGGCAAGCGGAGGAACGAGGATCAGCATGCGCTCGGTATACATCCCGATGTTAATGAAAACGCCGACGATCATGATTCCCACCGGCCACTGCCGGAACCGTGGAATGGTCAGCGTCACTAACGGCACGACATAAATCATCATGATCATGGCCCACCACACAGGAGAGAAGCGGCCGGTCAGCATCGAGTACATGACCGATTCTTCGTCCGGGAATTTGCCGTACCATGTTGTCAGCAGCTCGGCAAAATACAAATAGGCCAACGTCAGCGTGGTGACGACGATGAGCTTCCCCAGCTTGTCGAAATGTTCCAGACGGATATAGGTCTGCAGGCCATACGCCTTGCGCACGACGAACATCGCGATGACGACCATGCCGAGTCCCGAATGAACGGCGCCGACCACGAAGTACGGCGCGATGATCGACGTATGCCATCCGGGAACGATGGACATGCCGAAATCCCACCCCACAATGGAATGAACCGATATCATGACCATGACGATCAGCGGGGTGATGATCCGGATGGCGGTCTGGAGCATTTCCCATTGTGACTGGCTGCCCCTCCAGCCGAGCGATAACAGCCCATAGATCCATTTGCGCCGGCCGCGGAACCGATCACGGGCGAGAGCAAAGTCCGGGATCAACGGCAGATAGAGATAAATGGTGCTCGCCGTCGCATAGGTGAAAATCGCCGTCGCATCCCAGAGAAGGGGAGAACGGAAATTTGGCCAGATGCCCCGTTGGTTGGGATACGGTAGCAAGTAATACCAACGCCAGACGCGGCCCAGGTGATAAAAGACGAACAGCGCGGCGATGCCGACTGAAATAATCGTCATCAATTCCGACATGCGCGTTACGGGGCGGCGCCACTCCGCTTTGGTCAAACGCAACACGCCGGAAATGAACGTGCCGGAATGGCTCACGCCGATCCAAAAGACAAAGGAGGCGATATAGGAAGCCCAGAAAATAGGCGGATGGAGGTTGGTCTGGCCGATGCCTGTTTCAACCTGAAAGGCCCATGCCCCGGCCCCCAAGGCCGCGATACAGGCCAATACGATGACCAACGCCAGATATCCCGCGCCAAAGGATTCCATCGGCGCGAGCAATTCGCAGTTGATCCTCTCGAACTCTCCTGCACCAGCATCCTGCGTCATGGTAAGCGCTTCAAATACGTCACCGAGGGCTCCACCCCCAACGATTCCAAGAGATGGAACCGTCGTTCACTGGCGGCGAGTTTCGAGACCCGACTCTCCGGATCATGCCGGTTGCCGAACACCAGGGCGGAGGTCGGGCAGGACTGGACACAAGCCGGAATGACTTCGCCGTCCTGAACCGGCCGGCCCTGCCGCGTAGCCTGTTCCTTGGCGCGCCTGATCCGCTGAACGCAGAACGTGCATTTCTCCATGATGCCGTTCATGCGGACCGTGACATCAGGATTGAGCTGTTCCTCCAGCGGAGCGTCCCATTGCGGATCAAACCAGTTGAACTGACGAGCCGTGTAAGGACAATTGTTTCCGCAATAGCGCACCCCGATACAGCGGTTGTATACCTGCGCGTTGAGCCCGTCCGGCGTATGATACGACGCGTACACCGGACAGACCGGCTCACAAGGCGCGTTGCCGCAGTGTTGGCACAGCACCGGCACGAAGCGTACGCGTGTATTCGGATATGTTCCCTCCACGTATCGTTCGATCCGGATCCAACTGATGGCGCGCCCGTCCGCACATTCCTGCTCGCTGGAATTGCGCACGTTGTTTTCTGCATGGCAAGCGACGACGCAAGCCTGGCACCCCGTGCAACGGTCCAGGTCGATTACCATTTCCCATTTATAGGTTGGAGGCCCCTCCGTGGCAGACATGTCTATCCCTCCTGTAATTGGCTAGGCGTAACCGGGCCTCCGCCGTAATCGTTCGATATGTATCAAGGACGTGCCGTCGCCCTCGCCAGGATTTTCCATTCGGACCAACCGGGCCTGCCGCCCTGTTCGTTCAATCCGCACGCGCGTCGCTCCGCTTGCAAGATGTCCTGAGCGCCGATCGAAAAGCGGAGCGAGCAGCGAGGTCGGGTTAACTCCGCGGTTCGACGCGTAGCGTCCGTAGGCTGCATGTCCCTGTCCCAGCGGCATGGCGATGGTGTCCGGACGAGCGCCGGGCGAGATCACGACAGGAGCTTCGACAGCCCCGTAAGGACTGAGCACTCTGGCGACGTCACCGTCGCTTAAGGCCAGCGTTCGCGCCGTCACGGGGTTGAGTTCGATCCAGCTGCCCCAGACCGCCGCGGTCAGCGGATCAGGCAGCTCCTGTAACCACGGCCGATTCGCTCCTTCTCCTCGGTGAAGTCCCGACGAAGGGTACGGTAGAAGATAAAACGGAAACTCCAACGGATCTCCGGCAAACGCCGCCGGCTCGCGTGACGGCGGGGCCGACAGGGTCACGGTGACGGGCGAGTCGGTTCCGGCCCACCGCCCGCCTTGTTGCAGGTGATGAATCCACTGGTCCGTCTCATGGGTTGTGTCCGCGCGTCCCTTCCATCGTTCCTGCAGATAGGCGTGAAAGGACTGCCAAGGCAATTCAGCCTGAACGCTCTCTCCCAACAGCCGAGCAAGCTCGATGATCAGATCACCGATTTGACGACTCTCGAACAGCGGCTGGACGACGGGTTGTTGAAGACCGACCGCCGGCACTCCCGTCAGGCCGGCATAGGTTCGATCTCCCCACGACTCCAGTGCCGTATGAACCGGAAGTACGAGATCGGCCATCATCGTCGTGTCGTCAGGGAACGAGGCGAAACTGACAATCTGCCGGCAGCGGCGAAGCAATGGAAGCGCATCCAACGAAGTCGGAAGAACATGGAGAAGGTCGGTCTGATGGAGAAAAAGGGCGCCTTCACGGTCAGCTAGACGGCCGAGCGCCTGCATCAATGCCTGTTCGCCGACGGCGGACGGTCCGGCGGAAAATTCGATGGGGCGGCCGAGCTGCATGCCGCCGGGACGATTGACGGACCCTAGCATGGCGTTGAGCGCGAGCGTTTCGATAATAAGATCCGTGCCGTTGGTGTGATCGCTGGATGTGCCTCCGGCGAGAATCAAGGGCGCTCGGGCCTCCAGGAGTTCGCTCGCCAAGTCCCGTATGGACGTCACCGACACATCAATGGTGTCGGCAATCTCATCGATCGTGAGGTCGCGAAGTTCGTTCAACCATTTCGCCTCATTCCTGAAGTTGCGACCAACCCGTCCGGCTTGCCAGAGCAATTTGGTGAGGGCACGCACCAGCCATACTTCGGTGCCGGGCCTGATCGGAATCCATCGGTCCGCACTCGCGCCGGTCGCGGACAAACGAGGCTCGACCTGAACGAACCGGCCGCGTATAGACTGACGTTCCTGCCGCATCGCGCCGAATCCGGCGCTGAGGGACACAGGTGAAAGCCAGTATTCGAGAAATGGAGCGCCGATCGAGAGGAGATAATCGCAATGTGCGAGGTCATAGGCGGGAAGACCATCAAACTCAAACGCCGTCCGCAGCCCTTTCCTTAATGAGATTGTGTCTTCCGGTGTATAGAAGAGGGCGGTTCCCTTGACAGTCTTCATGAAATGGTCGAGGAGGGTTGATTCACTGCCCGGCGCCGCGCGACCCACGAGCAACGAAGCAGGAGATTCACGCACGATGTCGCGGCAGGCCTCGATGGCCTCGGACCATGTCAACGGTTCGAAGCGTCCTTCGCCCCGTGGGCCCATCCGGCGAAGGGGACTCTTCAGTCGATCAGGGTTGTAGAGGGCCTGCAACGACGATTGGCCCTTCGCGCACAATTTCCCTTTGTTGAGGGGATGCGCCGGATTCCCCTCGATTTTCTTCGCTCGGCCCTCCAGTACCCTCACTATGGTCCCGCAACCAGCCTCGCATTCTTGGCAGATCGTGGCATACCAATTGGCGACACCGGGAATGATTTCATCGTCGGGAAGCAGATACGGGATGAGATTATGCGACTCCTGCTTGCAGCCCGGCAGCGCCGCAGCGGCGATCGAAAAGCCCATGAGACGAAGAACATCACGCCGACGGAATTCCATTCGGTAGCTCCACGGTGCATTTGCGTGGTCGACTCAAGGATCTGTCACTTGTGACAGGTCCAGCAATCCTGGGACACCTCCTGTTGGCGATGACAGGTCAGACACCACCCCATCTCATAGCTTGCCGCACGAGGCGTGGTGCGGATGCGATCGACCGCGCCATGGCAGTCGGCACATTCGAAACCGGCGGTCAAATGCATTTCATGCGTGAAGTAGACGAAGTCAGGAAGCCGTTGCAGCCGCACCCATGGGATTGGACGCTGCTCCTTCCAGTACGCGGCCAGCTGCCGCAATGGCTCGGACCTTGGAGCGATGCGCTGATGACAGGTCATACAGAGGTGAACCGGAGGAATTCCCGCCGTCTGGGATTCCGCGGCATGGCGATGACAATACAGACACGATACCTTGAGTTGCCCCGCATGTTGCGCATGACTGAAGGCGATCGGCTGTCGATCCTGGCTTGCCAGGTCGGTGCTGCCGGTTGAGTACAGCGTACCAAACGCTGCAGCCATCCCTGCGATCGGCAAAACGATGAAGATGACGATGGTGCGGACCCTGTTCATGTGCCCACCCGTGCATCGTTTCGGATTCGTCGTCCGCGACATCCTGAATCGTCCCGGCGCCCGATGTCGCGCGAATGGGATGTGAAACCTGTTTCATTCTTGATCGAGATCGCCGGCTGTTCAAGAAGGGAAATAAGTCATCGCATCCGCCGAGCCCTTTTCCACACAGGTTGGAAACTCCATTCCTCTTCAGACAATTCCCTGTTTTTTACTGCTTGCAACAAGAGTTCACACGCACGGACATGTTCACGGACACATTGCCGATGATTGGACGTAGACACACAGCGTCTATGAGCACAGGGGAATAGAGGATTCAGGAATGGACTAGCGGTTCTCCGATAGCCCGCTGGCTATCTTCGCCACTTCACCGGCATAGTACTCCACCACCTCGACTTCATCAGGTGTGAACTGCTTGGTGTCAGGTAAGATTTCCTTGTCGGTTTCGATCACTGGTGTTCGCTGGACGAGTCCCCGAGGACTCTGGAAGAGCTGCGTTCTGCAGGATTTTCGGTTATCAGGGTCTCAGTTTTCGTGCGAGGGAACTTGAAGGCTTCACTCTCTTTCTTATAATCACGAGGCACCGCAACTATTGCCTTGAACACTGCCTCGCTGAGTTGATCCGGCGTTGTCTCAGATTTGTGTAACCCTGCTTGAGCGCCATTCTTCACCGCAAGTTCGGTAATCATTCGGTTCGGCAGTCTAGTCAGGATGATGACAGGAACAGCAGGACGGCTAGCCACTGGCACCAACTCGATGAGTACTTCAAACCCACTTACGTCAGGAAGATCCAGTTCAAGGACTACGCAGTCAATCCGGTGTGCGTAGAAGCATTCGAGGCCGGTCTTCCCTCTGTCGGCCATGTACAGGAAATACTCGGGCACCAGACGGTCAGCATAGTACTCTCGATCCTTGAGAGTGTTGTCAATGATCAGGACAGATTTCCTATCACGGTTTCCGGTGGATGATCTTTCAACAAGAGGGAAGGACGAACTAGACGCCATGAGGTGTCCTCCTGCGTTATACGGTGGGAAAGATGCTGTAGTGTGGATCGGTGGGAGTTCTTAATCAAGGGACCGAGAATCCAAGATAGGAGCCGATTTGCCTGTCAGCTTAGGGGATTCAATAGGATTTGGATCTTCAGAAGGGTCTCTCGCCACTTCCTTCGTACCGCTCCTCACCAAATTAGACGCCAATCGCTCGCCCCTGAGCTGCTCGGCATTCAAGATTATCCACCTCACTTCGATTCAGGATTTCGCTTCCATGATCTGCGGCAGGCGAGAGTCGTTTAGCACACTTTTAGCACAATAGCCTTTTGTCGCTGCGGCTAATATCTAAGTGCTTGAGATTGTGGGAGCCGCCGACCTGGATCGAACGGGCGACCAGTCACCGGTTCGACTCTGAATCGTGCCTCACCGATTCCTAACGAAGGGGACCGGCCCCCTTGTACGATCCCCACGAAGGGGACACATCCCCTTCGAATCCCCTCAGTTCGCTGGTTCTGGATAGATTGGTTCGGCGACTGGACGGGGATGAAGTCCTGACTATTTTTTGCATGAGAGCGTAGATGTTAGGCGCGCCGTCACGAACAATTCTATTCACATCCTGGCCGAGCGCTCTCGTTGATCCAAAAAGTATACTTGTCACAATCGTCCTCTGCCGGAGGCCGCGCCGATGGAACCTGATTTGACACCGGTGGCAATGTCCGCAGATAGGCAATGATCGAGCGGAGGTCTTCCTCGTCCCAATTTGACGCAAAGTCCCAGATCATGCCCTGCCAATGGAGCATGCGACCGTCGGGAGTCACTCCGCTGCGGATCGCGCGGGCAATCTCCCGATCGCTCCACGCACCAATTCCAGTCTTGCGGTCCTGGGTGATGTTCCTCGTCCACAATGTCCCGAAGGGTTTCCAGCTAATCTTGAGCCCGCCGTAGCCTTCCGGGCGGTGGCAGAATGCGCAAGAGGCGACTGTGTAGAGAAGGCGCCCACGCTTCACTAATGCGGCGTGCTCCGGAGACGGAAGCTCGGTGAGATTGGGTGTTGGAATGCGATCCAAAAATTGTTGGGAGACCCGCTCAGGAGGCAACACGCTGAGAGCAGGAAGGAAATACACCAACCAGCCGACAAAGAAGATTGCGAGGACGGCCAAGACGACTCCTACCGTTTTCCACCGGTTCCCAGGTTCTCTCTGCCGCTTGGCACGTGTTCCAGCGAAGACGAATGCCACTATGCCAAGCAGCAAGATAAGCCATTGAGCATTGATGAGGTAGGCTTGTAACCAGCCACGTGAAGCGGCGTCTCCAGTTTGTCCGAAGTTGCCTTCAACGAAGACCAGGTAGGCAGGTGGAAACGCCGGCCATCGGGGATGCATAAGTTTCGCAGCAATAGTCTCGAGGACGCCAAAGTGCAGCGGAGGTGGAATGTGGTTCCTGACTGGTGACAGCGATTTCAGAAAACTGGCGATCGCGTTGGCATCCTCGTCGGGCAAGGCGTGAAGAAAATTCCAGGGCATGTCGAGGACATTCAGGACCCGATCCGGGGTACGGCCGTTTCTCAAGGCCTCGATGATTTGCTCGTTGGTCCATTCACCGAGTCCGGTAGTGGAATCGCCTGTGAGGTTCCGGCTGACAAGATGGCCATGTGCCCCCAGGTCGACCCGCATCCCACCGGCTAAGTAAAACTCGTCGCTCCGATAGATGCCGGTCCGGTTGATCTGGGTATGGCACAGGCCGCACATCTCGGCTCGAATCAAGTACGCCCCACGCTTGACGGGATCGGTCGAGTGTCCGGGTCCGTCGAGAGTTCCACCCGGTTCCCATGGGGCTGCCCTCGCCAGCGAAAGGACGTAGTTGACAAGATCCCATCGCTGGGCAGGCGATGTCCTTTCGGCAAATGAAGGCATCGGGCTTGGCGCCAAGCCGTTCGTAATCCTGAGCCAGATCTGCTCCGGTGTACTTCCACCGCGAAAGGTCCACGGGGCTGTCAGATCGCGGGATACCACCTCATAACCGTTGGCATCCCTGAGCCGCAGCCCCCCGCGGCCTTCCGGCCCGTGACAGGCCACGCAGGCTTGTGCCACAAAAAGCGCTTTGCCCCGTGCAATGCTGTCAGAATCGGACTTGGATCGTGCTGGAATGGAGAAGGCCGATGGGACAGACTGACCAAACACCGGCGATAGGCTCTTCACGTGATCGACGACGGCTCGTATTTCCTCTGTGGTCAACAGATCGCCCCAATAGGGCATCGCACTGGCGGTCAACCCGTTCGTAATTACACGAGTCAAATCTTCGTCGGTTGGCGGTTGGCCGGGCGGAGTGGACTTATACTTGAATTGGCCTTTGGTGAAATCGCGCGGGTGCGGAATCAGCGAAGGGGCCGCCGGCCCGTTCCCTCGACCGTCCGGCCCATGACAGACCGCGCATCGCTTGGCAAAGATGCGTTGGCCGAGAGGCGTATCGGGCGGCACGCCGGTGCCTGGAGGCCAAACAAGGTCAGCATAGTGGGCGCGATCCGGTTGCCACAATTCAACCGGATCGGCATACCCGATCCGGGCGTATAGCGAGCGGGTTACGTCTAGCAGGAAGAGGAGTCCGAACGTGATCAGGACAACTCGTTTCCGCGAAAGCAACATCCAGCTCATCAGCGGAGTGGACCTCGCAGGAACTTTGTTGCTGTTGTGATTCTAGGATAAGGGGAGTATTTGTGTCAAAAGGAGTGACAGGGAGAAAGTGTGGCGGTGCTCAAAACCCATCAGATGGTCCCGAGCATTAGCCGATTCGTGAAGCCACACGATAACGCGAGTTGTGAGACGACCCGGTGACGCGCAGCGGTATACTTGCTCGCTCGTGCTTGAGAACACCTGTGAATCTATCCTCTGACACGAGAGGAATCAGGGTATTCGACCCGGGGTTAGTCCAATGAAGTTGTTTATGACACTTCTAGTAGAAAGGTAGCATAGCAAGTCAGTTAAATACCCAGGCATTTTCCGACAGAGCTATTTCCCGATGTCATGGACCAAGTGCCTATCATGTTCTTGTCTGCTTCTATACTGGCGACATTGAGCCATCTCCCGTCGGCAACCGTTGCCACGAATCTTTTTTAACTCCTATTCCTCGCCTGAGGAAAGTGTGTTCCTCATCTTCGTTTCACTTTCAGGCTAATGGCCGTGTATGGCCTCCAACTAATACGGCCCACTTATATAGTGACCTCTGAATCATTTCGAATCCTTCATGTACTCAATTCGATTCATAGTAGAACCTTGTCCGTTCGCATGATTAACGAAAAATCCAATAATCCGTGAGAATGATTAGGCAGCAAACTTGCTGAAAGGTCATTCCGAATGCAGTGTGATGTCCGCACGCTGGATGCAGAGATTTTTTCTATTACGGAGGTTATTGACATGCGGTTAAACCCTATAGCACGGCTGAGCTTACTGATCTTGGTTGCGATATCAGTATTCGGTTGTGGCACTTCTACCTGGTCGAAAAGGGACACAAATCCTTCAATTCAAGATGAAGTGTATACAACCAGTGTCTGGAGCAAGTGGTTTGGCAACCCAAGATCTGTAAATACCTTCGCGACCACGGCGAGTAGAAGAGTCGTTATTGTTGCTGAAAATCCCCATAACAAGGGTGATCTCATAACCTGTTCAGAGCCTCCCCCAGATGTAGGTGAGACCTTTGCCTCCACTGTGGCCGATGGTTTTAAGCTCGCTGCGCAAGAACCCAAGAGCGGGATAACTGGTGAACTTGCAAATCAATATGCCAGAGCAGTTGCAACTCAAATTGCACCGTTACTTTACAGAACACAGGGATTGCAGATTTACCGAGATAGCTTACATAGCCTCTGTATAGACAGAATGAACAAATGGTTAGGTCGTGATAGTGAAGAAGAGACTTATCAAAATTACCTAACCCAGAAACAGGATTTATTGGATAAGGCTATTGACCTAATCAAAGCAGAGTTTCCCAACATGAAGGAAGCACAACAAGCGTTCTATCAGAATGCGAAAGCAGGAATAGGAATAGAAGAACTTCAGAAGATAGCTGAGGTGCTCAAATCTTCTGCGGCAGCAACTACTCCACCTTCTGTACCGAGTAGGCCTAGTCAACCGGGGGTCCAACCTTCCGGTTCTCTGCCCTCAGGACCATCCAATTGATTGCGGTAGGCTGCGCCCAAAATTGGATAATGTTCGCGCGCCGAGTGCTGACGTAAATTCAACTAGTGGCCCGCTGTTATTGGAAACATGCGTTTCCCTCAAAGACATGGTTGGACAAGACTACAATGGGCAAATATATAGTCTACTTTGGAATCGCAATCCTGTTCTGCTCCTGTAGCGACATACGACGGGAGATCCTCTCATCTAGCTCGTATACGATAGTAGGCCGCAATTATACCCATGCTATTTACAACACTGAAAACCGTCTTATAACGCACCCCTTAGATGATCTCTTTCATGAAGTAAAAAGAAGAGCAGAAGTAGGCGAACCCCCATGTACTGCGATTAAGCAGCGTCTCAGAGTCATCGACGCCTAACTTTCGTTTGCTTGATAGAAAATAGGAGGACACCATGAAACAGATCATGCTGGCTGTCCTGCCTGTGGATGCGCATCAGGCCCCAATTTAACGGCGTGTCTCCGGGTCGGACAGTGGAATCATGCCAAGAGCTGTTATACAGCTTTTGATATGTTCAATACCCTCAGGCGGCCGTCTTCACACGTTGAGCAGTGTTGCACGACAGTTGGGCCACACCACCATTAAGCTCACGGTATCGACCTATGGACGACGGTTGAAAAGCAAGCTCCAGGGGCACTGGACCGGCTGGATATGACCGTTAATTCTGAAAGTGGTAGCAAAGTGGTAGCAGAAGCGATAAAAGACAATAAAATAGCCCCGACTCCAGTGGAGCAAGGGCCATACATTCAACCACTTCTGCTGGAGCCGGCGACCCGGATTGAACGGGCGACCTGCGGTTTACGAATCAGTAATGGGGGATTGTTCAAGTCTTTGATGATTGGGCAATCCCCTTGTCATTGTTGCATACAAGGAATCTTGCTACCTCATTCAGTTATCTGCTGTTCAGTCCATTTCAGTCTAGTTTGTCGCTGTTCCTAACACTGTAATAACACTGATACATACCCCTGTGGATGTTACCGTTTGAACAAAGGGGGGCTAAGGGGGGATTTTTTCAAGCCAATTTAGGCCAAATGATTTACCCACCACAGGTCCATTCCTATTGCCCACACTTGGGCCTGTCTGTTAGTAGGCTAGCTTATATAAAGAAAGGCTGTGTGAGATGAAAAAGAGGCAGAGGTGACGATAACCAATTATTGCCGACGTGGGTCATCATTTGCGTAGATTTTCCCCGTTTTCTCATCGAACATTAATCCGAAATTTGTACCCATGCGTTTTCCTAACTCTGTGACAAAACCCCATACTTTTGAGTGTCCAGTCCCGTGGGACTTTATAAGGCTGTCTCTAACTGCGCTAGCGATTTTATCTTTATACGGGCATTTAATAAGCAATTTAGTTAAATATTCGCCTATTCCTTCTGGTATAAGATGGCTTTTGCAGTCACTCTGAACTGCAGAAACTGCGGCATCAACAAGCAGACTCACAACTTCAGCTGCCCTCTCGTGAAGTTGAATCGTTACCAATTCTTCGTAGCACTGTCTAATTCTGATAACCGCAAGCGCTGCTCCATCAGAGTTTGAGCTGCGCAGTGCAGCGTCAATAAAGGAGGCTATGCTGCTTATGCAAGCGTACAATGAGTTTTTGATTTCAGAGTCTGATGGAAGCCCCTTTGTTAACTTCGAGAGTTTTATAAAAACTACACGAATCGCATCGAAGTAGATTAAAGGATATTGCTTGGAATACTTTGAGCTATAAATGGAACCGAATGACAGTAACGCATTCAGAAGTTCATCAAACTCTGTTGAATAGTCTAGGTCATACATAATTGCTTTTTCTGTATAGCCTGTCTTATCTAACAGGTTTTCTCCTAGCCATCCCAGGTGTCTGAAGGTTTCATCACTTATTGATTTCAGCTCACGCTCAAGTGCTGTCTCCCCAATAGCCGCATATTTGGTAATTAGCCAAATAAAAACTGACTTGTTATTACCAATTGCCGCATTGCTAACCTGCTTCCAAAAACCCATAATTTTGATAATTGCCTGCTCTTCTTCCTTCTCAATCAGCTGACAGACACAGTCGTCGGTAGTTTGAAGGATATCAACTTCGACTGAAGACAAACCCTCTTTGCGGGCCACTTCAAGTAGCCTTGATGTAAAATTGATCAAATGCATTACCCACTTATCTGCTAGACCTCCAGCTGGGTTCCAGTGAGTTAGACCTGAAGGCTTTATTGATGCGAGAGCAGCGCGAGTAATGCCCCTAATAGTCTTAGGGACCTCCGCAAGTGTCTGTAGATCCGTAGCTTTGAGAGCTGCAACGGCGACAGTCGACAGAGTATCAAGGGGATCTGTCGCAGATTCTGCCTTTCTTTTGAATTCTATATAGCGTAGCTGATCTTCTTTAAATCGCTGCTCGTTCTCCCTCTCAGCTTCAGCGAATTGTTGCATGTTTTCCTCACTTGGTTCAGGCCCAGTCCCTCCTACGTATCTCATTAGTTGCTGCAGGTTTTCATCAGATATGTTTCCCAAATGAGAGGATAGACGCGGAGGAGAAAGCCCATATTTCTTGAGTAAAAAGAGTTGTACTTCTTCAGGAGTTACTGTCTTGCTAATCAATAACAGAACTCTTTGAGGATGGAGGTATTGAATATTTCTAAGAAGAAACGCACAGAATAAGATGGCCGATAAACCGGTGAGAAATAAAAGTGTTGGCGGCGTCCATAGATTTAGTAAAAGCCCGCGAACATTTACATTGTATCCTGGGAGAAAATCATGTTTCGGAAGCGACAGTAAAAGACTAGCGCTAGAAGTCAACGTGAGGGCGACTATGCTAACTGCGAAGTATACTATCAATACTCTGTCTCTAAAAAGCCTTAGACTATGCCTATGTGATACGGAATATGAAATTTGAACAAGAACAAAAACAGCGGCTGTGATAATTCCGAAGACAGCGACTTGGATCGTTAATAGGTTGTTATAAAAATTGGAAAGGCCAGACATGATGAAACATCTTTAAGTTATGTGTATTCGCAAAGCTAACACCTGCCGATCCTGAGTCAGTCAGCCAATATCAAGTAGAACTTCACACTCTAGGGAGAAATTAATCACCAGTTCCATAGCTACCGCATTGTCTCAACTGGGGCGAAACAAATGGTTTAGTTCGGCAGTTCAACTATTGCAGGACGCTGAAGCCACACGCGGTTTTCGATAACTTTTTACGGTGTCTCACCAGCCCAGTCTGATGCATAACGAATCTCGTCTTTAGGATTGCCGTTCATCCACCCATTTTTCGACAGATTACTTTGGACCTTATTAACTTTATTTCGCACTTCGGAGACTGAAATCTTGTACTTTCTTGCAACATCGTCAAGAGCCTGCTCCTCCGATATAGATATTGGTAAATCAACTATCTCTCTGTAAATCTTGTATTCTGTCACCGTAAAGTTTCCTGTGTTAGGTCGACCTATTTCCACCCTCCTCGACTTCTCGGTTATACAACCAACCGAACGCAATTTATCGTTTATCTCCTGTTGTTGCTGGTTATCTGCACCCTGTTGTTTCGCATCCTTTCTCAGTTCATACAAACGCGGGCAATCGGCACCTTCGTTAAAAGCAATGTAGAACTCAAGGATATAGGGTGAGGCCTTTTGCCTGTCGAACACAGCAGCAAATGAAGCAGAAGAGATCAGAAGAATGACTATAAAGAGTATGCTGAGCAATGCAGTGCTACGTTCTTTCCTGCGAGTAAGTGCTCCGGCACCTGTGAAGAGCCTGCAGATGTAGCGGAAGGAGCTTATGACACTTCTATGATTGAATCGAGTGTGACTTTAATCCCGCGCCTTCCAAAATAAAACCATGAACCAACGCATTCCTGAACCATGGGTCAGTTGCTGCGGTGCTTTTAGAAATATAATGGCCCTTCAGGTCAATAAGGTCCCCGGATTTTACGGGAATACTTAGCGCGTCGCCTTGGTTAAGTCTCACCATTGTTCTATACAGGGATTTGTTTATCGAGATCTCCTCGATGATTGTCTGCTCTGGCTCCAACTCGACTATCAAAACGGTATCAATACCACTTGGGATGATAATTATCTCCTGGTGAGATTCACCAGGCTGCTTTGCAAATAATTCACCATAATATTCTGGCAAAATAGTTTCTTGACCAAGGAAGAAAATATGCGGGCATGAACCCATCTCCCAATATCTGTTAATGGTGTATAAAGACTTGAGATTAAAATCATGAATCTGCTGCTCCACCTGTATTGAGTTTACTCGAACATCAATCGACTTCGGCCACATAACAGGCCCGATCAATGATGTAACAGCCTGCGCCGGAGACAAATCTTCGTGGGAGAAAGTCTGAACTTGTCCAGAAGGTATGTCTGCAGTTTCCTGAAATGTTGATTCAAAGCCGATACATTCCATTGGTCCAAGCATTGTTGCAACCGGAAATAACAATGTCGCTCCTGCCGGTAACGCAGCAAGCGGTAGACCATGAACTGTTGAAGTATGATCAGTTCCTACTGATGGGTAAAAATCTCTGTATGCCAGGCCCGCAGGCTCGTACTTCTCACATACTATACCTCTCAATTGCAACGGGTTTGATGTGAGATTAGTAGCCCCAAGATAAAGACACCACAAAGGCCGCAATCGATATATTTCCTGAAAGGAATCGGCCCCACATCGCTCATGGTAGGCTAATACTTGGGATATAGATGCCGGAGCAACACCGGCTTCGATCAGGAGTCGAGTGACTCCATCTTTAGGAGCTAATTTACTTTGAAGCTCATCGATGGAGGGGGCGCGTATTGCTTCAAAATACGGATATCCAGACATCTCCGAGCGATTGTGAATTTGGACAGTCGGATACCTTTCTGAATAAGCCTCTATATTAGGAAAGCTGTCTCCCCATTCCTTGTCGTGGCGATAAGATACTGGGTGCGCTTGAACAATCATCTTTTGAAATTCCAAAACTGAATTTTGAACAAGCATCGGCTGAGAGACAGGAACGTTTGAAAGATCTCCAAGAGTAATCTCACGAATTGCGTCAAAGCTCTTACACAATAGAAACCGGCAGTACATAAAATCCGGTTCGGTGGGAGCAGCAACCCTTTGAGATAGAACTATCGAATGCCAGTTATCTCTGTGAATTCTTAATTCCCTTGGTGAAAATCGCGTACCTCTGGGATGATCCGGATTGTAGTGTCCTGCGTCTGCATGACAATCAAAGCAAAGCGTAATAGCATTGGACGGATCATTCGTGCCCCCCTTTGATTCATGCACTATATGATGAACTTCTACCTTGACGCCCTTATAACGATGACAAACACAACAATGCCTAGCTGCGGCTACTAGGGCTTGATCTCTTACGGTTTGTGAAAATGGCATGTAAGCAATGACCGGCGCATCAATTGACGTTCACGAGAAGCTAGTCAAGATGTTTTAACAGATTTGTTGCAATTACCTGTCTCATGAGACTCATGAATTTGAGTAATCTTGCCTTTTTCCGAACCAGCAATGGCATATAGACCGTAAAGTTTGGTGTAGACCTGTTGATAATGCAGGTGTCCTCTACCCGACCAGAGACGTCTTTGATCTTGTGGTCATATAAGCTGGGAGTTTCGAAGCAATAAACTTTTGCTCACAATTGTCTCTACAATCACCGAATCAATTATTGCAGTATCAGTTTGATAATCACTGGACACTTCATTCCGCTTCTTCAGCATACTCATCAAGCACGCTGTCTGATAGGTGCTCCAGATGCTTTAGTCCATTCAGTTCTCGCAAACTATCATAAGATATGTAGGTACAGGTCTCGGCTAATGGACCCTTTTCGAGAAGTGAAAATACAGGTCGTCTAATCTCTTGAAAGACTTTTTCTCTCTTCATCACCGGCGCGATGATGTGCAACTTAATATCCATATTGGGCTGAAGAGCTAATAGATCCGCCATTCGCAAAATACCAGAATAAACAGATGTGGTATGTTCAATTTCAAAGGCTCGAACAATCGAGCGGCCTCTTAACCACAGAACATCTATCTGCTCAATCGTTCGAAGAGTGGTGTCATCGTAATTAAGTGGTAGCCGCTCAAGTACCTGTCCAGCATCCTTTAGCTCTTTCAAAACACCACTTCGATCAGCTCGGGGAATCCAAATGGAAAGCCCCATTTGTTGTCCTATTCGTGCGGTAAGTGCCTGCATGCGGATTGATTCTCGTGTTTCTATTTCAACAGCTTCAACATCCTCGAAAAGATTTGAATCATCGGGCACTGAGACATTGACTACCTTGTCAGAGCGATTAACGGTGTGAGTTGAGAGACGCCGAATATCTTGGTCACTTAGCGGATATGACTTCTGCTCAGTGGATTGCTTCTTCAGCCGGTCAGAAAGAAATAAGGCGTCCCGATCATCTAAGCGAACTAAACTGCCACGGACCTTCCCAGTCCATCCTATTGATCCTTTTGCTAACCCTTGCGTAAAAGATAGTCCGTTCCAGATCAACTCATCGTGTATGGGAATTCCCACTTTTACATCCAGCCACACGTGAGGGCGAACGCGAAAGCGGACTACAAATGGATCGTTTTCTGAAATAAATATCGGGTGATTATCAATGAACGGCCCTTCGACAACTTCTAGTAAACCGAACCAGCGCGACAATCGAGTGAGATAGCAAACGAACACATCCCCTGGCTTAATGCGGTCTGCCATTCGCTTATGACGAATGCGAAATCCAGATATGTCGCGCTTGGATCGACTGAAGGCGTCATACGTTTCGGGCGAAAACAAATCTATAAAGTACGCCATGTGATGAAGTAAGGGATATGTTCGGACATAAACCTTTTCTGGGAAGCAATTCTAGGAGCCTCTGTGACAGAGGCGCAAGAGCCATGAGAAATATGCATATGCGTGTATATGCGTAAAGAGAAGGAAGGCGGTTGACAAGATGGTTGACAAAAGTCGACCTAAATTGAAGCGTTTTCAGACCATTAAAAGTGTTCGTAGGTTATTGTAAAAATGGGCAAAGTAGGCTTTCAGGCACATCGAAAATTCTCTCAAACCTAATTTAACCTCTTGAGGTAGCTTTTTCGGAAAAAGGGAAGGACATGGCTATGTTCAACTCGTTTAGGGGTGAGGCTTCGCCAGAAAGTTTAGATTATTGATTTCTAGGCAATTTCTAAGTACCTCGGAAAATTCATACATTTTATATATGGTTATAAAGTTTGAATGACATGCTGGTCTTACACATCTGATGAAGGATGTTACTTTTTTAGGAGATGACCGTTAAGTGTTATGAGAAAGCCTAAAATCCCCTTCATCGTTACTATGAGTGGATACCGCTTGATACCGTAGGTTCACCTTGACATATTTCCACCAATCACCTGCGGTAAGTTGTATGAGTCCTAGCAGGGGATCTCAGGCTCAAAACACTATTCGAGAGGTATCCCTTCAGATACAGTGACCTTTTTGACGTTATCGGGATAGGCAGCTCGGGAAGTAGCAATCGAAATCTTCCTCCATAGACCATGAGATCGTATCCTGATGGTCCATGATGGTTTAGATATAAGATTCAGCCTATGTAAGCGCAAAGCAACTCCACTTCTCGCAGATATTTTCAGATAGGCAACATTAGTTGCTTCAGATCCGTCCATCCAATAAGTCAACCAGGAGGTGACATATGTAACTGCGACTGTGCGCGCGCTTGGTTATGTCCGCTAGTGCTTGTTCACTGCCTATTCCC
Source organism: Nitrospira sp. KM1 (assembly GCF_011405515.1). Taxonomy (NCBI): domain Bacteria; kingdom Pseudomonadati; phylum Nitrospirota; class Nitrospiria; order Nitrospirales; family Nitrospiraceae; genus Nitrospira; species Nitrospira sp. KM1. Next base: position 3,224,843 of record NZ_AP022671.1, on the reverse strand, counting down.
TAGGTCTTTATTCAATCCAATCGAGTTTTCTTAGATGATCTACTAGACCATGGCATAGTGCCAGCGGATGGCAGTGTGTTTCATCCACATTATCAAGGAGCAGTTCATGGCAGATTTACTTTCGATCAAAGAAGTAGCAACACGTCTCTCGTGTTCAGTGGCGATGCTTAAAAAATGGGTCGCCGGTGGTCACATCCCAATCGTGAAAGTTGGTCGATTGACACGCATACGGGTATCAGATTTGGAGGCATGGGTTCGTCTTGGGCTTAAACCAAATCAGCCGATAAATGAGGTGACGCATGAGCGAAGTTGAGATAACGCGTGTCCTAGCAGAATGGAGACTTCCGGTAACGGGTGATCCCGTCCGTCTTGAGATCGTGGGGGACGTGGATGGAGCAGATTCTCCGCGCATCAATCATAACTCTGTTCCGCTAACGGATTCATTGTTCAATAAAAAGGATGACGACTATATGGACCATGTCATCTACCCACAGGCTGATGAATTAATCCGAAAACATTTCGTGGGACGCAAGATCTATTGCGCGAAGGCCGCGCAGAAAGGCATGAAGGTCAGCTATGCAGGAAATACCACATCTCGGAACAAACTTCCGAGCGTACGGAGAGGAGCATGAACGTGAATAGTGCGGTGGAAGAAATTGCAACCGTCAACAAAGTGAGCATTAAGGATGTCCGTGATGTCATAACTACGCATTTCCCTGACTTATGGCAGGCTGTAGAGATGGGACTATCGACGTGCGCCACACTATTGCTCGCCGACAACGTGAACCCTGTGGCGTTAATTTACGTGGGACCACCCAGTGCAGGGAAAACTACGGTTGCCAGTATGTTCGATGGGGCCTGCATGAATGGTGACCCGATCTGTTATCGGTCGGATAAGTTCACGCATGCTGCGTTTGTGAGCCAATCGGCAAATACGTCGGTAGACAAGTTAAAGAAAGTTGATCTCCTGCCAAAAATTCAAAAGCGGGTACTGCTTACCCCGGAAATGGCAACCATCTTTAAAGGAAAACAGGATGAATTAATCGAAAAATTTAGTGTAATCACTCGCGTGTTGGATGGTCAGGGTTTCATGACTGATAGCGGGACACATGGAAGACGTGGCTATGAGGGCGATTACTTGTTTGCATGGTTGGGTTGTACAACCCCATTTGATTCAGTGGTATGGAAGGTTATGGCCAATCTCGGCAGTCGGATGTTTTTCCTTGTCATGCAAGCCATGTCAGAACCCACTGTTGAAGAACTGTCCAAGATAAATCATGGGGAACTTCCCTATGTCGAAAAGTTGAGGACGTGCAGGTTGCAGGTACATCAGTTTTTGGCTCAGGTATTCACAGACAATAAGGGGTTCAGAGGTGTTCCCTGGGAGCTTGCTAAAGACCCTGCTGAAACCCGCAGGAGTATTGCAGCTTGCGCTAAGCTCCTTGCGATAATGCGAACTCCCTATGACCCAGACATACAACCACAGCATGAAGCACCATATAGGGCACAGGCTGTTCTGTATAACCTAGCTCGGGGTCATGCGCTTCTGCACGAACGACGACAATTAACGGTAGAGGATATGCCACATGTCGTACAAGTGGCACTGTCGTCAATGCCAGAGAAGCGGAGGAAAATACTGCTGGCATTCAAGAGAAACGGAGGGGAGGCCTTAACAGTCAACCAAGTTAAAGACGCTCTCAGAGTAAGCCCAGACACTGCAAAACTAGCGATGCAGGAGATGGCGTGGTTGGGATTCGCACTGTATGAGGACTATGGAAATGGGGTGCCGCATCAGTTGGTCGTAAATCCCGAGTGGGCATGGTCGATGAAAGACGAATTCATCCATTTATAGACCCTCAATACCTACTAACTTTGTGGGGGTGTGTGCTCACCTATGATTGATTAATCTTTTCTAAAGCCACATTCCCAAATAACTGAAGTAACGAGGGATGTAGTACACCCCCCAAAAGCTCGTAGGTCGTCCTTTGCATCCCCTAAAATTTAGCAGGTCAACACTGAGAGTGTGGAATCTCACCCACTGAAAGCCGAGTTGTCTAGTGCGCTCGCCTTCCCCGCTGGCGCGGGAAGGCGAGCGCTAGACCCGGGGACTAGAGAAAACGAAAGGATAACCAAGTGACTGAGCCGTCTCAGCAAACGTCGCGCCGACTGTTGGGTATGCGAGAAATGGCAGACATCATTGGGATAAGTGTTCATACCCTTTATACGATGGTAAGCCAACGCCGAATACCCTTTGTGAAGGTGGGACGCCTGACCAAGTTTGATCGACAAGCGTTAGATAACTGGATCGAGGAACACACTGTCCTGCCGATGCCCGCCAAATAGTGATTGACAGTGTATTAGCATAAACGCTAACATTCGTCTATGAAGACATGCTTGAGAGAGTGGCGAGAGCGACGAGGGTTGAGCTTGCGAAAGCTGGGGGACTTAAGTGGCGTGCACTTTGTGTCACTTGCAAGGCTCGAAGCTGGCCTGCTTGACCCTCAGCTCTCCACTCTTCTCAAGCTGTGTAAGGCGCTAAACGTTTCCCTTACCCAACTGGTCGGAGTGGCAAGCAAGCCACAGGAAAGGAGGAAGTCCGATGGGGCTGACTAAACGGAAGGATAGTTATTATGTGGAGTTCTCTATCATTGATGATGGTAAGACAATATCGCTAGCAAATGGAAAAGGAGGAGGAAAGCTGCGACGGTGGAAGGTCGGAAGTCATAACCGGACTGCTGCTAGACAACAGGAAGCTCTTATCAAGACTGAATTGATGAAGGGCATGATCAAGAGCGACGCAGCCAAACCGCTCACATTTAAGGAGTGGGGAGAGACCTACCTAGCACTAGAGGAGGTTCTACGGCTCAAGTCTCTTAAGGACCGAATTAACATAGTCCAGTTACAGCTGATACCGTTCTTTGGAAACAAGGAGCTAACAGCAATTACTCCTGAACATGTAGAGGAGTACAGGGCACAGCGAAAGAAGAGTAATGGTGATGCGGTAAAGCTTCAGACCATTAACAATGATCACATCGTCCTGAAGCATTGCTTGAACGTAGCGAGACGAAAGCGTCTGCTCATGGTCAACCCTGCTAGCCTTGTACCCATTCCTAACCCGAACAATGAACGAGACAGAGTGTTAAGTGCTGAAGAGTGGAGCAGGCTATACGAATGCTCTGCCCCTCATTTGAAGCCCATCTTGCTAACTGCCTACCATCTAGGTCAGCGTTTAGGCGAAATCTTAAATTTGACCTGGGATCGAGTAGACCTGCATCGAGGGATCATTACACTACGGGGTGTTGATACAAAAACCAACAAACCCCGTCAGGTGCCGATGACTCATGATGTGAAGACCGCCTTGATGGACCTATCCAAGGTCAGAGACCTAAAACACAAACACGTATTCGTGTATCAGCGAAATCCTGTGAGGGAAGTCAAAAGGTCATTTAAGACGGCTAGCAAGAAGGCAGGCATAGAGAACTTACGGTTTCACGATTTGAGACACTGCGCAGCCACAAACCTAAGACGCGCAGGCGTCGATACAACCACGGCCATGCAGATCATCGGGCACAAATCGCCGATGATGTGGAAGCGATATAACAGCGTGGCAGAAAGTGATTTGATTGCCGCTGCAGGTAAGCTCTCTACCTACCTTTCTAACACTGTATTAACACCTGCCGATTTGAAGGATTCTTCTAAGAACGTAAGTGCTTGAGATTGTGGAGCCGGCGACCCGGATTGAACGGGCGACCTGCGGTTTACGAAACCGCTGCTCTACCAACTGAGCTACGCCGGCGTCTGCGGAAGGATCCTTACCCTACACGGGTTTTTTCCAGGTCTCAAGAGGTTTTTCCCCTGCTACTTGATCTTCGAGATCGGCTGCAATCTCACGCTCGCGCCTTGATTCGGGCCCGGTATGCAAAAGGGCTCTTGTTCGTTTCCGAATTGTTCTCTTGCAATCACACGCACTTCACCTTTGACATAGGCGCATAGTTCACCGGCCAAAACCTGTCCGTCTTTATCGACATCGGCGGCACCGGCCATGCCTTTCAGGACCTCGTATGTAAACAGACCATGGTGCCCCGGATCATAAGCGTGGGCTTCCTGAACGCTCCGATTGCCGACCATCAAGAGCACCTTGTCTTTCCCCTGCGCGCTCTGTTCCCACACCGGTGCAGCAGGTTCCAACCCGTCCTGCCTGGCAATCGTCTCGAGCGACAGATCGAGCATGACTATGGCTCGATAGATCGGTAATCGTGTCAGGGATTCGTGGAGCCGCCGCAACGAATACATCCGGGTGCCGGATGCATGACCATCGAACGGCACGATGGACACGGCTCCAGTCGAGGCATCCACGACTCCCCTGCCCGACACGTACAGATATACAACGGTGGACGCATCGGCTTTAGCCGGAAGCCACTCCTCCAAGGCTTCGATCAGATCGTCTTTAAGGGCACGATGATCTGTGAGTCTACGGATCCGGTCCGGCAAAATTCCGCTCACCGCCTGCCAATAGCCGCCCATGACTTCGGCGTCGCGAGAGGCATACTTGACCTGTGGCACGTCGGGATCGCGGAACTGTCCAATCCCCACGGCAATTCCGATGGCCTTCGGCTGTTTCAGTTTTCCGCTCGACTTGGGAATCTCATCGACATCGACCGGGGCGGCCGTGGCGCCCGGAGCGCTTTCAGGTTTCATCGAGATGACGAATCGCTTGGCTTGAGGCAGTTGATCCGATGGCGAAGTGGTTCGCATGGAGAGCGTCAGTTCGGCCTGCAGCGCTTCCTTTATCGTTCCCGCTTTTCCTTCGACTGAAATCCGTTTTACATCGCCCCGTGGAATGTCTCCCACCGGCACGACGCTCGGGATCTGTTCGACCAACTCGGGAGTTCCGTTCGCCATCACCTCGACGCCAAGCGCATCCCCCGGCCCGTCGTTGGTGATTTCGATTTCGACAGAGAGCGCTTCGCCCGGATGGAGCACCTGATTGCGGTTCTCATCGCGCACGATGGCCCTAAATGTCAACGTCGCTGGTCCGCCGGGAACGGCCGGAGCCGACGATCGTGACGGAGTGTGAACCAAAGACATCGTGAGCGGCGCGGCAGCGCTTATACCCGACGGGATCGGCGAGGGAGGGACCGAGACCTGAGGTGTGGGTGTGCCGCTGCCTGCTTTGCGGGCGGCCTCAAGGACCTTGCTGGAGGTTCCGAGTTGAATCGCCATCCCGTCGGTGACGCGCTCGATCGCGTCGTGGGCAATCTGCTCGAGTCCCGTGACATCGCATGAGGAAGCGCTCGCATCGACTTCGCCGCTTCCCAAACTTTGTAACTTTTTCTGAAAGAGGACCGTCCCGTCGGCAGCCGTATAGGCGAAATCCAATCCGATCGTGAGCGTGGCAGGATAGCTCTTCTTCACTTTTCTGGTGACGAGGAGATCGAGCGTCGCGAGGCCGACCGACACATCCTCATACCCGTCCACGGCCGCCCCGGCTTGTTCATCGGACACGACCTTTTGGAAGACACGGCCCGTCTTGCGTGTAATCGCCGCCGAAAGAGATTCTCCGATTGGGAGCGTGCGTTCCTGGCCGCAGGCGTCCTGGTATGTCACCTGCGCCGCGGCAACCGATGGATTGGCCCGCAGCTGCACCGTCAGCGGCAGATAATATCCGGCTCCGAGGCCGTCTCGACTGCTAAAGAGGCCGCACCCCTCCAACAGGAGCGTCAAAAACCCCGCGACCATAGCCGCGGTGGAAAGCCGGCTCTTGATACCACGATGAGTGTGAATCATCCTCACCATATTCGTTATACCGAAAAGGCGCCGTCAGCCACAACCGACCGGATGAGTTGAGAGCCCGTTTGACAGCCACACATGCCTCGGCTAAGGTCGCGGGCATGCCTGCAGAGTTTCCGTCTGAATCTATCAGACCTTCGGTCCTGCCATCCTGGTCTGCGGTTGCTCGCTTGATCCGTCTTCAGAGCCAGACCGGGACTCTCCTTCTGTTGCTGCCGACATGGTGGTCGCTCATCCTTGCCTCCCGGGGCGTTCCTCCATGGAAACTGCTCGCAATCTTCTCACTCGGCTCGTTCCTTATGCGCAGCGCTGGTGTCGTGCTGAATGATCTTGCCGACCGCTCGTTCGACCGGCACGTCTCAAGGACCCGCTTACGACCATTAGCCTCCGGTGAAATGACGGTGAAACAGGCGACGGCGATCGCCGCCGTCCTGGTGGCCGCCGCCGCCGGGCTGGTGCTGCTTCTCAATCCCCTTGCCATGCTCTTGAGTCCGATCGCACTGCTGCTCGCGGCACTGTACCCGTTTGCCAAGCGGATCATTCATGTGCCGCAGACGATGCTCGGCATCGCGTTCGGTTGGGGAACGATCATGGCATGGGCCGCCGCTCGCGAAACGCTCGACAGTCCGGCATGGCTCGTATTTGCCGCAACCGTCTTCTGGGCCATTGGTTACGATACGATCTACGCGCTACAGGACGTGGAGGACGATCTCCGCATCGGCGTGAAATCATCGGCCTTGTTCTTCGGACGGATCTCATGGATCGCGGTCGGCGTGGCACTGGCCGCGATGTTATTTCTGCTGGGACTGGCCGGCTGGATGTCGGCTATCGGGCGGAGTTTCTTCGTCGTACTCGCAGGCCTCAGCCTGGTATGCCTCGGACAGGTCTTTCAACTGAGAACCGCGCTCTCACCCTCACGTGCGTTTGAACTGTTTCACCGGCACGTATGGTTCGGTTCGGTCATTGCGGCTGGACTGCTGACCGGGTTCTATCTGTAACCAGTGTGGCGCTCGACCTACGCTGCATATCGGCTGGCGCCGTCGGGTGCGAACTGCGCACGGCGCTGCATTTCCCAAGCTCGGCTGGACAGCCGAACATAGATCAGCTCGCGGGTTTGTCGCTCGCCGGTTCGGCTCTCGGCGCACGCAACGTTCCCAGATAAATTGTCACGGCCTTGGCATCCGCGTCGCTGAGTCCGAGGGCCGGCATGCGCGTCTCGGGCTTCATCGCCTGTGGATTCTTGACCCATCGATAGATCCAGGTGCCGTTGAGGCGGAATCCGGCACGGTCGAGAGCCGGACCGACTTTACCGCCATCTTCGCCGATGCTGTGACAACCGTTGCAACCATACTTATTGAAATACAGTCGCTTGCCAAGATCCTGCACAGCCGTCAGATCACCTTTGACAGGAAGATCCGGCCTGGCCACGCTCGTGCCTTTGCCCGGTCTGCTCGTGAAATTGGTCACCGCCATCTGGGCCGCGTCCAATTCTTTCTTCGCTTTGCCCATGGCTTCCTGTTCTTTGGCATAGGAAGACTCGTCGACATCGACGTCTTTTTTGAGCGCGGCGCTTTTCTTTTCCGCTTCTTCGCTTGCTTTCTTTTCCGCCGCCTCATAGGCCGCCTTCGACTCATCGAACTTTGTCTGGGCGGACTTCAGCGCCTCTGCCAACTCCTTCTTCCGCTCCTCGACTTTGAATTCCAACTTCATGCCGTGAAGCGTGCGCACATACCCGACGATGGCCCAGATCTCCTCTTCTGAGAGCGTGTACTTGAAGGTCGGCATCGTCGGGACAGCGAAATCGTCATCGCCGATCTTGTCACCGCCCGGGCTGGTATCCTTCATGTCGCGCGACACGGTGTTGAAGATGTCCTCGTCCTTGAACGTACTCATCTCCGACTTATTGGACAAATCCTTCGGCTTGGGATCCGGCATCGAGGACCAATTGAACCCTTCGTTCTGACGGCCGTTTTCTCCGTGACAATGCAGGCAGTAATGGGCATAGAGTTCGTGCCCCTTTTTCTGCTGCTCGCTCGCGCAGCCACCGGCGACCATACCCCACACGCCGATCAGGCCGGCCACCGCTCCCATGACTTGAAGCCTTGCCGCCTTCATGCTGACTGCCCTTTCTTCAGTTTGCGGATCAGGACAAACTGAAATCCGACCGCCACGGCAATGGCCATCGCCGCATAAAGATAGCCTGAGTAATCCGGTGGCGGCTCTGCACGGAAATACCACCAGGAGGAGACCGCTTTCTGTGACCCCTTTTCCTGTAGTTCACCGGCGCCGTTCTTTTTACCGTCCCACACTGCGAAAGCGATGTTGATGAATTCTCCCGGCTTGACCTGCGTATCTTCATCGACATGCTCGTTGGAGAGCGCACGGGAGAAGACCACTTTCCATGTTCCGTTGGAGTACACCCCCTTCGCCGTCACATCTTGATGGGATTGCGTCTTGAGCGTGCCGAACCCTTTGGCGTTCATGTCAACGGCTTTGTTCGCCTTATTCTTCCAGAACCAGATGTTCACCGGACCGCCTTCGACCTGGGACATCGGCTGGCCATGGGCGAAGTGGGCTTTCAACTCGCCGACCATGAATTCGAGCGCAGCGGCATCGTCCGGATCTTCCGTGGGATCCTCATACTCGAGCAGAAACGCGACCTGTGTGCCATCGTGCAGCGCACGGACCTTGACATCCTTGACCGTGACTTCTTGGATACGGTTCTGCCAATGTACCTGTGGCGACATGGGGAATTGCGCCTGCGGGGCGCTGCTCCAGGCAGCGGCGTTTGGATCATCGACCGGCAGCGCACCTTTGGCCAACGGGGCGCGAACCGCAACGCTTTCTTGCGCAAGCACAGGAACGGCTCCGGCCAGAAGGCATGCGAATGCTGCACCTGCCGACGCTATCTTGAAAGTGGTCACTGGCCGCGGCTTTACCCGTGTCATAAATGCCTCATCCAACCTGATTGGTTACTCCCACGTTCTCGGGGACTGATGGGCTCCGTCGTATTCGCCCATGATGATCTTCCAGATCCATTCATCCGGCAGTTCGACTTCCCATCGGGGCATTGCGGATTTCCAGGGCATGCCCTCGATCGGCAGACCGACCCCGCCCTTCTTGATACGCCAGAAGAGATAGCTTTCCTGAAGCATGGCGATGGTCGTCGGATCGGAAAAATTCGCCGGAGGAGGATTGAACCCGCGCGCCGCGGGTCCCTTTCCATCGAAATTTCCGCCGTGGCACGGAGAACAGAAGGCCGCATAGAACCCCTTGCCCTGCATGATGTTGTCCGGAGTCTTCGAGACGGGGTTTGAAAGGCCCGTGTATTCACCGGGAGGCGCAGGATGAATGGTCCGGTTTTCCGCCGGAGGCTGATCGCTGACCGCCGTGCTTCCGTAGGTCTGCCAACCGACGAGCAGCGGAAAGAGAATCAAGACCCCGTAGCGGGCCGTTTGCAACGCGCCGATGTTCTCGCCGGTCAGGAATCGCTGAATCGGTCCCCAAAAGGCATCCTTGGATTCGCCGCTCATCGTGGCAAAGATCACGATCCCGGAGGTGACCAGCATGAGGTACAGAAAGATCAGACTGGATGGCAGCGGAGCGGAGCCTGGAATATTCGGCACCACAAACTTCAGGAGCAGATACACCACTCCGATCAGAATCACGGGTTTGACTAATGGGCCACCCATACGTGCCTCCTCAACGTGCGTGTGCGACGGTGACAGGAACTTCTACCGCGGCCTTGACCGGTGCGGCGGGAGACTGTCCCGGCACTTCGAGTTCTGACGGACTGACGGAAATCGGCTCCCCGCTCATCTGCTGCAGGAATGCGATCACGGACAGGATCTCGTTCTTGGAGAGGCCGATCGGATTCTTGTTGATGTACGGCATGCGCGCCGGGTACTCCTTCGGCGGGCCTTCGTGCCGGTAGTCCAGGTAGATATACGCTTGCGGCTGCGTGAGGCTCTCGAAGATGAATTCCCGGCTCAGCTTGGCGCCGATGCCTTTCAAGTCCGGACAGCGGGCTGATTCACTCGGACCGATGGAATGACAGAGCGCGCATTGGCCTTTGCTGAAAAAGATCTTTTGACCGATGGCCGCCATATCCGTCGGGGTTTTCACGGTGGCAATGTCGAACTTTTCCTCCGCGGGAGGCAGCGACGCCATCTGAGGAACGGCCAGCGCGACCAGAGAAAACAGGCCCAGGACAATGGCCACGAATCCGATGACCCTGGCGAACTGGGCACGGATGAAGAGCAGGATGCTGATTCCCGTGCAGACGACCAAGAGCCCGATCAACTGCAGCATTGCGACTTCGCTCATAATCCCTCGCTCAAAATGTCCAACCAGGCCGGCTCAATCAGCCGGCCCGATCACGCAGAAATAATCGAACGATGAAATGTTCATGCTCGGTCACGATCGGGCGCCCCGCCGGCCATGGCGGGAATGCCGTGGGGCAGCTCAGCCTTGTCACTCGTATGACCGCCTTTGGCCTTGTCACCCATCGTCGCGACCCAGAAGATAAATGCCACGAGCATGCAGAAGAGAAACGTATTCAACGCCATGAAGGCGGCCGCATATCCGAGCGCCGGTGAAAAAGCATACTGCGACGAGTCTCGCATGACACCGTAGATGTGCCAATGAACTCGTGACGACGAACGCGCATAGCCCATCAGCGTCATCAAAAGAATGACCATGACGGAATTCAATACAAGCGCATAACCGGCCCGTGGCGGCATCCGTCCCCACACCATCTCCGTGGTCGTCTTCGCGCTCTTGAGCAGAAGTGCCGTCAGTGGCGTGATCGTCAGCATGACGAACAGTACGATGAGCACCTGCGAGGTCGAGAAATAATTGATGCGGATGATGGCCGGAACGAAATAGCCCCACACACCCAGTACGATCACGGCGATACCTGCAAGCACAAGCACTCCGCCCATGACTGACCTGGCCACCTTGGCCCACGTGGCGGTTTCCTGTTTGCCCGCGCGCCAATACATGATGAAGCTCATAAACGTGACGAGAATCATGAGGTTGGCCACTGTCATCTTGGCGGACATGACTCCGAACACCCCGAGCAGGGGATGGTGCGTCCCGCCCATCTTTCTCGCTTCCTCCAGGCTGGCGACGAGCGAGTGCGGCGTCATCCACACTCCCAGACACAGAAGCAGGATGATCAGCATGGTCATGATCGGTTTGCGATATTTCATTTCGGAGCCCGGAATGCGATGCGTGATCCCGAGCCAGAAATAATAATTGGACCCGAGGAACAACACGCCGATCAGCATGGCCTGCAGGATGAAGAGCCAGGAGAGGAATCCGCCCATCAGGGTGATGCCCATCTGCTGATTGTACTGATAGATTTCGCGCATCAACCAGTAGCCGGCGAACGGGAGCGGGAGTAGACCGAAGACGCCGATAAAATTGCCGACGTATCCCATCCAGTCATAATGGTCCCGCTCTTCTGCATTTCTCGCCGACAGATATCGGATGCCCGCATAGGCGCCGCAAATGTATCCGCCCAGCACGACGTTGGCGATCAACCGGTGGATGTTGACGGGCCACCAGGTGGGATTCCAGGTCGCCGCCCAGGCTCGCTGGAGGTCTGTGCCCTCCGCGATCACGACCGGACTGGCCTGGAACGTGGCCCAGGAGTTCGGCACGATCATGATAAAGAAGGCAAAAAAGTTCAGGAGAAAGCCCAAGAAGATGTGGAAGGTCTTCTTGTTGCCGTCCTGCATCGCATCCCACCCGTACCAGTAGAGATAGAGTGTAGCCGTCTCAAGCAGGAAGAGGATGCAATAGAAAATGAACGACGGGAAAAAAATATCCGTCAGATAATTCATGAGTTTGGGGTAAAACGCGATCAGGAGAAACAGGAGAATGCCGCCGAACAATGCGGTCGTGGCATAGGCGGACGTCAGAAGCTTCGTGAACTCCTTGGCGAGTTTGTCATACCGTTTCTCCCCACCCTTCCAGCCCACGACTTCGCAGAGCCAGGCGAAAATTGGAACGCCCAGCACGAATCCCGCCAGCAGCAGATGGAGTTGTGCGATGATCCAGACGAGATTCCGGCTGCCGATCCCCGGAATGTCGCGATATTCGGTCGGACCGGCCTGGGTCCCTTCTGCCGCAAACCCCAGAGAGGGAAGCGCGAGAATCCCAGCGCCAAGCAACAGACCCGGAAGCCATCTGCCGGGACCATCGAGGGCTCGGAGCAGCCGCTGAATCATTCCGCCCTGGTGTCGCATGGCACTCACCTCATTGATCTCTTGAGTTACGGTTTCTTCTGAATTGGAGACGCCGTCTCTTTGGACGCTTTCTGTTTGCCCTTGGTCTTGTCTTTGTCCGACTCGGCTTTTTGCTTTTCAAGCGCATCCAGTTGCGCGGTCAGCTGGGCAATCAGCTTCTCGTCCTTGTTCAAGGATTCGAGGGGCCTGATGGCCGGACGCGCTTTCACTTCCTCTTTCTTGCAGCACTCGTGAGGATGTGGAGTCGTGACAGGAAGCACCGACCAGAACAACAACGACAGCGCCACACCTGCCCCCGTCATGGCCGTCAGCATCAAGGTTTGGTCGGCAGGCACACGCATGAGGTCCCAGCGGGTCACGATGCCTTGGTAGTTCTCCGGAGCCGGGCCGGCCGTGGCTGCCTTGCTGCGAATGATGCGTCCAACGATTGACACGCCGATCAGGAGGAGAATCAATAGTACGGTGGTCGAGATCATCCCCCAAATGGTGAGCTCGATGCTGATCCGCTCGGCGACTGGAATGGCCTTCAACATGTCCATGTCCAGCAAACTGTGGGACATGGAGATCGAAGCCGATGTCACGGTACCGACCAGGAACCACAGAATCGGGAGGAAAATCGCCCCGGCAACGGCCGACTTCCACCAGAGCGTCAAGCCAAGGCCGTCCGGCGGATTTTTCCTGAACTTCTCCAGAAAAAACGTCCTGCTCACCACCCCAAATGCCCAGATGTCGACCGGGATAGAGATAAGGAAGAGGAGCGCAATCCCGGCGCCTTCACCGAGATGAGAGTCAAATGCCGCGCTGATCACCGGGAGAGCGAAGACGGTGACCGGGCTCGCAAGGAGCATCAAAAACGCCAGGCCGAGCCGTCCTTCGAAATGCATGATGCCCATCGCTAAAAACAGCACGGCAACTGCCAGCTTGATCGGCAGCCCCGTCCAGAAGGTGGACCAAAGTACCTGCAATCCGATTTTTGTTGGCGACATGGAATCCCGTTCGTCGGTCATGGGTTGTGGCGCACGGCGCGGCGTCCTCAGTCCAAGAATTCCCGGTTGATGATTGCGGATACGGTAAACAATAAAATGGTGACCATCACGACGATCCATCCGATCAGCGCGATCGGACGTTTGAAAATGTTTCGTTCGGGATCCCGATCGATGAACGGCAAAGCCGCGAGCAACGCCATGAATGCACCCGGCACGGCAATGGCGCCCAGGAACTGACCGAACTCCCCAGAAAAAATCTTCAGCCGCAGCAGCTGGAACAGGAAAAGGAAGTACCATTCCGGTTCCGGATGATAGTCGCCGGGATCCGGCGTTGCTTCCTCCAGGAGCACGACCGGCTCCCAGAACGCGAGCGCGCAGATGCTCGCGAACACGACGGCCATGCCGACGATATCCTTCCAGATCTGACGCGGGAAAAAGTAATCCGTCTTGGCCTTGATCTCTTCAACGGAGCCACGGAACGGACCGGCCGGTCCCGCCGCCCGGAAGAGGAAGAGGTGCAAGCCTGCCAGCCCCATCAAGGCGGCCGGCAAGATCATGACATGGATGACGAAGAACCGGCTCAGCGTCATCTGGCCCGGCGTGGGACCGCCCTTGAGGAAGCGGGCCATGAAGTCGCCCAGAACCGGCGTCTTGTCCATGATTTCGACGCCTACCGTCGTGGCCCAATAGGCGCGCTGATCCCAGGGGAGCAAATAGCCGGTGAAACCGAATCCCATCACGACCCCGAATAATGCCAGGCCGACAAGCCAGATCATTTCACGGGGAGCTTTGTATGCCCCCCAGAGAAACACCTGAGACATATGGGCAAATACGCAGACGACCATGGCGGTTGAACCCCAAAAGTGATAACTCAGCAGGAACCACCCATAGTCCACATCGTGGATGATGTACTGCGTGCTGGCATAGGCGTGATCCGCAGTCGGCACGTAGTAGAACATCAACAAGATGCCGGTCAGCGCCTGCATGATGAAGATGAAGAGCAGGACCGAGCCGAAGACGTAGGCCCAGCGAGATCCCCCAGGGACCGGCTCATTCAACATCTTCGCCTGCATCTGCTTCAGGCCAACCCGCTCGTCAATAAAGGCCACCACCTTTTCGATGACGGTCGGCTGGGTGCTTGGAATCGACGAATGTTCCATCTAGATGATCCGGATCTGGGCTTTGGTGCCCGCCTTGAATTCCATGTCGATGATTTCGACGTCTCCGCCGGCCGACACTTTGATCGGCAACGAATCGAGCGGTCGCGGAGCCGGGCCGTCGAGTACTTTTCCCGCAGCATCGTAGATGCTCAAATGGCATGGACAGAGAAACACCTGACCGAGCACCTTATGCTGCCGCCACTTGTATCCACACCCGAGATGAGGACATTTGCCGGAAAACGCGACGTAGGGAATGTCTTTCTTATTGGTCCAGACGGGCAAACCCGACGCATTCCGGAACTCCATGTCCTTGCCTTGATACACCTGTTCAAGTACGGCCGGCGTGGCTTTCAGTATCCAGACGTTTTTTTCGATTTCGGCTTCCGGCATGTACGCTTCTTTGACTTTGCGCTTGTATTTGAACTGGACACCGATATCGTTTTGTTTGATCTTGCCGACATTACCGATCTTGAGCCAACTGTTGTCGAACGGCACATACATCGGCTTCATGAGGTACCGAAGGATCGGGAAGGCGATGGGCAACCCAATGAGGAAGCCGATGGCATGGGTGAAGTTCATGAAGAACGTCCGGCGCTTGACGTTCTTCTCCAGCTCGGGGAATGGCACCAGCACTTCGCCGGGGGTCACATGCACTTTTTCCTCGAGATGGGCGATTTCGACTTCGTGCGTGGTGACGTAATCGTCACGCTTGAACGGGGGAAGCGACAACACGTCCGTCGAAGCCGTCCCCAGTTCCACCGTTCCCTCCGTCACATGACGGACAGAAGCCATGGCGACCTGACGCTCGCCGCTTCCGTTCATGGAGACGACGATGTGGCTGATTTCGTGCGAGAGCGGATCGACGACGACCTTCGTCACTTCACCGATTTCACGATCCGTACACCGAACTTTGGATTTGAGTTGTGGCTGCATGCTATTTTTTCTTGATGGGTTTCGGCGTGTTCACCGACGTATCCTTGAAGGTCACGAGCCAGGTGGCAAGAGCCACCACGTCCTTCTCTTCCATGAGGTCCTTGTACTTGTCCGGCATTTTGCCTTTTTCAAACTCCTTCTCGAATCCTTCGGCCATCCAGCTTTTCGGATCGAGAATTTTCTGCTTGATATCGTCGACGGTCAGGTAGCTGCCGATATTGTCGAGCTCGGGACCCCGCTTCTTTCCACCTTCACCCTTGAGCTTGTGGCAGTTGTAACATTCTTGCAGTTGCCACTGATCTTCACCGATTTTGAGAATATCGCCACCGGCCGCACCCGTCGTTGAGGGCGGGGCCCCCGGCCCCCCGGCCGCCTGAGCACCGGAAGCTTGATCGCCGCCCAGCGCCTTGATCCGTTCCGCCAATGCCTTGGCCTGCTCATCGAGCGCCTTGGCACGGGCGATCAACTCGTCGGCCTTCCCTTGCTCAGTCGCAGCGCGTTTGGGCTTGAGGATTTTGTCGATCTTTCCCTTTTCGTCTTCCGGATCGTACTGCGGCCACAATGAAGCTCCGGCGATGTAGACCGTACACATGACGGCGTAAAAGACCAGCAATGCCCCGACCGCCTTGACCCCGCTCATCGGCTTCAGATTCGGCGCGTCGAGAATCAAAAACACGACGGTCCCCAGCATGGCATAGCCAAAAAACAGCCAGCGGAACACCGGCGGGAATTCCAGTGCCATTGTGACGACCCACAGCACGACACCGATGACCAAACCCGTGACGATCTTCAACATTGCCTTACCCATAAAACTCCTCGTGCGTAATGCTCAAGTCTACTCACCAACCATTCATATCATACGGCGACTACTTGGCTCCGGCAGGAACGGGGCTCCCTTCCGGAACGTGGTCTTTGGGATGTGATGCCCGTAAGGTGACCAAAATCGCAAAGCTGACGACGCCGTAAAAGACGACGGTGATGGCAGTAATCCACCAGGCCGAATAGGATAATGTCGGCGTGAATGATTCCGCCGTGAAATCGGGCAACAGGTTATATGTATGGAAGTACTTCCGCAGGAGCGAGCGCACGGCGCCCATCAATCCCATGGTCCAAATCGCGCTGAATGCAAGGAAGATCAGGACGAACTGTGAGACGAAATCGATTCGTCCCCAAACAATGGTCCCCTGGCTGATGGCCCGGTTATAAATCACATAATTGACGACGGTGACAAACACCAGCGTGAACGCTGCGGAGTTTTTCGCCGGCATCAGGGCCAGAAAATTCCAGTCGGACGGCAACTCCAGCTCGGCGACGAGCTTCGCTCCCGTTGGCACAAAGCCGTGGGGAGTCATCCAGATGGCGTTGCCGACCACGACCATCAAGAATCCCACTTTGATGACGGTGCGGGCGGAAACTGTCACAGGAATGAACCTGCCGAGGATGACAGGCGCTAAGAGGAGCGGGAGCAAGAAGACGAGCGACGTTGGATCCGGGGCCGGATAGTCGGTGAGGACTTTGGTCATGATCAGAGGCAGCGCAATCATGACGATAGGCGCGAGAATGGTCATACGGACTTTCTCGACGCCTTCGATCCGCTTCATGCTCAACCAGATGTAATAGTTGCTGGCCAAAAAGATGAGTCCGATCATGGCGCCCTGCATTTCAAAGAACATCGAGAGCTGATCGGCCATCATATACGGACAGATGGAGGCGTCATAGTCACAGAGTTCGTAGGCAAGGAGGTAGCCCATGAAAGGAAGGAACAACAGCGCACCGACACCGATTAGATTGCCGACGAACCCCATCCAGTCATAGTAGGAACGCTCTTCCTCTTTGTCCGCCCCCATGTACATGTAGGCGGCGATGAGGCCGGCGACGAATCCTCCGAACGTCACATTCCCGACAAGACGGTGCAAGTTGAGAGGCATCCAGCTGTAATTGAAAATCTTGTCCCAGATCGTGGCCGTCGCAAGAAATTCTTGCGGCGAAATGCCCTCCGCTTTGACGGGGGTGTTCATGAACGAGGTCGGCCCGTCGATCACGAACAGCGTAATCGTTCCAATCAGGTTCAACAGCACACCGAGCGCGATATGACGGGCTTTCTTATTCCCCTTCCACGCATCCCAGGTGTAGAAATACATGTACAGGACGAATGTCTCCCCGATGAAGAGCAGCGGGTAGATGACTGCAAACACGATGAAGAAGTGATTGATGAGCCACGTCGTGAATTGCGGATAGGTGGCCAGGAGGACAAAGATAAACAGCCCACCCGTCAGCGCCGTCATACTGTACAAAATGACGGTTACCTTGGTGACTTCCTTCGCCAACCTGTCGTACCGGGGATCCTGCTTCCGATAGCCGAGCCATTCGGAAATCACGACGAAGATCGGGGCGCCCAGAATAAAGCCGGCGAAGAGAATGTGCAGTTGGGCGACGATCCAGACGGCGGTCCGGTTTCCCGTATAGGGAAACTCAACCGGTGGGGCGCCGGGAGCCTGCGCATAGGCTGTGCCTCCCCACAACGCCACGAGCGCAAACAATGCTAAGAGACCGCGCTGCCAGGTTTTCATAATACTCGCCGCCCTCCTACTACAGTCACGAGTGTTCGATCCGCCAGCTTCGATTACTTCACGGACTCAGCCGCTGCGACCTTGACCGTTCCCGCATCAGCCCATTGCTTCTTGTCCGCATCCCAGGCCTTGCCGGAGAGTCCAAAACTCCGTTCAAAGAGGACGAGCTTCCAACGATCTTCATCAGAGAGCTTGCTCTTCCAAGCTTTCATCTTCGTGTTTGGTACACCTTCCGAGATACGCCAGAACCACACGGAATCTGAATATAGCTTCATCCGCTCGCCGTTTCGAAAGTCCCGCGCACCGGCCTTGACCGGCTTGCCATCTTTTCCATGGCAGCTTGCGCAGTTCACGTCCGGATTGGTTTCACCGATGAACAGCTTGCGCCCCTCTTCTACTTTGGCCGCGTCCGCCCACCAACCAGCCGGCATGTGCTTGTCCGCGTATTCAGCCGGGGCAGGAGGAGGCGGAACAATCGGTCCTTCACCGCCGCCCTCTCCACCACAGCCGGCAAACGCCAATCCCACTCCAGCCAAGAAAGCCCATTGAATGATTTTCATACGGATTCGAGCTCCTTTCTTTCCCCCACCGCTTTCAAAAAATATGATTTCCGGCCAAAAAAAAGCGCTTTCGCCAAGGTGAATGCCAACCTCTGCAAAAGCGCCAATTCTCACGAATCCATTGAAGCCACGCGCAATGTTCCCGCCATGTCATCCGACCGATACGGCGAGGTGCGCAACAGCCCCACGATCCGCCTCGGTTATTTCTTCCGTTTACCTTGAGACTTTCCTCTCTTCTGACCCTGTTTCCGCCATGAACGCACCATCTTCTTCCCGATGATGCCTGCCACTGCCAGAACGCCGACTCCGAGCCCCGCGTACACCCACACCGGAGGCCCCCCGACGTCGCGAATACATCCTTGCCCAAAATGGACCTGAATTTTGCGTTCCGACTCCAGGTCCTTGGGATCAAACTGAACTTTTTGCTCCTGTTGCTGTCCGTTCGCCTCGACGAGGAGCGGATCACCAAGATTGTCATTGTGCAGGTGAAAGGTAGCCTTGTAATACCCGTTTCCATCGGTCTTTACGACTTGACCGTAGGAAATCTTGGTATCCTTCACCATGACATCGGCGTCAGCACTTCCCTTTCCATCAGGACCACAGACAAAACCTTCGACAGTGAACCGATGGTCGGCCTCGTGCGTCGCCACGGCTATGAGAGGCGAAAACACGAGAGCCGCCGCAAGCACTGCAACCCATCGTAACGATGTCAATGTCCCCTGTGCGACGACAAAATCACCCCGGGCCGCTTCTGACCGACGACTATCGTGCCCCGAAGCCTCCGCTACGTCTGCCAGGCAACGAAATTCCGTGGGCCAAGCGTACCCAATTTTGAGGCCGCTCTTCTAACATAGGACCCTATCTTTGTCAACGAGAGGAGGTCCTCATCGCATTAGAGAAATGCAGATTTTGAGGATATTGATGGGGTTTAGAATCCGCGAGGAGGGGATGATGCTCGACAATGAACAGAGGATCCACGTTAGAGATGGCCGCGAGACTCTGCATCGGTGGCCACACGCCGGGTTTCAGCCTGTCGTTCGGACTCTTTCTTGGCCATCCAAGCTTCCCAGGACTTCCCTGACGCAGTGTCTTGCCCTGTAAAAGCGATACTGGCAATTTGGTTGTAGTTAATCCGACAAGCTGCGGATTCGCCGGAAGGAAATATTTCCAGATAGGGGGAGATCCCTGTGGCATCGCGGTTGAAAATGTACCCTGTGATCAATTGGCCAGACGTCGTGTACAGGGTGACATCCCCACGATAATCGAATGCGAGTTCGACAGCTTCCGTTAACTCTTGCGGGGATGTCGGACGAAACGTGCGTCCTTCCAGCGAGGCGGCTCCCGCCGCCGCGCTGTGATCCTTTGTATCGGTCATGTTATCTGGAGGTCGGCAGGAGCGTCAGCTTCACCGTGCGGCTGAATCCTGAAAGGGTGCCAAAGGTATCTTGGACGGCCGAGGCTTCATAGCCACAATGCACCATGCAGTCCGCGCACTTTTCGTTCTTGGAAGATCCATACTGATCCCATTTCGTCGTTTCCATCAACTCACGAAACGTCTTGGCATATCCCTCCTGCAACAGGTAGCAGGGCTTCTGCCAACCGAATACATTGTACGTCGGGTTTCCCCATGGTGTGCACTCATAATCCCGGTTCCCCATGAGGAAATCCAAAAACAGCGGCGATTGATTGAATTGCCAGCCGCGTTCGGGCTTGCTCAGAATTCGCGAGAACAACTCTCGAGTCCTCGATCGTTTCAAAAAATGCTGTTGGTCCGGCGCCTTCTGGTAACTGTAGCCGGGGGAAATCATCATGCCCTCGACCCCGAGTTTCATCATCTCGTCGAAGAACTTTCTGACTCGTTCGGGGTTGGCATCGTCGAAGAGAGTCGTATTGGTCGTCACGCGATGGCCCCGCTTGAGAGCAGCCTTGATCGCCTTGACTGCGACATCGTAGACCCCGTCCCGACACACGGCCAGATCATGCTCGGGCTTGAGTCCATCCATGTGGACACTGAACGTGAGGAACTTCGAGGGTTTGTACTCGTCAAGTTTTCGCTCAAGCAGGATCGCATTGGTGCACAGGTACACGTATCGTTTTTGCGCCACGAGTCCTTCGACGATCTTCGCGATTTCCGGATGAATCAGGGGCTCCCCTCCTGGAATACTGACGATCGGAGCCCCGCATTCCTCCGCGGCGGCCCAGCATTGATCGGGAGTCAATCGCTTGTCGAGAACATGGTCCGGATACTGAATCTTGCCACACCCCGCGCAGGCAAGATTACACCGGAAAAGAGGCTCCAGCATCAATACGAGGGGATAGCGCGCCACGCCGCGGAGTCTTTGAGTCAGCACGTACTTTGACACGGTAACCATTTGCGAAAGGGGAACACCCATTCCACTCTCCTCCGTAGTGCGCTTTTATACGAGGCGCTGCAGCGTGTGATACGATCGAGGAATCCTAACGTGCGAGATTTTAACATTCCCTCAGAGGAGGGTCAATTTCGCACACCTCGTAAGTCCACCAACACAACAGCCGCCCTTAGGGATACTTTATGCTGCCCTCAATACGTCGACCTACGACAAAAGAAGCGGAGCGATAGTCAATCTCGGAAAAAGCTGGAATGGAGGCGCCGAGCGGGTTCGAACCGCTGCATCGCAGTTTTGCAGACTGCTCCCTTACCACTTGGGTACGGCGCCACGCAGCCATTATAACGGGCCTGGTTTCGGCATCTCAACTTTCGCGCATGGCGGTAGCTACCAGGATGGACCGGTCTAGCGGTTGGGAAGAACGGGAATTTCTTTCCCGAGCGTGGAGGGTTGATCTGATCCGGCGATGAGGGGTTCCCAGCCCTCATCCGCACGCTCGACGACTTCGCCGTTACCTTCGGCTTCTTTTTCCTTGGCAAGCGACTCCACTTCCTGAATGAGCGTATCCATGAGTTCTTCCATCGGCACCTTGCGAACGAGTTTGCCTTTCTTGAAGAGAATTCCTTTTCCTTCCCCGCCCGCGATCCCGATATCGGCTTCTTTCCCTTCACCGATGCCGTTGACGACGCAGCCGAGCACCGATACGTTGAGCGGAGTTTTGATGTGGCCAAGCTTCTTTTCCAATTCGTTGGCCATTCGCACGACATCGATCTCGACTCGTCCGCATGTAGGACAGGCAATCACATTGATGCCCCTATGGCGAAGCTCAAGGGACTTGAGGATTTCGAATCCGACTTTCACTTCTTCAACCGGATCGGCGGCGAGCGAGACCCTGAGTGTATCTCCAATTCCTTGCGACAAGAGAAAACCGAGCCCCATGGACGATTTGACGGCTCCGGTCATCGCGGTACCCGCTTCAGTGATTCCGATGTGCAAGGGATAGTTCGACTGATGCGCAAACAACCAATAGGCATCGATCGCATGGTGGACGTCAGAGGCTTTGAGGGACACCTTCATGTTGGTAAAACCGACGTCCTCCAACGCATGCACGGCGTTCAGCGCCGACTCAGCCAATGCCTCCGGCGACGGCCAACCGTATTTGTCCAACAGAGGCCGTTCAAGCGATCCGCCGTTGACGCCGACCCGAATCGGGATCCCGTGATCATTCACAGCCTTGATGACTTCTTCCACCTTCCACCAGGCGCCGATATTGCCAGGGTTAATCCGGACACAATCCACGACGGCTGCGGCCTTCAGCGCGAGCCGGTGATCAAAATGAATGTCCGCAATCAGCGGCACTGCCATCGCGGCCTTGATCTTCGGCAGAGCCGCTGCAGCATCTTCGTCCGGAACAGCAACACGAATAACCTCGCAGCCGGCGGTCTCGAGTTGGTGGATCTGCTCGATCGTGGCGGCGATATCGCGAGTGTCCGTCGAACACATCGACTGGACCGACACGGGGGCATCCCCGCCGACCTTGATCTTTCCGACCGTGATTTGCCTCGTTTTCCGTCGTGTAATATGCATGAGCGTGAGGCTAACTTCCTTGTTCATCCCCGTGAGGAAGATGTCCTGCCATCGACGGCATTCCATCCTGCAGCGAAACCGCGCCATCCCCCACGAGCTCTTTCACACTGTTGTAGATACCTTCCGGCGTCAACCCATACCGTTCGCGGAGGAGGTCTTGCGGACCCTGCTCGATATACCAATCGGGAAGTCCGAGGATTTTGGTCTTGAGTCCCCCGACTCCGGCATCCGACAAGGTTTCGAGAACCGCTGACCCAAATCCTCCCATTTTGCAGCCTTCTTCGACCGTCACAACATACCGTACCTTCTTGGCAATGCTCACGATGAGATCCTTGTCGAGAGGCTTCACGAACCGGGCATTAATGACCGCCGTCGAAATGCCTTCGGCACTAAGCCGTTCGGCAGCTTTCACCGCATGCCAGACAGGAACTCCGATAGCCATGATGGCCACTTCATGACCATCTCGCAGCAGTTCTCCTTTGCCGACTGGGAGAGCGGTCGGGACGCGATCCATTTCGACCCCCAGGCTCACTCCGCGGGGATAACGCACCGAAGCCGGCCCATCGTATGTGACGCACGTCTTGAGCATATGCTGAAGTTCATTCTCGTCCTTGGGTGCCATGATGACCATATTGGGCATATGCCTTAGGTAGGCATAATCGAAGGCACCATGATGGGTCGTGCCATCTTCGGCCACCAAACCGCCGCGGTCGATGCAAAAGGTCACGGGTAAATTCTGGGTGGCCACGTCGTGCACCACCTGGTCATAGGCGCGCTGCAGGAATGTGGCATACATCGCCACAACCGGCCGCATGCCTTGCGTCGCAAGCCCTGCAGCAAAGGTGACGGCATGCTGCTCGGCAATGCCTACGTCGTACAGGCGGTCTGGAAATTCCTTTTCAAATGCATTCAGCCCCGTCCCCTCACACATCGCGGCAGTGATCGCCACGATCCGTTTGTCTTCCCGTGCCAGCTTGACCAAAGACTCGATGGCCATTTGAGTGTAGGAGGGGCGTGCGGCTTTCTTTGCGGGAGCGCCGGTCTCCTGGACGAATGCGGGACAAGCATGAAACCAGACGGGGTTTTGGACTGCGGGCTCATACCCCAACCCCTTTTTCGTAATGACGTGAAGCAGGACCGGCCCCTTCATCTTCAACGCGTTTTCCAGGGTCGGGAGGAGATGCTCGAAATTGTGCCCGTCGATCGGTCCCGCATAACGGAAACCGAGCTCCTCAAACAACAGTCCGGGGAGAATCGCTCCCCTGGCAAGCTCCTCCGCACGCCGAGCCAGCTTCTGGACATCCTGACCAATGTGAGGGATCTTCGCCAACAGTTGTCCGGTTTCTTCCCGCATCTTCGTATAGAACTCACCGGTGAACGTCCGGTTAAGATACGAGGAAATCGCTCCGACATTCTTCGAAATCGACATCTGGTTATCGTTCAATATCACCAGAAAATCTTTTGCCAATCCTCCTGCGTGGTGCAGTCCCTCCAGAGTCATCCCAGCAGTCATGGCCCCGTCACCAACGATGCAGACGACTTTGTGGTTCTGCCCTAACTGCTCTCTGGCTTCCACCATGCCATAAGCTGCCGAGACCCCGGTCCCTGCGTGGCCCGCGTTGAACGTATCGTACGTGCTTTCTTCACGTTTACAGAACCCGCTTAACCCTCCATACTGCCGGAGTGTATGAAACTGCTCCCGTCGCCCGGTCAACAGCTTGTGCGTGTAGGCCTGGTTACTTGTATCCCAAACAATTTTATCCTGAGGTGTATCCAGCAGATAATGAAGCGCGACCGTCAATTCGACCACGCCAAGATTGGACGCCAGATGGCCTCCTACATTGGAGACAACCCCGATGATCTGCTCACGGATTTCCTGACATAGGGCTGGAAATTTAGAAGCAGGGACCTTCTTTAAGTCCGCCGGGCTATGGATAGTCTTCAAAATTGACATGTTGGAAGCTCCTTTGCGAGTAACCGTTGCCTGATTTACAGGCTGAGTAAACCAAGGTGTGGCGAAGCAGACATGCGGCGTATGATGGCAGACGTAGTTTCACACAAGATGCCTATGTTGTCAAGCGCTTAGGCATGTTAGGCCTGAGTATGAATACTCAGTCGGACCACAACCCAAACCTATAGGTGATCAGTGTGGAGACGGTGAAATCGGGAGCGCTCCCCGTGATGAAGTCAACATTTTCGATAGCGTACAGTTGCCACAACCAGTGTGACGCCATACGGTAGCCGAACCCGGCAGCCACTTCCGTCACACCGCGGTCGAGTGTACGAAGCCCGATTCCGTGGAAAGGAGGGGAATAATAGTCAAATTGAATGGTCAGAGACAACGCCTCGGTCCAAAGATATTCAGCAGCGGCGATTCCCGTGAAGGTGGGTTGTAACGGCATGCCGCCGATCCGCCCCGTCGGAAAGACCCCGTTCAGGTTGGCGTAAAGAATCCACCGACCGCCCAGCGATTTTTCCGAAGCCAGCCCGATTCCAAAATCTGGACTTCCGCTTCCAAAAAATTCTCCTTCGTTACCAGTCGGCAGTTTGATGGCCGTGCGAATCGAAAGCGCCGGCCATACCGACGTCTCCGGGAGCACCTGATACTTGCTCATGAGCGTCGTGTCTCCCAACCCTGCAGCTCCTTCCCTTCCGCTGACTACGGTCTGTCCCCCGCGAGAAATGTTGTAGACGTAGGACATGTCTCCAAGAGCGCTCCGGGCCGGAGACAGTCCGGTTGTGAGTCGTTCAACGGTCTTGATCGGTCCATCCATAAATCCTTGATATCGGTAGTATCCGGGAATTTCAATGGCAATTTCGAACCGATCATGGACTCCATAGCGGAGAAAGAGCCCGCTTCGCAATGTCTCGAACTTGATCGTGGCGCTGGCCTGCGGATTTTCCTCCCGATAGATGACGGCGGTATTCGCGACTTCGAGGCGGATATCCAGGGTCCCCTTCTTCACCACCGATGCACGGTCGCCCGGCATGTTCAGGACCAATTGATCGAGTGGGTTGAAATTCCTTACCGGGAACGGGCCGAATCCTTCGGCACACAGTGGAATCGGAAAAGCAAGATGGGCCGCAACCAGAATGACAGGCAGGGCACGGCGGAGAGCAACTGCGATACGAAGGCGCACAATTTCAATATGGGAAATCGAGACCAGCGAATATGGCGCCGCCTTCTTTACTATATCCATAATCGATGCGGCCCACCATGTTCGGGCGCACAATTCCGCGGAATCCCATCCCCGGGGTCATCCGATAATCTTTGAAACTGACGTCCTTGAAATCATTAAACACCTGGCCGGTATCGAGAAACGGTGCGATTTCGAAATCGGCTGTCACGCCCGCGAGCTTGGTTCGTGCAATGTGAATGCGTTCTTCAATGCTCACGGCGACCAGGTTTTTATCGATAAAGCGGTCCACGCCGTACCCGCGGAGGTTGTTCTGACCTCCCAACGAACTCTGTTCAAAAAACGGAACCTGTGTCCCCAGCGTAGCTTGAATGTCCGCGCGCATCACTAATATGGCCCGTTTGGATTCGCTGGGAAACAGCTTCTTCACCTCCAACTCATAGCGTGAATATACCGGATGATCCCCGTTACGAATGTTCTGATTGATCTCAGCGTACGCGGTGATCGCCATTCCGTCTGTCGGAGAAACGAGATTGTTGCGCGTATCATAGTGAAAGGTGGCGCGATTTCCGAAAATGAGGGACTCACCCGTCACGCCATCGACGGTTGGAAACCGGTCCACGGTAAACGGCAAATCGGTCGCGCCCTCTTGCAGGCTGACCTGACGGAATCGCTGGCTGACGGAGATCTGCGTCACCTCGTTGGCATAGATGCCAAACCGCCAGTTGGCTCTCGCCTCGCGGTCAGTATAATTCGTCTCGTTGGATTCCGGAGTCGCCTGCCCGATGCCGAAAAATCTGGCGGTCGCGTTCTTGAAAAACGCTCCTCCAAAATTCAGAAAGTAGCGTCCATTGCTGAATGCCGGATCGGTATAGTTGAACATGATCTTGCGTTCAATTCTTTCCGTGAACGAGCCGATGAATTGCATCTGCCGTCCGCCTGAATCGTATCGGAACACATTCAATGTCCCTCTCGTCCCGACGATCGAGTTCTTGATGAGCATTGGAGCCAGCAGATATTTCAATTCGCCGTCCGGGTCCGTCATCAAAATGGGAACGATCAATCCCACGTCATTTCCGTCATTGCGGGAGGTGGAAGCGGATGGAATGGGGAAGATTTGCGTGTCCGCCCGCGCGGCGGCACCCCAGAGCATGCCGGCGCCCGCAAGCAGGCATGCGAAAATGGCACCGATGCCGCGCAGGCTCGTCATGAGCACTCGTTCGGGTAAGCGATCGCGTTATGGGGCTTTAATTTTATCGGATTTCTTGCGGAGTTGATCAACGAGGTCGGCAAAGGTTCCACTGCGTAGAATCTTTGCAAATTGTCCGCGATAATTGTTGACGAGGCTGACTCCGTCGACCACGACATCATAGACGCGCCAGGCCGATGCCTTGTGCAGCAGCCGGTAATCGAGAGGAATTTCCGTTTTCCCCGTCAGGACTTTTGTCCTGACCTCGGCATACTCCTTCTCAGTCCGCTCGCTGAGATATTGGACACCTTCACCGGAATACGACTCGATCTTATCGGCATAGGTATTGACCAGTAACGTTCTGAACAGCCCGACGAATTCATCCCGTTCTTTGTCGTTTAGATTCGTCCAAGCCGCTCCCAGCGAACGCCGGGACATCTCTGGATAATCAAACCGTTCCCCAACCACCTTCTCCAGCAATTGTCGCCGTTCGTCAGCTTTTGGAGGCTGCTTGAGTTCCTTGTCTCTCAGAACCTTGAGGACTTCGTCGATGGTTGACTTCATCGCATCGGTGGCATCACCGGCATGCGCCACGTCGACCGGATGCACGAGCAGGCCTCCCGCCCACAGGAACACACAGGCCACGATTCCGACGGCTACCTTCCTCGGTGTTCTCACAAATCCTGTCATAACATCACTCTCCCGTGCGAATTCACACGCCGATTCCATAAAAATCAGTTCACCTTACCATGGACGTATTGGCTGACCAACTCTTCGAGATCGAGTCCGGACTCGGTGTCTCTGATCGTATCACCCGGTTTCAACTGGTCGCCCCCGCCGCCCGGAGACAGCGCGAGAAACTTTTCACCGATGATCCCTCTGGTCTTGATAGAGGCAATCGTGTCCGAGTACAGCTTGATCTGATCATTGATTGCCAGCGTCACAGCGGCCCGGTCGTCCTTCAACAGAATGCCGCGCACTCGACCGACCTCCACGCCGGCAATTTCCACCGCCGAGCCTGGCTTGAGTCCCGAAGCCGTCGTAAACTGTGCGATCACTTCGTACACGTTTCCACCAATGAGTTCCAGCTTCCCCAATTTGACCGACAGGTAGCCCAGGCAGACGATGCCCGCCAAGACGAACAGGCCCACGATCAGTTCAAGTTTGGCTTTTTCCATTCGTCCTCCCTTGCCGCGCGCATCGGTGCTCCCTGCAGTGAGACCGTGCCGCCGACGGTAATGAACTCCCGGATCTCGGGATCGGTGATCTGTACAAACTCGGCAGCCGGCGCCATGGCGGCAATCCGACCCTTCCGCAGCATGGCAACCCAATCGGAAATCGCGAAGACTTCCGGAATTTCGTGACTGACCATGACGGCCGTGAATTTAAAGCGCCGCTGCATGGCGACGATCAAGTCGTGGATGGATTTCGCCATTAACGGATCCAAGCCGGTCGTCGGCTCGTCGAACAGAATGATTTCGGGCTCCATGACTAACGCACGTGCCAGGCCGGCGCGTTTTCGCATGCCCCCGCTGAGTTCGGCCGGAAATTTGTGACCCATCCCTTGCAGCCCGACCTGTTCCAGCCTCTCCTCGACACGTTTCGTCACATCCGAGCCGGTCATCCGGAGCTTCTCGCGGAGCGGGAAAGCCACATTTTCAAATACTGAAAGAGAATCGAACAGCGCGGCGCTTTGGAACAGCATGGAGAACCGCTTTCGTATATCGTTGAGCCGTTTCTCCTTCAGATGCGAGATTTCAATACCGTCCACCCACACTTCACCGCGGTCGGGCTGCATCAGTCCGATCATGTGCTTCAAGAGGACGCTCTTCCCCTCGCCGCTGCGGCCGATCACCGTTGTGAGTTTTCCAATAGGAATGGACAGATCGAGTCCTTGCAGCACGCGCTGCCCACCCAATGTTTTTTCCACACCGACGAGTTTAATCATGCGTCTCCGACGCCCGCGTCCCGCACCGATGCCTGGAAATACCACCCCACACTGAATGCGCTCCTCGCGTGATGCTCACGCATCTCTCGAACTACAACAACACCGACGTAAGAAAATAGTCCCAGACAAGAATGAGCACGGATGCCAGCACCACCGCCTCGGTGGTGGCATTTCCCAGTCCCTCCGCGCTCTGCCTGGTATAGAAGCCTTTGTAACAGCAGATCCAACTGACGATCAGCCCAAAACTCACCGATTTCAGGATCCCGCCGTACACGTCCTTCCACTCGACCGCGGACTCGATAGAATTCCAGTAGGCCCCGCCGTTGCCCCCGAGGAGCTCGACACCGACAAGATAGCCTCCATAGATCCCGACGACGTCGAAGATGGCGACCAACAAAGGCACCCCGACCAGGCCGGCGACCAATTTGGGTGCGATCAGGTACTGCAGCGGATTGATCGCCATGGTGTCCAATGCATCAATCTGTTCCGTGATGCGCATGATACCGATCTCCGCAGTCATGGCGGATCCGGCACGCGCCGTGACCATCAATGCTGCTAATACCGGTCCGAGCTCTCGTATCATGCTCAGTGCCACCGCAGAACCGAGCAATCCTTCCGAACCGAATTTGCGTAGCGTGTAGTATCCCTGTAAAGCCAGCACCATTCCCGTGAATCCGGCCGTCAGAACTACCACGAACGTCGACTTGTAGCCGACAAAATGCAATTGCTTGACGAACTGGATCAGTCGAAAAGGCGGCCGCATCAACCAGGCGAATGACGACACGAGAAAGAGCAGCATCCGTCCCATCTCACGGATCATCCCTACTGCCTGTTTTCCGAGATGTTCAATGAATGTGATCACGTTATACGGCCCTCACGACTCTGACAATCCAAAGGCGTCGGCGGCGAACGCTTGGAACACCGTCGTCAACCGATCCGCCGCAATGTGGCTCTGCCTCCTCAGGCGATTTAAATCCAGAATGCTGGACGGACGCCGGACGAACATGAGCACTCCTCGCGCCCACCCCTGTGGTCGAAGAAAGAGGTTGAAATCGACAGCGAGATTTTCGTCGACAAGATCAGAAACCGTACGCGCGATCAAAAATGGAATCTCCCGTCTGGCCGCGACCCCTGCCAGCGCCGCGCTTTCCATGTCCAGGCCAACGGCTTGAGTCATGCTGGCCAAATCGCGCTTTTCGCCGGCCAAGCAGACGACCGTCGGCGCCGAGACGACGGCGCCATCAAGAGCTGAAATTCCCGCGCCGCTCGCGGCGTGAAACAAGCGACTGCGCATTCGCTGATCGCAGACCCAAGTCGCTGTATTCTTTTTCCATCCAGCCTGATAGGCCACAGACTGCACGTCAGTTCCGACGACAAGATCTCCGATACGCGCCGAGGCAAGGGCACAGGCAAATCCGGTCGAAATCATGAGCGCGGGAGCCCGAGCCTCGGTTATCGCTCGTGCGGCCTTGGCGGCAGGCTCCGGTCCTACACCCGTTTGCACAATGTGATAGGGAATGCCTCCGTGCGTACCACTCCAACAGCGGATTCCACCGATCCTTGTCATCTGTGTTGTCGGGAGAGCACGAAGAAGGGCGCGAACTTCCCACCGAGTGGCCGCAAAGATCGCGACGGGGCTCACAGCAGGTCGCGAGTCCGCTCGCTCACGGACAGCAGCATTCGTCGACTGAGCAATCAAGCATCGGCCCGTGGTCTGGAAGCCAATTTTGACTGACGAACCTCATCAGCCCGCATTTTCCCGCGCGCCCTGAGATTGCGGTACATCGCCAGCGCCCACAAAGGAAAATACTGGCAGTACCAATGATAGCGCAGATAGAACACGCGCGGGAAACCCGTGCCCGTGTGGCGAATCTCCTCCCAGGAGCCGTCTTTCATCTGTTGTCGGAGCAGATACTGAATACCCCGTGCCACACTGAACGAATCAGTGACGCCCGCTGACATGAGCCCCATCACGGCCCAGGCGGTCTGAGAAGGCGTGCTGTCTCCTTTTCCGCTCCATTCACACTCGCCATACGATTGACAACATTCTCCCCAACCCCCGTCGGGATTTTGCTTGGATTCAAGCCACTCAACAGCCCGCCGGATATACGGTTGGGACAAGTCCTCTCCGATCGCTCTGAGACCGGCTAGTACGGACCAGGTTCCGTAAATATAGTTCACCCCCCAGCGGCCGTACCAACTGCCGTCCAATTCCTGCTCGCGTTTCAAGAATTTAAGGGCGGATGCCACTGCCGGATGCGATCGATCGTATCCGATCGCGGCCAACATTTCGAGGCATCGGCCGGTCAAGTCCGAAGTGCTTGGGTCGAGCAACGCATGGTGATCCGCAAACGGGATGTAATTGAATACGATGCGGTTATTGTCTTTGTCGTATGCCCCCCAGCCTCCATCGGAACCCTGCATGGCCACTACCCAGCGCTGTCCTCGTTCAATCGAATCCTGTAGGGCCTCGGCCTGAGGCAGACGAATTTTCGCCAACGCCATGAGGACAACCGCGGAATCGTCGACGTCGGGATACAGTTCATTCTCGTGCTGAAAATACCAGCCTCCCGGCTCCGCCTGCGGAGAAGAGAATCTCCAGTCTCCCAGTGTCTTGGTCTGCCGTGACATCAAATACATGCCGGCGCGCTGAAGAGCCGGGTGATCCGGTGCCATTCCAGCCTCGATGAGGGCATTGATCAACAGCGACGTATCCCAAATTGGAGAATGGCAGGGCTGCAGGTGCAGCGCGTCGACGCGCTGGTCTCCGATTGCCACGGAATCGTAAATTTCCAGGTCTTCGATTTCACGCAGCGCTTTTTGAACCAGCGGGTCGTCCACTTGATAGCCCAAGCACCGCAAGGCCACGATGGAATTCGCCATCGCCGGGTAAATGGCCCCGAGCCCGCCCGTCCCTTTCATGTGCTCCAACATCCACGTCGCGGCGCGGTGCAATGACTTTTCCCGCACCCAGTTCAACGGCATGCGATCGTACAATTTAAGCACCGCATCGAGAACCACAAACACGTTGTGCGGCGTAAACCATCCCTGGTCTTTGTTAAACGGCGGAAATTGCCGGTATCGGAGGCCTGCGCGGGGAGACAGATACAACTCGTCAATCCCCTGCTCTTTCGGAACATGACAGACCGGCTGATTTGCGAACACGATGAGCAACGGGATCAACACCGCCCGCGACCAATAGGAAATCGCATAAATACTAAAGTAGAATCGCTTGGGAAGAAGCATGATCTCGGGAGGCATACTGGGAATGCCCTGCCAGTCGTATTGATCGAACAGGGCCAGAGCGATTTTTGTGAACACATTCGCCTGCACGACCCCGCCCATTTCGAGAATCCGGTCGCGGCCGCGGATCATGAACGGTTCCTCCGCTGAAACTCCGCTCAATTTGAGAGCAAAGTACGCCTTGACCGACGCGCTGATTTCCGACGGACCTCCGTAAAAAATTGGCCAGCCTCCGTCCGGCTGTTGCGTCGCGCGGAGGTATCGCACGGCTTTTCGCTCGCGCTCGGGATCCACGCGGTCGAGGAAACGGCGCAGCATGAGATATTCGGACGTCAATGTCGTGTCGGCTTCCAGCTCGGCAACCCAATAGCCGTCCGATTGATGCTGCCTGGACAGAAACCAGGCTTGGCTCCGCCGCACCGCATCATCGATTGCATCCAGTTGGCTCCCGACCGGTGACGCCGTACGCCGGCCCGGCACATCTGGGGAGACCACGGGGGAGGACTTGTCGGAAACCAGCCGAAGAGATGGGAGCAGAGACGGGTCGGTGGCAAGCCTGATCTTGTCGGGCACGGTGACAAACAGACTATCGGAGAGACGATCGAGTAACGTCCGAATAATGTTCATCGTGATTTGACTGCAAGAATAGACGCGAGAGGAATCGGCCCTACCGATTTTACCTCATCGGCGCATGCCGGGCTTTCGATACGCGGATCGACCACGACTAGTGTCTCGGGATATAACAGACACCACAAGCGAAGTCAAGCAAGAGGAGAGCGGAAGTGCCCTGAACTACAAGAGTTTTTCGACTATTATCATTCTACGCTGGTTGAAAATCGCTGAGGCGGACCGAGACGAGCTTCGAGATTCCCGGCTCCTCCATGGTTACCCCAAACAAGGAATCTGCGATCCCCATCGTGCGCTTATTATGCGTGATGACCATAAATTGCGCATCGCTGGACAGCTCACGGAGCACGGCCGTGAACCGTCCGATGTTTTCCTCATCGAGCGGCGCATCGATCTCGTCAAGAATGCAGAACGGCGTCGGACGGATAAGGAAACTGGCAAACAATAGCGCCATGGCCGTCAATGTTTTTTCACCTCCGGAGAGCATCGTAATGTTCTTCAGGCGTTTTCCAGGAGGTTGTGCGACGATCTCGACTCCCGGATCCTCCGAGCCTGTTCCCTCGCCGGATTCATCAACCGCCGCATCCACCAACTGGAGTTCGGCGCGGCCGCCAGGAAAGAACTTCGCGAAAACCTGGCTAAATTTCTCCTGCAGTTCGGCAAAGGTGGAGGCGAACATGTCCTTGGTCGTTCTATTGATGCGTTGAATGATTTCTTTCAGCGAGGCGATCGAATTCGAGAGATCCTGCTCCTGCGTTGTCAGGAATCGATGCCGCTCTTCCAATTCTTGATGCTCGCTAATGGCCGCAAGATTGATCGGTCCCATGCGGTCGAGCCGCTCTCGGATTTTCTGCAGTTGCTGCCTGGGATCATCTACGGGCTGGTCGGGTTGATTCTGTCCGTCCGGCAATGCGTCCGTTTGAAATTGGTCCGATAGCATCCCAAGATCGACTTCATAGGTACCGGTCAACGTGGATTCCACGACGCCGAGTTGCGTACGCACTTCGGCTCGCTTAACCTCAACGGTCATCCGTTGCTCTCGGAGGGACGATACCGTATTCCGCACAGTGTCCAGGTCAACTTCAATCCCTTGTGCGCGGGTCAGGTCTTCCGTTTGACAATCCTGCGCCCCTACCAACAACCCCTTCGCGGCGTCGACCGCGGCGCCCAGATCCCGACAGAGATCTTCCTGCTTCCGGCGTTCTGCTTCGCTCTGCTCAATGGACCCACTCAAGGACTCCAGCTGTTGGGTGAGTTCCTCGCTGCGCCTGACGGCCTCTTCATGTTCCTGTCTGACGCGCTCCAAGTCCCGGCGATGATGCTCGCAGGTCGTGCGGACACCCTGGGCGGATAACTGTGCTGCCGTCAGCCGTTGTTGCACCTCTTGCACCCGGTGATCGATTTCAGTCGCTCGTGCGCGAACTTGCCCCAGCGACTGCTCTTGTCCCATTTTTTCTCTCATCCACTGGGCCAACTGTCCCTCGTTCAGCCGGACTTCCTGCTCGAGTCTCTGAACCTCCTCCGAGTCGCGCTTTGAATCCCCCTCCAGCACCTCGATGCGTTGTGATAAATTTCCGAGAAACTGGTGCAACCCCGTTTCATCTTTCTGAAGCGAGAGCGCCTTCAGTTCGGCCTCACGCAGGAAGTCCGCCACCACTCGTGATTCTTCACGAAGCGATTGCAGTGCTACGCCCATCTGCTCGCGACGGCAACGCCCCTCTTCCAAGGCCTCCCCAAGGCGCGTCCGCCTGGCATCGAGATCCATGACTTCACGACGCCGCTCAAGAAGACCGGCTCCCGAGGCTCCGGCCTGGCCAGCGCTTACGACCCCGGCAGCATCGAGAACCTCACCGGAACGTGTCACGAACGTCGGCCCCTCGGGAGCGGTCCAGGTTCCGGCACGCCACAGAGTCATGGCCACATCCAGTGTGTCGACGATGACCACGCCGCTGAACAGATAGGCGCGGACAGCGTTGCGCGCGTCGTCACCACGGATGAGATCAAGAGCCTGTCCGACGACGCCCGGACATTCTCGAAGCAATTCCCACCACGGCTCGACGGACTGCCGTTCTGTCCACCGGAGAGACTGGGGAAGAAACGCTCCACGCCCTAGTTCATGTTGCGTGAGAAAACCCACCGCTCGTGTTGCCGCCTCAGGGTTATCGACGAACCAGCCTCGGACCCGTTCGCCCAATATAGCTTCTACCGCGCGCTCGAGACCTGAGGGAACCTCAAGCCACTCGGCAATTGCCTCCTGGACGCCATCACAACCCTTTAGAGCCGTGGATTCTTCGGCTCCCGTCCGGGCATATCCCATCGCTTCGCGCAGAACATCCTGTAGCGCACGCAAATGTGAGTCCGCGGCGGCGAGTTCCTCGGCCTGCTGCAGATTTGTGCGATCCAGTTCCGTCACGGCACGTTCCGTCTGTTCCATAGACTGCGCAAGTTCTTGCTGTCGATGGCGCAGTTCGACGACAGAGGTCTCGGCCTCTCGCCGATCAAGACCCACCTGATGCTGTCTGTCCGCCGTCGCGAGATGCTGCGCGCGGAACTCCTCCCGCTCCTGGGCCATTCGGGTCTCTCGTGCCGATAAGTCGCCGACCCGTGTCGTCAATTGGGACAGGTTCTGCTCCGTGTTTGCCACAAGGACGGCAAGATTCAATACGTCCACACGTCCGCGCTCCTCTTCCTGTACAACGCTTGCCCGCCGGTGCAAGAGGGCTTTCACCTCACAGTCAAGCACCTCGAGTTCCTGTTCGCGCTCGACGAGTTGCGATTCCAGCGTTTCCAGCGTTTCGCGCAGCACCGCATCGTCCGCCTTGACCCGTTCCTGCTCTTGCCGCATACGTTCGGATTCGCGCTCTCCCTGAACTCGCTGCTGGCGAAACAATTCACCCCGATGCCGTTCGACCTCCGCGGCGGTCAACGCCTGCGATTGCTGCTGTTCAACGCGTTCGAGTTCTTGACGGCGCTGTTGAATGACCTCGCCCGCCTGGGCAATCGACAGCTTGGTCCGTTCGAGTTCAGCGGTGAGTCTCCCCTGCTGTGCTGCTTGCTCCGATTCCTGTTCCGTCAGGCCTGAAAGCGCCTTCTCAATGTCGGTGATGCCCCTGCTTAGCGTTCGATATTCATCGGTAAGCAACCGAATTTCCAGCGTCCGGGCTTCCTGTTGAAGCAGTTGATAGGAGCGCGCCTGACGCGCCTGGCGTTCGAGCGAATTCAACTGCTTTTTGACCTCGGCGATGATGTCTCTCACCCGCAGGAGATTCTGATGTGTGGAGTCTAGCTTGCGTAGCGCCTCGGCTTTTTGTTTTTTGTATCGAACGATCCCTGCGGTCTCCTCGATCAGCTCACGACGGTCTTGCGGAGAGGCATTGAGAATCTGATCGATCTGTCCCTGGGCAATAACCGTGTGTCCCTTCGTTCCCGCTCTGGTATCCAGCAGCACGCTGCGGATGTCTTTCAAACGACACGCCGCCTTGTTGAGCAGATATTCGCTGTCTCCGTTACGGTAGAGGCGGCGTGTGATCATCAGATCCTGATATTCCGCGAGTTGGCTTGTGAGACCGGAGAGCGGATCGACTTTGATATGATCGAGCCCGCTGATGATCAGTGAGACCTCCGCCATACCCAAGGGTTTGCGCAACTCGGTCCCGTTGAAAATCACGTCTTCCATTTTTTCACTGCGCAACGTTTTTGTGCTCTGTTCCCCCAGCACCCATAGAATGGCATCGACTACGTTGCTTTTACCGCTTCCATTGGGGCCGACGATCGCCGTCACACCCTCCGGAAATTCGATTCGCGCTTCCGCGAACGACTTGAACCCCAACATCTCAAGCGACTTGAGATACATGCACGGCTCCTTCTGTGATAGAAGTTTTTGCTGGTCGGTGTGGGGACTGCACGGGCAAGTTTTGTAGCACAGCCCGGCCGGGGAATCAAAGAAAAATACAGCCTGTAGTGGAGGCGCTAGCCAAGTCCTACAATATTTGGTCGAAACAGGGACAGGCGGGACTCATGCGGTGACGGACTTGCCTGCAGATTCGATCGCAATCAACTCTTTCGGAAGTAGGAACTCTACATCCTCCTCGATCACATTCAAATGCTCCACCTCTGCCGAAGACCCATAGGTCTTCAAATACGCCACGACTTCCTCAACCAAGACTTCTGGAGCGGACGCCCCGGCAGTAATACCCACGGCATTGACGTTCTTCAGCCAGCCCGGATTGATGTCGGCTGCGGAATCGATCAAATAAGAATTGATCCCACAGTGCTCGCCCAACTCCCGCAACCGATTGGAATTTGAGCTATTTGGCGATCCAATGACCAGGATTACATCGACAAGCCTGGACAGTTCCTTGACGGCATTCTGACGATTCTGCGTGGCATAGCAGATATCTTCCTGATGCGGTCCTTTGATATTGGGAAATCGCTTATGAAGAGCCCCGACGATGTCACGACACTCATCGACGCTCAACGTCGTCTGCGTGACATATGATAAGGAATGAGCATTTTCCACCTGCAACTTTTCAACATCCTCCACCGAGGAAACCAGGTGAAACTTGTCGGGGATCTGTCCGAGCGTTCCGATCACTTCGGGATGTCCGGCATGACCGATGAGAATCAAGTCATACCCCTGCGTATAGTCGCGATTGACTTCATTGTGGACCTTGATGACGAGCGGGCACGTCGCGTCGATGACATGCAGCCGGCGACGATTCGCTTCATCCCAGACCGACTTTGCCACACCATGAGCACTGAAGATCACGACGGAGCCTTCAGGCACTTCACCGAGTTCCTCCACGAACACGGCTCCTTTCTGACGCAATGAATTCACGACATGACGGCTGTGGACGATCTCGTGGCGCACGTAGATCGGAGCTCCGTACTTCTTCAACGAGAGATCGACGATATCGATGGCCCGGTCCACACCGGCGCAGAATCCGCGCGGATTGGCGAGATAAATTTTCATGGAATCAGGCCCCTTTCTGACTGGACAACCCGTGCATCACCTTACGTGACATTGACGGTCTCCGTCAACAGATTACACCTCCCAAGGAGGATCCTGAGTCACAGCGTGCCTTGACACGCTTCACATACCTCCGTACGCTGACTCGTCGCCATGACACAGAACGGCATCAAAAAAATCCTCGTCGTCGAGGACGAGCGGGACATTCTTCAACTGGTCAAATTATACCTGGAGAAGGAGGGATACCGGGTCGTCGCGGCCGCCAATGGAACCGAAGGTCTGAAGCTGGCCAAATCCGAAAAGCCGGATTTGCTCGTGCTCGACCTGATGCTGCCGGAAATCGACGGGCTTGAGGTCTGTAAACGTCTGCGCGCCTCCGCGGAAACCGCTCTGCTGCCGATCATCATGCTGACGGCCAAAGCGGAAGAGTCCGACACCGTCATTGGTCTCGAGCTCGGAGCCGATGATTACGTCACGAAACCGTTCAGCCCGAAAGCACTCGTGGCACGGGTCAAGGCCATGTTCCGCAGACTCGACCGAAGTCACACGGACAGTCCCACTGTCTACCGCTACGGCCCAGTGGTCATGGATCTCTCACGCCACGAAGTCACCGTCCAAGGCACAGAGGTGCCGCTCACGGCCAAGGAATTCGGTCTTCTGGAACACCTGCTGCGTAATCCCGGACGCGTGCTGACCAGGGAAGTCCTGTTGAATACCATTTGGGGGTACGACTACTTCGGCACGACGAGAACCGTCGATGTGCATGTCCGTCGCCTCAAACAAAAGATCTCGCTCCTCGATGAGGCGATTCTATCCGTC
Source organism: Nitrospira sp. KM1 (assembly GCF_011405515.1). Lineage (NCBI taxonomy): Bacteria > Pseudomonadati > Nitrospirota > Nitrospiria > Nitrospirales > Nitrospiraceae > Nitrospira > Nitrospira sp. KM1. Next base: position 3,186,705 of record NZ_AP022671.1, on the reverse strand, counting down.
AAATCCCTTGGTTATAAATTGAAGGAGCGACCTGGCACGACATGACGATCTCGATCCGCTGGAAGGTCGCGCTCGCCACACTGCTTGCCCTTATTTGTGGATTCGTCATCGCGGGAATTCTCGCCGCGCGCTCACTGGAGCAGCAGGAACTCACTCGATCCCATCTGACATTGGAAGTCCGGACCAGCCTGATCGCGTATCAACTACGAGGTCTGTTTCCCGATCTCCAGGCACCGGCTGTCCGATTTCAACTCCAATCCGTCCTGCGGGAACTCGGCACACGGTCCCTGGCCAGAGTCACACTCATCGCGAGTGACGGGACGGTCGTGGCCGATAGTGCGGTCCAAGACCGGGACCTTGCCGCCGTTGAAAATCACCGTACGAGACCGGAAATCGAGCAGGCCGTGGCAACGGGGACTGGCACGGACCTGCGCGCCAGCAAAACGACGGGAGATCGGACGCTCTACCGCGCCACACGTCTGCACAACGCCAATCCGTCTGTTCAACCGCTCTATCTGAGGCTGGGACTTCCGATGACGACGCTTGACCAAGAACAGGCGACGCTCAAACGCAACCTCGCTCTTGCGTTCGGCAGCGCGTTCTTGCTCGTTGTCGGTCTCAGCGTCTGGCTGGCGGGAAGCCTCACCAGGCCGTTGCTGGACATGGCATCGGCGGCAAAGAGACTGGCGGGCGGAGATCATACGGTCAAGATTCGTGTGTCGTCGCGCGATGAAGTCGGCCTCTTGGCCGATACACTGAACCAAATGGCCGACCAGTTAAACACGAGCATCGCGGAAATTTCCGACGACCGTGCTCAATTGCTCGCCATGTTGACGTCCATGGTGGAAGGCGTGATGGTTTTGGACAGCGCGGGACGTATCCTCCAGGTCAATCCGGCATTGGAACGCATGTTCGGCATCTCGAAGTCACAGGCGCGAGGGCATCATTACTCCAGGGCCTTCAGACATCCTCAGCTTGATGCGATTGTCTCAAGGGTCCTTGATGGATCGACGACGGAACAAGAGGAAATTCTCCTGGACTCGGGGCGCTGCGTGCATATCGAGGCCTCGGCAGCAGGCGCGCAAGGAGAATACGACGTCTGCGCCATCTTCATTTTCCATGACGTCACGGAACTTCGCCGGCTCGAAAGCATTCGAAAGGATTTTGTGGCGAACGTGTCTCACGAATTACGGACGCCGCTCACCTCGATCAAGGGTTATGTCGAGGCCCTGCTGGACGGCGCGCAGGATGATCCGCAAAGCAGGACTAATTTTCTTCACATCATCCTTAAACAAAGCGATCGGCTCAACCTGATCCTGGAAGACCTCCTTCAACTGTCGAAGATTGAATCTGGGCAGGTGCACTTCAAGCGTGAGCCGCTGCAGATTGATTCGCTTATCGAACGCACCTTCTCCATGATCAAACCTCTGGCGGATAAGAAACAGCACCAATTGCAAGCCGTCGGCATGGTGGGCCTTCCGCTCTTTAGCGGGGACCAAGAGCGACTGCTCCAAGTCCTCGCGAATCTGGTCGACAATGCGATCAAATACACTCCGGAGGGCGGGACCATCACCGTCGCGGCCCGCCCGATCCACAATGTCGGCCTGCCCGGCCATCCGCAAGACATGATCGAGATTAGCGTGGCTGATACAGGAATCGGCATTCCCGAGCAGGACCGGCCACGCATCTTTGAACGGTTCTATCGGGTCGACAAAGCCCGGTCACGTGAACTGGGAGGCACCGGCCTGGGCCTGGCGATCGTCAAGCATATCGTGGAGGGACACGGCGGGCAGGTCTGGGCAGAAGCGAATAGTCCCACCGGGAGCCGGTTCGTCGTGAGGCTCCCCATCCTGTAGGCTGTATCTGACTCTCAGGGCCGGCTATGAGAATTTGGCGCCGAGCACGTAGATGATCGAGGCGAGAATGGCTGCGCCGGGAAGAGTAAAGATCCAGGCATAGAGAATCCGCCTTGTCACACCCCATCGAACGGCCGAGAGGCGCTTGATGGCCCCGACTCCCATCACTGAAGAAGTAATGGTGTGGGTTGTACTGACCGGCAGCCCGATATGGGCGGTGACCATCAACACGGCAGCAGCCCCGGTTTCAGCGGCAAATCCATGGACAGGCTCTAATTTGACGATTCCCATACCCAGCGTACGGACGATCTGCCATCCGCCAACTGCCGTACCCAGTCCCATGGCTATGGCACAGGAGCCGATGACCCAGGTGGGCACCTCGGCCGTCTGAATCTCACCGGCAGACAGCAGCGCGAGGGTAATAATCCCCATCGCTTTTTGCGCATCGTTCGCTCCGTGGCTGAAGGCCATGAAACAGGCGGACAACAATTGCAGGCGTTTGAAGAGTTTTGTCGCCACGCTGCGGGCCACGCGAAAAAACAACCAGCTGATGATCACCATGAACGACAGTCCTATGGCAAATCCGAAGAACGGTGACAGTACCATTGCCTCCAGAACGGACCGAAGGCCGGAAAATTTCACCGTACTCCATCCGCCGTGCGTCACTCCCGCTCCAACTAAGCCGCCGATCAACGCGTGGGAAGAGCTCGTCGGAAGACCCAGGAGCAGGGTAAACAGGTTCCATAAGATGGCGCCCGCCAAGGCAGCCGCAACCATCTGCTGAGTCACGGATGCCGGATCCACGATGCCCGACCCGACCATTTTGGCAACCGCCGTCGACATGAACGCTCCCGCGATGTTCAGTATTCCCGCGCCCATCACGGCCACAAACGGGGGGACGACTCTCGTGGACACGACCGTCGCGATCGCGTTGGCGCTGTCGTGCCATCCGTTCGAAAAATCGAACAGCAGTGCGAGAAAAATGACAAGGAGAAGCATTCCGCCGAGATCAGGCATGGTGTCGGATGTAGAGGTTCGGCCTCTGCTCAGTGATGTTTAATGGAGATTCGTTCCAGGATGTTGGCGACGTCTTCGCAGCGGTCGGTTCCGGCTTCGAACCCTTCGTAAATCTCTTTCCACTTGATGACCGCGATAGGGTCCGTTTCCTTCTCAAAGAGTTCGGATATGGCATCACGGGATACGCGGTCGGCCTCGTTCTCGAGGCTGTTCACCTGAACGCTGCATTCCTGAATTTGCGGATGCGGCAGCCCAAGCCGGTCGACCCCACGCCCGACTGCGACTGAAGCCTGATACAAGATCTCCGCAAGCCTGACGGCCATCGGTGTCGGCTGTGTCACCTTGTACAGGACGAAACGGTCAGCCACGGCCTCCGCCACGTCCAGAATGTCGTCCAACGCGCTGGCGAGATCGTGAATATCTTCGCGATCGATCGGAGTGATAAAGGTCTGATTCAACCGAAGTGCGATGTCATGTGTGATGCCGTCCCCGATATGTTCGACATCCTTGATCCGTTTGGCCTGATCAATGGGGGACCGTAAATCTTTCATCATCCCGGCAAGCAGACGACTTCCCTCGATCATGTTATGAGCCGCCTTCTTGAACAATTCGAAGAAGGCTTCTTCTCTCGGTATCAATCCGAACATCATGACAGGGCTCCTCCGATGGAAAACCTTCCTGTTGTTTGCGTTCCTCGCACCGCCTGTCTCGTGTTCGGGCTCATCGTTACCATTTGACCAATCCTGCAGCCCATGTAATTCCTCCTCCGAAACTCCCCAGTAGCACCACGTCGCCCTCGTGAACGTTGCCGTTCCGAACTGCATGGTCCAATGCTATTGGCAAAGAAGCCGACGAAGTGTTGCCATACCGCTCGATGACAGAGCAGACTTTGGATGCAGACACGCCCAATCTCTCCGTGAGGCAAGAGAGGATCCTACCGTTGGCTTGATGCAGGAGGATTTGCGCGATGTCATCCAATCCCACTCCGAATTCCTTTAAAATATCTCGAATGGCCTGTTCCAGCTTTCTGACTGCCAGACGAAAAAGCGGCCCCCCCTCCATCCGTATCTTATGTTCATTCGCCTGGATGGCGGCCACCGTAGCCCGATTTCTCGATCCTCCCGCCGCGATATGAATCAGATTGTGCCTCCCCCCATCGGCGTACAATCTGATTCCCAGCACCCCCTGAGTCTGCTGATCGGGTCCTGACTCCGCGCGTACAACCACGGCTCCCGCCCCATCCCCAAATAGAAATGCGGTGTCGGCGTCCGCGGGATCAACCGAACTAGATTTCACCTCAGCGGACACTACAAGACATTGTTTTATCTGACCACTTCGGATCATGGCATCAGCCATCGACAGTCCGTACAGAAATCCGGAGCAGGAAGCGGCCAGGTCGAACGCCGCTACCCCACGGCAACCGAGCCGATGCTGGACATGACAGGCGGTAGACGGAAACGCGCTGTCCGGCGAAGTGGTCGATACTAAGATGGCCTCAATTGACGAGGCGAGGGCCCCTCCGGACGTCAATGCTTCCCGGCATGCTTCAACAGCAAGGTCAGAGGAAGCCTGCGATTCCGTCGCCCGACGACGTTCGGAAATACCAGTTAATCGAAGGACCTTCGCAGGGTTGGTTCCCAAACCGGCGCCTAATTCACCGTTTGGGACCACACGGTCTGGCAAGTACGAACCTGTGCCAATTATTCGAGTCCGGATCATGCTCAAGCTGGATTCTCGGTCGATCCACGTTTGCTTTCTGCGCGGGATTATAGGTCCCGATGGTATGGGGGTCAACTCATCGTAGTTCGTTGCAATTTGGAGACTCTCCTGCTACAAACTAGGGCATCACTTTATGCTATCGATGATACGTTCGGTCATACGTACTCAGTGGCCGGGCATTCCGTTACAGTTCATGCTCCTGATCGGAGCCTTCTCCTTCGCCGTCGGGTGTTCAAGCACGCCCAAAAATGCCGACCCTACTGCCAAGAAAAACGTGAGTGGAACGGACGAGTCCATCTTCCTGGGCGATACTATCGAAAAAAACTACGATCCGAACGTCATCATGAAGCGCGGCGAGGCCTTCTTCGAAAAGGAGGAATACGCCGAAGCGATCGTGGAATACAATCACTTCCTCGATCTCCATCGCACGCATGTGCTCGCACCCTATGCGGCGTTTCGGGTCGGTGAAAGCCAGATGAAACGGGCCAAAGGCATCGAACGCGATCCGGAACCTATTCAGAAGGCCATCGAATCGTTCGAGCGATTACGTCGCGAATATCCCGGAAGCAGATACGACGGTCCATCGAGTGAAAAATTGCAGGAATGCCATGATCTCCTGGCTCAGATGCATTTATTTGTCGGACAGTTCTATTATCGAAGAGGGTCATACCTGGCAGCTGCCCACCGGTTTGACCAGATCATGAAGGTCTATCCAGATAAGTCCGTCGCTCCCGATGCCCTATATTTTTTGGCGTTGAGTTACCACGACCTGGGCGCGGATGACTGGGCGAGTGAAAAACTCACGCTGCTGGCGGAAAAGTATCCGAATAGTACACACTCCAAAGAGGGGGCGAAACTGCTGGCCAAAATAAACGGTGGTAAACCGACTGCTGTCGCGGCCAAGAAACAAGATGAGCCCGCATCCGTTGAAGCCTCCCCTTCTTCATCCGGTGATCAATCGAGCCTTGCCGCTGGAGTTGTTCCCGAGACCACTGGTAGTTCCCTTCGCATTCCCTCGGCCAATGGGCTGGCCCCCTCATTTGTAACTTGCCGAATCGGCGCCTGGTGCTGATCCGCAGACCCTGAGCCAGTCGTTTTCCTTCGACTTTCCTCTCAAGAGGAAACCCGTACTACTAAGCGTGTATGCACTCGGGGTCACTCTTATGGGGTGTGAGCCTCTCACCGTATCTGGCGGTTCCTGGCAATCACCGGATGAGTTCGAAATTTTGCCAGTACGGATGACGCTCGCGCTGGCATGAGAACGATGCTGCAAGCTTTTTCAGCGGTTCTCATTGGCCGAGATACCATCCGATTCCATAGCGTTCCAGGAAGCTCGTGATCATCGTCAGTGAATTCGCATAAATCATCACGCCCACGACCACTAGCATGACCCCGCTCACCGTGGAGACTCCCCAAAGGTATGCACGCGCCTGTTTGAAATAGGCTAGAAACCGGTCGACTCCGAGAGCCGTGAGAAACAGGGGAAGACCTAGCCCGAGGGAATAGCTCGTAAGGAGGAGGATGCCGTTTAGCAATGAGTCCGTAGTACTCGCGTATAACAAAATGGTTCCGAGCACAGGACCGACGCATGGTGTCCAACCGGCAGCGAACGCCACGCCGATGAGAAATGAGCCGAGATAGCCGACCGGCCGGTTACGGAATTGAAACCGGTGCTCCATTTGCAGGAAATTAATGTTCAAAATCCCCAGTAAATACAACCCGAACACGATAATCAGCACGCCGCCGACTCTCCTAATATGGTCCTGATAGGTGATCAGCATCTGCCCGATAAAACTGGCGGACGCCCCAAAGGCGACGAATACGGCAGAAAACCCCGCGATGAAGAGGAGCGAGTTGACCACGATTGTGGTCTTGAATCTCGAACGGGCGGTCGCATCGGTCAATTGCTCGATCGACAATCCTGTAATGTAGGAAATGTATGATGGGACGAGCGGCAGGACGCATGGGGAGACAAATGAGAGCAGCCCTGCTGAAAATGCGGCAAGCAGCGAGATTTGTGAGATTGATTGTGTCACAGCCTACTACGACTTCATCAACAAGCGGATCAATTGCTGGGCTTCAGGGGCGCTCCAGTCCCGTGCGCCAAAAATCTGGTGCCGCACGATACCTTGTCGGTCGACCATGAATGTCATTGGGAGGGTACGGGCTCCATATGTCAGCCCAACACGAAAGTCCGCATCGTGGAGGATGGGAAACGTCAGATGATTTTCCTGCTGAAATGGGCGGGTGACCGTGACCCCCTGCGCATCCGTCGATACGGCCAGGATTTCAAAATCCTTCCGCCCGAACGTTCTATACAGTTCTTCCATCGCCGGCATTTCAACTCGGCAGGGCCCGCACCAAGTTGCCCAAAAGTTGAGCAGCACGACTTTGCCGCGAAGGTCCGATAACGCGACCAGCCGCCCTTCCATATCCCGTAATTGAAAATTAGGAGCTTCGTCCCCTGTCTTGACGATTCCCCGCTTGGCCACGGGACTGGGAATGACCACGCCAGCCGTGAGGACCGTTGTCCATAATGTGATGACGGCGACACCCGCTCCTATGGACAAAGCGGACTTCATCCTCTCTTCCTTTCTAAGACAATCGAGGATTCGGCGGCAGTTTTTGGGGTCACATTCAATAGTTTCGTCAGGATTTGAAGACTATCGATTCTCGTCCAATCACGGGGTCCGATCACGATCTCACGAATGATCCCCTCCTGATCGATAATGAATGTCTCGGGAACGCCCATGCGCTTGTACGGTTTGTCCGTCTTTCCCCAAGAATCGATGAGGACGGGAAACGTCAGGTTCATGCCCTTGACGAATGGAGGAATATCCTTGGTCGTCGTGACACGATCGATGCTGACAGCCAGGATCACCAACCCATCCTTCTCGAAGTTCTTGTTGAGCACTTCCATCGAAGGCATTTCTTCGCGGCACGGTTTGCACCAGGTAGCCCAAAAATTGAGAAATACGACTTTCCCACGAAAATCGGACAGCCGATACGGCTTGTCACTGAGATCAGACAAAGCAAAATCCGGAGCCATTTTTCCTATGACCAAGGGTTCGTACTTCGCACTTTGCATCCAAACGATGCCAAACACGAGGCCGAAAATGACGGCTCCGATGACGAAGATCAGCGGGCGGGAACGGCCGGTCGAATCTGATAACGAAGTTGTCGGCTGGTCTGACACGGGTGTCCTCTTCTGTGAGCCTTCCGCAGGCTCGAAACCGGTCTATCCGGTTGGGTGCCGGTTCTCCGCCTCATCAAGCGTAGGCGTGAAGTCCCGACAATAAAAAATTCACTCCCCAGAAGCAAAAAATGACCATGAGAAATCCGAAGACGGCATAAATCGCCGCCCGTCGCCCCTCCCATCCCCTGGTCATCCGGGCATGGATATACGCGCCATAGATGAGCCATACGATAAGCGACCACGTTTCCTTGGGATCCCAACTCCAATACCCCCCCCATGCATAATTAGCCCACATGGCTCCGAGAATGATGCCGAATGCCAGAAGAGGAAACCCGATCATGATGGCCTTGTATCCGAGTTCATCAATCGTCTCAAGGTCTGGAAATGCAGCATAAAAACGCGATTTGCTCCCGTGTTGTTCTGCCCGTTCCTTAAATAGGTACATCAGGCCGAGTCCGCCCGCCATCGCGAATGCAGCATAACTGGTCAACGTCACGGATACGTGAATATAAATCCAATAGCTATTGAGGGCTGGAACCAATGGCTCGGCGGTTTGATATCGATAGGGCAATAAAGAGGCGGCCCCCATGGCGATAAATCCTATTCCCACGACGAACGCGCCTATCGCCTTGATCTTGTAACGCAACTCAAGCAGTACATACCCAAGAATGATCGCCCAGGACACATACGCCATTGCTTCGAACTGATTCGACCAGGGCGCAAACGTCCCTGAATGTTGGAGTCGTTCAAACGCGCGCGTGAAGAGCGCGGCCGTATTCACCATCCAGCCGAATATGGTCACAAGCGTGGCTACCTGTCCGAGTTGTGTGGCCCATGCCCCGTCACGCTCGTCAAAATTCTCAATAGGATGTCCTGCCGGTGCGAATGCCATTGCAGGACGGCGCGCGAACAGATAGGCGATGTAGAGGGTCAACGAAGCCAGATAGAGCCAAAAAGTCATGTCGAATAAGAACAACGAGCGGGCCATAAATCCTCCGTTGATCGATACCACATTCCCGATCGTTCATCATACCCAAGTCAGGTACGATTTGACCACTATCGGCTATGCGGAAAATGTGTGGATTTTCTCAGTAAGCTTACGAAATTCCTTTTGAAAATCGATAAGACTCTTGTGCGTCGTTCCTCCGATATGCACGGTAACGCCATCTCCATCGGGAATGATCTTCGTCCAAATCCTGCGGTGATAAATGAAAGAAGACAACGTAATGCCGACGACAATCATCGTGGAACCTATCCAGACAATATTGACGCCGGGATTCTTGGCAATTTGCAAACCCGTGTATTTCTTTGGCTTATAGCCAATCAGCTCGAACTGATATTTCGAATCTTTGATGTCGAACAAATCCGGGAATTGATAGAAGATCCACGGCGTCGCCTCCACCGTGCTACGTTCGTTCACTGCCAGCTTGATCGCTGGATTGGCATGTTCGACGGTCTTGGAATAGACCTTCTTTTCCGTGGAGTTGAATGCAAAGTCCGCTACGAAATCCGTGATGGCCAACTTTAATTTGAGATCATCGACGGCCTGCTCCTTTTGCCACTCGAGATCGACTGTCTTGATCACCTTGTCGGATTGCTTCTCCTTGATATTGACCCGCGCGATTTCGATCTGGTCCCATGCGTCACCGTAACTGGATTGGTAGAACCAGATTCCCTTATAGACCAGCGGATCGTTCACCGTAATCGTCTTCGTCAACTTCGCTTGCCCACCATCTAGGACGGTCAACGTACTGTTGTATGACTTGACGGACCCGTTCTCATGGTAATCGATCCAGAACTTGTCTACTTTCAAGTCAAAGTTGCCTCGCGGGATATGGTAGGTCTGGCCTTCGAGACACACGCCGAACTCTTGAAAGCCGTAATAACTCCCTAGAAGTCCGCCCAGTACGATGACCGTGGCGCTGAGATGGGCCATATGAGCGCCTACCCGGCCCATCACTCCCTTCGTCGCGTACACCGTGACATCGCCGGCATCGTTTTTTGCGAGAACGCGATAGCCTTTTTCGATAAAGTGCTGGGCCAATTGCTTGGCGACGGATTCCTTGCTACCCGAAACATGCATCTCTGCCCGCTGTTTCATTCCCTGAATGAAGCTCAAGGTCACGCTGACCCTGTCCTGCTTCATGGAACGCCAGACAGCCGGGAACCGTTTATAGAAACAGGTGAGAGAGTTCACGCACAGCAGTCCGAGCAGACTCGTGAACCACCATGTATGGTAGACGTCGGTAAACCCAAGTCGAAGAAACCACCGATAGGCATTTTCCCCGTATTCCTGAATGTAGGTTTCAGGCCGTTCCCCCTGCTGTATGACGGTTCCGATGGTGGCGGTCATTGCAATGAAGAGGAACAGAAACATCGCCAGCCTGATCGAGGCGAAAAAGTCCACCAGTTCACGTGAAAACTCATTCCAGCCGATACCAGGAGCCGGGGACCGTGGAGCGTCCTGGGGTGATACCGTCTCAGGCGGCATATTCATTACCCGGATACCTTAGTTCTTCCATCAGGCACACCATCATTACAACATCGTTGAATTGGAGCTAAGACGGTACTGAGCCAAGGGGATAGCCTTCACTCCCGAGAGCACCCTTAGCCTTATTGCAAGGCGGGGGAAATCGCAAACGCTTGCATCTTACAAGTGCTGGAAAACAAGTGTCAAGCAAACCTCGCCCGCTGTGTAGGGCCTGCAGAGCCCCTACTATTGGAATCCCCGTCCAGTACTATTGAAGTGATGGACAAAGCAGCATATCTCCGTTAATATCGCCTCTATTCTGCAAAGCACCCCGACGTCACCCGGGTCACACCGAAGCGGCTGGGGTTTCTTTCACCGAATCACACTGAGGAGCCGATGAGAAACAATTATTTGTTCACGTCCGAGTCTGTGACCGAAGGACATCCCGATAAAATCGCCGACCAGATTTCCGACGGCATTCTGGATGCCATCATCGGTCAGGATAAATTCAGCCGAGTGGCTTGTGAAACTATCCTGACCACCGGCATCGCATTCGTAGCCGGCGAGATATCGACCAAAGCTTACGTCGAGATCCCGGACATCATCCGCGATGTCATCAAAGACGTGGGGTACTGCGACGCGTCTTGGGGCTTTGACTGCAATACCTGCTCCGTCCTGACGGCTATTCATCAACAATCCGGCGACATCGCCATGGGAGTCGATTCGGGCGGAGCCGGAGACCAGGGTCTGATGTTTGGCTATGCGACGAATGAAACGTCGGAGTTGATGCCCATGCCTATCGTCCTGGCGCATCGATTGACCCGCCGCCTGGCTGAAGTCCGAAAGAAAAACATCCTTCCGTGGGTGCGTCCGGATGGCAAGTCCCAGGTCACAGTGGAATACCGAAACGGAAAGCCGGTCCGTATCGATACCATTGTCGTCTCCACTCAGCACAGCCCGGACGTGACCAACAAGCAGATCGAACGCGGAATCATGGAAAAGGTGATCAAGCCGGTCATGCCGAAGGGACTCTACGACCTGACTAGCGTCAAGCATCATATCAATCCGACCGGACGATTCGTGGTCGGTGGTCCAATGGGTGACACAGGACTGACCGGAAGGAAGATCATTGTCGATACATACGGCGGTCATGGTAGTCATGGCGGCGGTGCCTTTTCCGGAAAGGATCCCACAAAGGTTGACCGCTCTGCTTCGTACATGGCCCGTTACATTGCCAAGAATATCGTGGCCGCCGGACTTGCCGATAAATGCGAAGTTCAGCTCGCATACGCGATCGGCGTCGCCGATCCTGTGTCCGTGTTGGTAGATACCAAGAACACCGAAAAAGTGTCCGTGGACAACCTCGACAAACTCGTGCGCAAACATTTCCCAATGACTCCGCGAGGGATCATCGATCACCTCAAGCTCCGCCGGCCCATCTTTAGAAAGACCGCGGCCTACGGTCATTTCGGCAGGAATGAACCGGAATTCACCTGGGAAAAGACGGACAAGGCGAAGATCCTGCGCAAGGACGCCGGACTGTAATCGCCTTGGGCGTATGAGTCGATAAATGAGGGGGACGGGTTCCACCAACCCGTCCCCCTTTTCTTGGGCAGCGATTCCTACACAAAGATCACAAAGAGGAGGACTCTGTGGATTACGACGTGAGAGACATTAAGCTGGCCGATCAGGGCAGACTGAAAATCGAATGGGCAGAAGCCACGATGCCCGTGTTGCGGCTCATCCGAACGCGATTTAAACGACAGCAGCCGCTCAAGGGAGTACGGGTGACTGCCTGTCTACACGTCACCACCGAGACTGCCAATCTGGCCATTACCCTGAAGGCAGGTGGGGCGGACGTGCGCCTTTGTGCGTCCAATCCTCTCAGTACTCAGGATGACGTCGCCGCTGCGTTGGTTCAGCATGAAGGCATCCCGACCTTTGCGATCAAGGGCGAAGACAATGCGACTTATTACCGCCATATCGAATCGGCCATCGCCCACCGCCCACACGTGTCGATGGACGACGGGGCAGACGTCGTTTCTCATCTGCATTCCAAACGGAAGGACCTGTTGAAGAACGTGATCGGAGGCACCGAGGAGACCACCACGGGGGTCATTCGCCTTCGAAGCATGGCGGAGAAGAAAGTCCTCAAGTTTCCGGTCATTTCGGTCAACGATGCCGATACCAAGCATATGTTCGACAACCGCTATGGGACCGGGCAGTCCACGATGGACGGCATCGTGCGTGCGACAAACCGGCTTGTCTGCGGATCAGTCGTCGTCGTCGCCGGTTACGGTTGGTGCGGCCGCGGCATCGCGATGCGAGCCAAGGGCATGGGTGCCGATGTGATCGTGACAGAAGTCGATTCATTGAAAGGACTGGAAGCCGTCATGGACGGATTCCGTGTGATGCCTATGGAGCAGGCTGCTCCGATCGGTGATTTCTTCGTGACGGTGACGGGAAATTTGAAAGTCATCCGCGGTGAGCATTTTGCCGAGATGAAGGATGGAGCGATCGTGTGCAATAGCGGCCACTTCAACGTCGAACTGGACATACCAGCGCTCGAGAAGATGAGCCGCAAACGGAAGATCATCCGCACGGGCGTTGAACAATTCACTTTGAAGAACGGCAATCGGGTCAGCTTGCTTGGCGAAGGCCGGTTGGTGAATCTCGCCACGGCCGAGGGTCATCCGTCCAGCGTGATGGACATGAGCTTTGCCAACCAAGCGCTCGGCGCCGAATATATCGTGAAGAACTATAAGATGCTCGAAAAGAAGGTCTATCCCGTTCCCCCGGCGATCGATAAGGAAATCGCGCGGCTCAAGTTGGCCGGCATGGGAGTCGCGATCGACAAACTGACGAAAGAACAGGAAAAGTACTTGGCGAGTTGGGAGATGGGGACATAGTGACGGTTTGAGTACTGCTCTGTACGAGTGCCGGAACACCCCCTCCGGCTAATCGAACCGCCTATCACCTTCTTCACTGCGGTCGCCTCGGCGACCGCAGTCTCTCATCGAATCCATGTCCACTTTCAACTCCATTGCTTCATCAGGGTTGCAGAAGCCGCTCAGACCAAAAGGTTGGAGATTGGCTGCCAGCTAGTGCTGTCGTGGAACGTAAACGGGATTATGCAATTGACGCTGAGTTTTCTGTCCTTCGCCTGAAAAGAACGCTCGAGTCCACCGGAACAGAAAAGCCTGCGCACTATTTCGCTTCCGACATCACCGCAATGATGCGTAAAGGTCCGCCGGATCCCTCCGCAATCTTCATCGGCAACGCCACCACATTAAACCCGCGAGCTGGAAGTAATGAGAGATCGGCTACATTCTCGAATACAGCAATGTCGTTGGACAACAATGTCACATGTGACTCGAATCCAATAGACTGTCCGTAATCGATAGAAGCGGTGTCGATGCCGACGGCCTTCACATGCCGTTCGCGTATCAGCCACGCAGCCGCCTCAGGATGCAATCCGGGAAAGTGAAGTTCCCGCACACCTGCCGGTCCTCTCAGCTCCGTTCCCAGATAATCTCGCCTATTGGGCCAAAGACGGGCGAACCCCGTGTCGAGCAGCACGATAGCATGAGACGGGATAGTTCCGTTTAGCGACTCCCATTGCTGGAGGTCCCGCACCATCACCCGATAGTCCCGCTCGCGGCTGCATGATGACGACACATCAATCCGAACCCCTGCACCAATCAATTTATCTAGAGGTATTCGGTCGAGGGTGCGGCCGCCCTTGGCAAAGTGGATCGGCGCGTCGATGTGAGTGCCGCCATGCTCGGGCATCTCGATGCGATTCGAAGAATAGTAATAGCCTGCCGGCGTGTCTCCTTGGAACTGCGTGATCAGCCTGAAGTTTTGCTCGGTAGGCCAGACGATTGTTTCCGGTTCGAACGGATGTGTGAGATCGACAAACTTCTCGTGGACGAATGTTCCAGTTGGCACAGGATCACTGGAGCATGAGCACATCACGAGAAGACAGACCGCCACAATGATTCGCATCCTGTACGGCTGACCACTCATATTTTTCTTCGCACCTCCTCGATCCCTTACTTTGAAAGGCGACGTCCATGTTTTATCATGAAGCGAACTGTGTTGCGGGAAATATCCTGATGGAGCCATATAGCGATGCACCCTGTTATCTGAGTCCGCCTTGGATCTTGCCCTGATCGAATCGGATGAACTAGGCTCTTTCTATACCCTCACGACCACATCCTTTGGGAGGCAACCATGGCTCAAATGACTGCGGCCCAGATCAATAATCCCGGCGGTGCATTTGAAATTGTGAAACGGGCGATTCCCGATCCTGGTCCCGGTATGGTTCGCATCAAAGTGCAGGCTTGCGGTGTCTGTCATAGCGATGTGTTTGTCAAGGAGGGACATTGGCCGGCGCTCCAATACCCTCGGATCACAGGGCATGAAGTCGCGGGAGTGATCGATACTGCCGGTGAGGATGTTCCAAACTGGAAGACGGGGCAGAGAGTGGGTGTGGGCTGGCATGGCGGCCATTGCAGCCGCTGTATGCCCTGCCGTCGAGGAGACTTCATGGGTTGTCATGAGTTCAAGGTCACCGGGTTCAGCCATGATGGCGGCTACGCCCAATATATGATTGCAAAAAGCGAAACCCTCGCAGCGATTCCCGATGATCTTTCCCCGGTGGAAGCCGCTCCCCTCTTGTGTGCGGGTGTCACAACCTTTAATAGTCTTCGGCACAGCGGCGCGCGCGCGGGAGACTTGGTCGTCGTTCAGGGGTTAGGAGGCCTGGGACATCTTGGAATTCAGTTCGCCGCCAAGATGGGATTCCATACCGTGGCCATCGGAAGAGGAAAGGATAAGGAGGCTCTCGCACTTCGATTGGGAGCAGCGAAATACCTTGACGCGGGTTCGGCCAACGCAGCCGGTGAGTTGGCGAAAATGGGAGGTGCCACAGTCATCCTGTCTACCGCCCCTGACAGTAAGTCTATGTCCGCGCTTGTTGATGGGCTGACTGTCGGCGGGAAGCTTCTAGTCGTCGGCGCCTCAGCCGACCCGATTACTGTGACTCCGATTCAGCTCATCGGGGCACGGCGATCGATCCAAGGATGGCCGTCCGGGACGGGGCGCGATTCTGAAGACACCCTGAAATTTTGCGCTCTCACCGGAATACGACCAATGGTTGAAACTTTTTCCCTCGAACAGGTGGCATCGGCCTATGACCGCATGTTGAGCGGAAAGGCGAGGTTTCGCGTCGTGCTGACCATGGACTGAGGCGAGAGGCGATCGGACGATGGCAAGCTGAGAAACACGTGGATTTTCTTTCTGGTTCGGGTCTTCCATGTTACTGTTGTGCTACCGGTGTTTATAGGAGGGCCTTCCATGCTGGAAACCATTGTTCTCGCTGCTGCAATGTACGTGTGCCCCGGTGAAGTGTATACGGACCAGCCTCGCGCGGGCTGTCATGCTGTTCAAGAATCCGACAAGGAGGGTTTCAGCACCATTCCGGAGGCTTCGGAATTTAGCTCCAAATCATCGGCACCGGCCGCCGCCGAACGAGACAATGCCGTCAGAGTTCCTCGATCTGCTCTACCGGCAGCTTCCGCCGAAGAATGTGCCATGTACGAGGAATGGGTGAAATTGTCTACCAAATCCGGCAGCTTGGGAGCGCGTGACCTCTCAACCCAAGAATTCGAACGCTGGACGAATCTCAAACAGGTTTTCGGAAACAGCCCCCCGCCTAATTGTCGGTAAGACCACTAAATGCCTCCTGTCCATCAGCGGGCAGGAGGCTATGCTTTGCCAGTTCGACCTCTGCGTATCTTACTTGCCTAACTTGTCAGAAAAACTAACGCTTATCCTATCGGACCTCTCGCCATCTGCAAAAACACCTTGATGAGACCAGACAAGCCTTGACACGGCGATGACCGTGCTCGTTTTGCTGCCGTCGGTCATGGTTTACCTGCTTGATTTCAGGGGTGCGCTATGATGTCCTAGTTGCCCTGGAGGTTGTATGTCGGTCATGTGTTCACTCTCCGCCTGCAAGGCTCAAGCAGGAATGTGCGGCCACGAAAAAGCGATGCTGAGTATCGCTGTCCTGGCTGCTATCGGGTTCGGTGCGTATTTCCTGATGGGCTGACGACGGGGTCACATGCTGCGGACTGTGGCGTCATCGATGGGTGGATTGGTGTGTGTTTCGTCCAGAACCGATCAGTGAGACGATCTAGCGGGAATTGGCCGCCTTTTTGGGCTTGTCCGGGCGGGATTCCCGGTATTCGCAAGGTGAAGCGGCCATGGCCTGGTTGATGGCAACGAGCAGATCCTCCCGGCTGAAAGGCTTTTGCAAACAGAGTGCCTCTCCCACATCTATGCCGAGGGTTTTCAGAGCACTGTCGTCGTGACCGGACATGAACACCACGTGACATTTCTTTCTGATTCGCAGGATATGGTTCACCAGTTCATGTCCATGTACCCGTGGATATCGTTCTCCGCCTGACTGCAACTGAAGAACTGGCGGACGCAGAATGAGATCGATCAGAAGGAGGTGGATCGGTCCCATGTAGGCGGCAGACGCCTGCAGTGCCTCTGTGCTACCGGCCGCCTTGATGACCTTGCACCCAATCTCCTCGAGTGTGCGTGCGCAGAGGTGCCGCACATCCTCATCATCTTCAACGACAAGGACCGTGCAGTTGGCAGTGCCTGCCCGTTGTTGGATCGCGCGGCCCACGGACTCTTTTTGTTCCGTGCTTTCGGCCGTCACTCGGTTGATCACAGGAATGTCGTCTGCGGACCGCTGGATGAATTCAACGCCAAAGGAATGGGCTTGAACCCACCGTACCCGGGCCATCCCAATCAGCACTGGCGCCGGCACCTTCGGAATCGTCAGCCGCAGCCGTAAATAACTGCCACGTGGGACGATGGTATGGGATTCAACCCGGCAGCCGTTCATATTGAGATCAAGCGTGTATCCCTTCCCCTTCAACTCGGTGTCGTCCGCAATACTCTCGAACTCGACGGGGATTCTGACCAACGTGCGGGATTTTCTTGGGGATGGCTTCATGCGCGAATGGCCCTCTCGATTGAGCTTGTATTTTTCTATCGCAAGGTGCGAATTCCGTCAAGAAAATCGCGGGAATGAAGATGCCCGTTCCTAGTCGGTCCATCTAGCCAGCACTATGCCGGCATACCGGTTATCGACGCCTCGGACACATTTCGCTATAATCCTTTTCTATCCGTCACTCATGATTTCCACATCTTCTCATGACCTTCACTTAGCCAGAACGTTGGTTCTGGACGAACTGTTCGACCTCTCCCTCTATCGTCAACTGAAGGCTATGACCGGCGACTGTGATGTGCAAGACACGCTCGACAAGCTCGTCGCAGTCGAAGAGGAGCATCTGAGATTCTGGCAAGACTTTTTCGGCCTGCACACGGATCGGCTCGATATCGGAAGGCGGCTAAAGCTCCGCCTGCTCATATTCGTCTGCCGTCTGTTCGGAACGGGAGCCATTCATCTCATTCTCGAGGCAATCGAAGTGCATGGAGTCCGCAAATATCTGACGCTGTGGCAAGCCTACAAGAAGGAACCACTGGGCGAGGCGCTCCGTGGGATCCTTACGGATGAATTCAAGCATGAAGATGTGATGGTCACGACTCTCACGGAACGGAAGATCAGCGCCGAGCAGATTCGCAACATCTTCCTGGGCCTGAACGATGGGGTAGTGGAAATTCTGGGCGCTGTGAGCGGATTTTTTGGTGCATTCGGGAATCCCACGACCGTGCTTATCGCCGCCTGCACCACCGCAGTGGCCGGCGCCTTCTCGATGGCTGCCGGAGCGTTCCTCGCGTTGAACTCCGAAAAGGAAGTGAAATCAACGGACCTGGCCAAAAAGATTTTCCTCGGAGAAGAGCCTGAACAGGCGATAATGGAAGAATCGCCGGTCGTGTCAGGGGCCGTAGTGGGAACCGCCTATATCATTGGTGCCACCGTTCCGGTCCTGCCCGTGCTCTTCGGCGCAACAAATGCCGTTTTGTCAGTGGCCACCGCCGGTATCATGGTCGTCGTCGTCTCGACACTTTTATCGTTCCTCTCCGGCATGAATGTCACACGCCGCATACTGTTGAATCTCGTCATTCTCACCGTTGCGGTGGGCGTGAGCTACAGTATCGGGCTGCTGGCTCAGCGATTTTGGGGCATATCAGTCTAGATCGTCCCTTGAAATAGTTTCAGATAGGAGCTTGGGCTTCGTTATAATCGGAGGCATGAACGCACGATTCCATATCGGGCTGTCCGGATACTCGTACAAACCGTGGCAGGGGCCTGACCGTTTCTATCCGCCGGATCTCAAGCATGCCGACTTTCTCAAGTACTATGCGACGAGATACGATACTGTTGAATTGGACGGGCTCTGGTATCGTCTGCCCGGCGACAAAGCGGTTTCGAACTGGATGGCGGCGACCCCTGACCATTTCGTCTTCGCACCCAAGGTTCACCGTCAAATCACACATCGGTACAGACTCAAGCCGGACTGCTATTCGTTTCTCGATGTCATGGTCACTCAATTGGCACCAATGGCTGTTGCGCATCGGCTCGGTCCGTGGCTCATCCAGTTGCCTCCCAATCTGACTAGAGATGACGACCGTCTCGAGCGGTTTCTTCACCAGCTTCCCCGATCACACCGATGGGCGGTCGAGTTCCGCCATGATTCCTGGTACGAACCGGGAGTCGAAACACTACTGAAACAATCAAATGTTTCTTGGGTGGCGGCCGATACCGACGACCGTCCGGCTGAGCTGCGTCAAACGGCGGACTTCTGGTACATCCGGTTGCGGAAGACCGAATATGACCACACGGCCCTCGGCCATTGGGCGGAGCGAATTAAAGAAGCGAATAGGCAGGGCATGGACTGCTTTGTGTACTGTAAGCATGAGGACCAGGGATCGCCCTGGGTGTGGGCAGATACACTTCTGCGTCTCATCACTCCAACGGAATAATCAGAGGTTACCTGGCCGGCACCATCGGAAGTTCTCTTGAACTCTCCGCCTCGAGTTGGATCCGCTGGCGCTCGACACGAGACGCTTCGAGAACGTTGTGTAGCATCTCATCGGTCAAGTGCGTGAGTTGAGCGGCAGCGTCCTTCATATCGGCGTGCTCAACAGCGCGAGAAAGAATTTCGGCTTTGGTGGCTCCCTTTTTCTGTCCAAGAAACGGCTTCATGATGAGATAGACTACATCGCGAACCGGCATAAATCTGAGAAACCGCCGGAGCAATCTAAAGGTCTGCAAAGGATAGCGCGTGAGCTTATAAATAAACAGCCTCTTGAGACCCTCTTGCCGAACATGATTGATCGTTTCACCCGGCAGACATGTAGGATCAATCTCCGAGCACTTGAAGTACTTGTACCAATCGCTCGCTTCGCTCACCAGTCCTCTTTTGATGTATTCCTGCCAGAGCGGGGTTCCTCGATACACGCAGAGGCGATTGAAGCCGAACGTATCGAGTGGAAGCTTGGCGGCAAAATCAAACGTCGCCTTCATGTCTTCGACCGTCTCATCAGGATTTCCCACCGTAAAGAATCCGTGCACGATTTCAATGCCGGCATTCTTGGCGTTTGTCACCGCCGTTTCGACTTCCTGAAGGGTTTGCTCCTTTTTCAACCGGTCGAGAATCGCTTGGCTTCCGCTCTCGATGCCGAACATCACCGTTCGGCAATGGGCTTTGGCCATGGCAGGAAAGAGATGTTGTGCCACCGAATCCACGCGTCCCTCGATTCCCCACTGAATGTGTAACCCCTGATTCGTCACCCCTTGGCAGATCGCCTCGATCCGCTTGGGCTGAAGGAGAAAATGATCGTCGACGAAATAGACCGATCCATATCCAAGTGATTCGAGGTATTTCAACTCGTCCACGACATGCTGTGCGCTGCGCGCGCGCCACTTGCCTTCGTTAAAAATTGGAATGTCGCAGAAGACGCACGGCCAGGGGCATCCTCGCGAGGTCTGCATGGTGGTGAAGCGGTCCATGGAGAGCACGGCCGGAACATCCAACGGCATGGATTCGACAAAATCGAGCTTGAGACTCTCCCGGTCGGGGAACGGCCATTGGTCAAGGTGTCGCTCTATCGGCCGTCCCGGATTCTGGACAACTCTCCCATCGCTCATCCATGTCAGACCGCATACGCCTTCCGGCTCTTCGAGGTTGGCGAGGAGATCCAGAATCAGCTGTTCTCCGTCGCCGCGACAGATAAAATCGACTTCAGGGCATTGGAGTTTGACCAAAGGTGCGTTCAGGCTGGCGAATACACCGCCGAAGGCCAGCTTGACCTTTGAATTGGCGGCGCGAATCTGGCGGGCGAGAATTTTCGCATACGGATAGCTGGTCGTGCTGAGAAAGCTGAGGCCTACCAATGAAGGCTGCTGGTGGTGAATTTGTTCGAGAATGACCGCGTTGGGAGTATCCGGATTGGCCTGGTCGAACATGACACATTCATGTCCGGCCTCCTTGAGAACAGCGGAAAGGGACATGATCCCGATAGGCGGGAATCCCATGACCCGTATGTTGCCGTTTTTCGCGCGAGTTTTCGCCGGAAGCGCGTAAAACTGGGGGTCCCGGACGTGAACGAGAAAGACTCGCAATCAGCTCCTTGCTTCGGCTTCAATCATTTAGGGGACCGGCTAGCGATGATCGGCGGCACAGTCTGCAGTAGACGAATTCTATGAGGATACGCGACTTACACGCGAAATACCATGAGAATCGTGTGCAAAATAAAAATCGTGGCTAGGGTTGGGCAGGCTTCAGCTTGGTGCCGTTGAAGACGATGGAGGAGCCGGGCGTCATTTGACGAAACCCCAGCTTTCGCTTTTTCAAGGCATCAGAAAATTGAGTTGTATCCTGCGTGAGGACAGGAAACGTGCCGTAATGATGGCCCACTGAGACCTTCGCCCTTACGCTGGCAGCAGCACGAGCGGCCATGCGAGGCTCCATTCCGAAATGGCCGCCGATGTTGAGCAACGCGAGATCCGGCTCATATTGTTCGCCGATCACTTCCATGTCTTTGAAATATGCCGTATCGCCGGAATGATAAATCGTCGGGCCGCCTTTGACCTTGATGACAAAACCGCCAGGATTGCCTCCATAGACGAGCTCCGGGCTTTGTTCGTTTGCCATGGGGTTGCCCATGCCGCTCGAATGCACGGCAGGAGTCATGGCCACAATCACTTCACCGTTTGCGAGGGAAATCTCTCCGCCGGGATTCATCAATGTATCGAAGCCCATCTGATCTTTGGGGAATCCCTGCAACTTGGCTAAGTTCGTCCCCAACTCAAAATTGGCGACCAAGCGCGCGCCGGTCCTCTTGGCAATCGCGACAGTATCCCCCACGTGGTCGAAGTGACCGTGCGTGACCAGTATGTAATCCGCTCTTGCGAGACGTTCGACCGGATCCTGTTTGTCCTTCACCAGAGGATTGAGCGGGTTGTTCAACCAAGGATCGATAAGGAGTGTCGTCCCGTTGGGCGTGATGATTTCAAACGCCGCGTGGCCGTGCCAGGTAACCGTTGTGTTTCGGCCGGCTGCGTCGGTGAGCTGCGTTTGCCCGCAGACAATCAGCACAAGGAGCACGATTAGACGTTTCATTGCTCGCCTTCTCCCGGTCAATAGAATCAACCGGCCGCTCCATGCCCATCGTTCCCGTGGTTGTATCACCGACCTAGCGCAGCTTTTACTGCCATACCGATTTCGGCCGGATTCTTCACCACTTTGACACCCGCGGCTTCCAGAGCCTTCATTTTCTCGCTGGCCGTGCCCTTACCGCCCGAGATGATCGCTCCTGCGTGGCCCATGCGACGACCCGGCGGGGCAGTAATCCCTGCGATAAAACTCACGACGGGTTTTTTGACGTGCTTCTTGATGAACTCGGCCGCCTTTTCTTCTGCATCGCCCCCGATTTCGCCGATCATGACAACAGCATGGGTGTCGGGATCTTTCTCGAATAACGGCAGGACATCGACGAATCCTGTCCCGTTCACCGGATCGCCACCTATTCCGACACAGGTGGTTTCACCGAGGCCCAACGTCGACAACTGATGGACGGCTTCATAGGTGAGCGTTCCACTTCGGGAGACCACGCCGACAATACCCTTCTTGTGAATGAAGCCCGGCATGATACCGATCTTCGCTTCATCGACGGTAATGACCCCCGGACAATTCGGACCGATCAACCGCACATCGCGTCCACGCAATCCGCGTTTCACCTTGACCATATCATTCACGGGAATGCCTTCGGTAATGCAGATCACGAGTTTGATTCCCGCATCGGCGGCTTCCAAAATGGCATCGGCGCAAAAGGGCGGTGGCACGAAAATCAGAGACGTGTCGCATTCGGTTTTCTTGACTGCATCCGCGACGGTATTGAAGACGGGAATGCCCTCGACCTCCTGGCCGGCCTTTCCCGGCGTGACGCCGGCGACGACCTTGGTACCATAGGCTTTACATTGTGTGGCATGAAAGGACCCTTCTTTGCCCGTGATGCCCTGGACCACCACCCGTGTATTCTTATTGACCAATATGGACATAGCTATTCCTCTTCAACGACGACGACCGCTAAAACCAGCCTTTGCCGCGTGCTTCCTCAATGGTGGCGCGATGCATGTCATATTCCGTCTCGTTGATGATCGAAGCCGGACCATCGACGAACGGCATCCCAAACAGGAGAAAAAACTGAATCCAAAATCCCAACACTTCCCGTTTTTCGACCATTCCAAATATCCGCTGCTGAGAATCCTTGAAGGTCGTGGTCGATACGACGTCCTGAGACACGTATCCAGGAATCATGGTGAAGGTCAACGCCGAAAGCGCTCCCGACCACGACACGCCTTCGCTGCCTCGTTCGCCGATCGTGATGTCGGCTTGAATATCAGCCGGCTGGCCCCCGGCCGTGACCGATGAAAACAGGCCGGATTCCGTGTAGGCTTTTACCGCCAAGTTTCGGGCGTTCTCGGCATTTTCGGGATTCACGGCCTGGCCGGGGGGAGCGGTCTGGCCGGCTTGGAACACAAGGAGCGAAATGGATTTCTTAGCTTGTTGAGTGACTTGAGGGGGCCACTGAGCCGGCGGTTTCACCTGCCCATCCCGAACCATGATGCAACCGGATACGGTCATGAGGACGACCCCGATCACAAACATTCTCCATGGCATGGTGGTCTTACGCCGCCTTTCCGGTCAGCTTCACGATTTTCTGCGCCGCTTCCCACAAATCGTTGGCGACCTCCAATTTGAGGCCTGATTCCGCCAGGAGGTTGCGTCCTTCTTCTGCATTGGTCCCCTGCAAACGGACGACCAACGGGACGGAGATTTTGACTTCCTTGGCCGCTTCGATGACGCCATGGGCAATGCGCTCACAGCGGACGATCCCTCCGAAAATATTGATGAAGATGCCCTTGACGTTGGGATCCTTGAGGAGAATGCGAAATCCGGCCGCGACCGTCTCCTTCGTCGCACCGCCACCCACATCCAGAAAATTTGCCGGTTCGCTGCCGGCGAGCTTGATGACATCCATGGTGGCCATCGCCAGCCCGGCCCCATTCACCATGCAGCCGATATTGCCGTCCAGTTTTACGTAATTCAGGTTGTTCGCTGTCGCTTCAATCTCCAGCGGCTCTTCTTCGTTCAAGTCCCGCATTTTCTGGACGTCCTCATGCTTGAAGAGGCCGTTATCGTCAAAGGAAACCTTGCCGTCGAGGGCGACAAGCGTTTTCTCCTTCGTGATGATCAGCGGATTGATTTCAACGAGCGCCGCGTTCTTTTCCATGAACAGACGATAGAGGTTCCCAAGCAGCTGCACGAATGGGTTGATGACTGCGGGCTCAATCTGCTGGAGCCCCAAGGCAAACGCCACATTGCGGCCATTGTGTCCTTGAAAACCGACAGACGGATCGATGGCTTCCTTGATGATCTTTTCAGGGGACTTTTCTGCGACTTCTTCGATTTCCATTCCACCTTCCGTGCTCGCGATAAAGGTGGGGCACCCCGTATCGCGGTCCACGAGAATCGAAAGATAGAGTTCCTTGGCGATATTCGCTCCCTCTTCCATCAAGAGACGGTGAACTTTGCGTCCTTTAGGGCCTGTCTGGTGCGTTACCAGGGTTTTTCCGATGAGTTCCTTGGCCAGACCCGCCACTGCCGTCTTGTCCTTGGTGATCTTGACTCCTCCGGCCTTGCCTCGCCCGCCTGCATGGATCTGCGCTTTGACGACGAACACGGGAGTATTGAGCTCATTCGCCCAGGCCGTGGCAGTCTCTGGATTTGTAATCTCTCTTCCACGCGGCACCGGCACACCGAATTGAGCGAACAATGCCTTCGCCTGAAATTCATGAACGTTCATAACGCTCCTTCTCCACTTCCTTCGCTTCGCGGGGCCGGTCACGGCTGTTCCGAGCCGATTCAATGCTTCCCTGCCCATGCACTCGGCCGTGTGTTCCTATCCGGCTTTCCTCGTATAGGCCGGCAAGATCATCGGGGAGATGACACCGCTCAGGCTGCCGTGTTTTTTCGCATTTGCGCGGAACCGCTCCAGGTGTTTTACCGTCAATCGACCCTGTGGCATCGATGCGGCTCGCGACGCCGCGATCAAGCCGGAACGCTTGCCAAACACCATCAGATCGAGAAGCGAATTCCCCATCAGTCGGTTGCGTCCATGCAACCCGCCGGACGCTTCTCCCGCTACAAATAAATTGCCGACGTTGGTCTCCGAATTCGTGTCGATCTTGACCCCTCCGTTTTGATAGTGCAGGGTCGGATAAATCAGCACAGGGTCCTTGCTGATGTCGATACCGAACCGTTCAAACTGCAACATCATGGCCGGGAAATGTTTCTCTACCGTACCCGGCCCGTGTTCCGCATCGAGCAATGGTGTATCGAGCCACACACCCACGCGACCGGACATCGTACGGATCCCTCGGCCCTCCTCACACTCGCGGATGATCGATGACGAGACCACATCCCGCGTATCCAGCTCATTCACAAACCGTTCACCCTTGGCATTCACGAGATGTCCGCCTTCGGACCGGATTCCCTCTGTGACCAATGCTCCGATCAACTGCTCTGGATAGACGGCCCCGGAGGGATGGTATTGGAAGGTGTCGACGTGAGCCAATGCCGCTCCCATTCGATAGGAAAGACAGAGCCCGTCTCCTGTCGCCCCATAGTGATTGCTGGTGGGAAATCCTTGAATGTGGAGCCGGCCAATGCCTCCGGTGGCCAGAATGACCGTCTTGGCGGCCACCACAACATACCGGTGATTATCCAAATCTTTGAAAATGGCGCCGGAGCACTTGCCGCCCTCATCGCTTAACAGTTCGACGGCGGCACAGAACTCCAGCAATTGAATTTTTTGATTGATGACCTCATCTTTCAGCACACGCATAATCTCGAGGCCGGTATAGTCGGAGCAGGTCAACAACCGGGGCTTTGAGCTCCCGCCCCCCTTCTTGACATGAAGGTTTCCGTCCGCCTGCCGGTCGAAGAGCACCCCCAGCCCGATCAACCACTTGGCAATAGCGGGGCCTTCTTCCACCATGACCTTGAGCAGCTGATGGTCGTTCTTCATGTGGCCGCCCTTGAGGGTATCGAGAAAATGCGTGACCGGTGAGTCCTCTGGGGCCACCGAGATCTGCATACCACCCTGCGCCATCACGCTATTGGAATCACCCAACCGCAGCTTCGTGGCGAGAATCACTTTGGCCCCGGCGCCATGAGCATGCAACGCGGCGGCACAACCGGCCCCACCTCCCCCTATGACAAGCACGTCGGTTGTATAGTGGGGCGTCAGATCGACGTCTTCTCCGATGAGGCTGTCGCCTTCGAGAAGCGTCGCGAGTTCGACGACCGTCTTCTCACCGGCATTGGGTCCGAAGCGAATGGGTCGGTAGGCGCTTTCGCGTGAATCCGGATGATATTTCTTGATCAGCTGGTCACGATCGGCAGGAGAGAACTTGGGAAGGGTCTGTTTACGCCTGGCATCTCTGGTCTTGTGAACAATCTGTTGCAGTGCGTGAATATCCATGATGATTAGGATGTGCGGGAGAGGAGGTGCATCTCAGGATATGGCCGGATCCTGGCCAAGCGCT
This sequence comes from Nitrospira sp. KM1, assembly GCF_011405515.1. Classification (NCBI taxonomy): domain Bacteria; kingdom Pseudomonadati; phylum Nitrospirota; class Nitrospiria; order Nitrospirales; family Nitrospiraceae; genus Nitrospira; species Nitrospira sp. KM1. The sequence goes on along the minus strand of NZ_AP022671.1, from coordinate 3,160,342 downwards.
GCGCACTTCGGCTTGAATGCACGCAATGCCAGCCCCTCATTTTACCGTCGCACAGTGATCGACCAACTCCTTCTCGTTCATCTTCAGAATGTGGTTCCACTCTTCATTGAAACGTCCGTTCTCAATCTCATGGATTCGTGTCTCCAGCCCCTTTGGTTTCTCCGTAAAGTGGGCGCCTTGAGCGCGACTGACATAGAGGGCCACAAGGTTTGGGGCGATATCCGCAATACACACGGGGGTGCACATTCCGCACATGACACAATCCATGAACATCTCGGACACGCCTTTAAAATCTCCGAACACGGCTTTCCACACGCCTTCTCGAACATCGATCTTTTGCGGACAGGCTTCCGTACAGGCGTTGCAATTCCGGCACAGCGGCGCTTCCGGATATAGATTGAACAGATCCTGCTTGGGATCCTGCAGTTTCTGAATGTCGTACGTGGCCTTGCGCGCTGGAAACGGCGGCATCATCGTAAAGGACATACCGTCCTGGACCGCCGTCTGGCAGGCTAGACACGTCTTCACCTTTGGATCGTCCTTGGTGCGGTAGTATGTCGCGCACGCGCCGCAAAACCCGCCGAGACAGCCCGCGCCCCTGACGACTTCCTGTCCCGTATACCACAACGCCTTGATGACGGTGATGCCCTCTGGCACCTCGTACGTCTTACCGGAAATTTCGATCGTTACCATCCGAGGTGTGAGCACTTCGGGTTGGTCGATCACATTCGCGTTTTCTTGAGCCATATCCCTCAAATGGGCAAATCGGCAAGGCGAGACAGACATCTCGCCTTGCCGTTCATCGCGCTAGCTTACGCGATCGCATCGATGATCGCGTTCAACGTCGCGCTCGGACGCATCGCTTTGGACGCCTTCGTATCGTCCGGATGGTAGTAGCCTCCGACATCTTGGGGCTTGCCCTGCGCCGCGAGCAATTCGCCGTCGATCTTTTTCTCGTTGTCGCTCAGATCCTTCGCGATCTTCGTAAATCTTTCTGCGATCTTTTTGTCTGCCGTCTGCGCGGCCAAGGCCTGCGCCCAATAAAGCGCAAGGTAAAAGTGGCTGCCGCGGTTGTCGATTTCACCGACTTTTCTGGCAGGTGACTTGTTGCTCTCCAAAAATTTCGCATTGGCCTGATCCAGCGTGTCCGCCAGAATCTTTGCAACCTGATTGTTCCCTACCTTTGCCAGGTGTTCCAACGAGGCGGCCAAGGCCAGAAACTCGCCGAGCGAATCCCAACGGAGATACCCCTCCTCCTGGAACTGCTGCACGTGCTTCGGCGCCGATCCTCCCGCGCCAGTCTCGAACAAGCCGCCGCCATTCAGCAACGGAACGATCGAGAGCATCTTGGCACTGGTCCCGATTTCGAGAATCGGGAAGAGGTCCGTGAGATAGTCGCGGAGAACGTTACCGGTACAGGAAATCGTGTCCTTACCTTCCTTCATCCGTTCCAACGAGAACCGACACGCCTCAGCCGGCGACAGGATCCGGATATCGAGACCCGCCGTATCATGCTTCGGCAGATAGGCATTGACCTTTTTGATCAGCTCCGCATCATGCGCGCGATCCTTATTCAACCAGAACACGGCCGGAGTGCCGCTCGCCTTCGCACGGGTCACCGCCAGTTTCACCCAATCCTGAATCGGAGCATCCTTTACTTGACAGGCGCGCCAAATATCACCCTCTTCGACTTTATGCTCAAGCAACGTCTTGCCGGAGGCATCGACCACGCGCATCGTCCCATTGCCGGGCGCCTTGAACGTCTTGTCGTGCGAACCGTACTCTTCGGCCGCTTGCGCCATTAATCCAACGTTGGGCACACTGCCCATCGTCTTTGGGTCGAACGCGCCGTGCTTTTTACAAAATTCGACCACCTCGTGATACACCGGCGCGTAGCTGGCGTCAGGAATCACGCACTTGACATCCTGCAGCTTGCCTTCCGGATTCCACATTTTGCCTGAATCACGGATCACGGGAGGCATGGAGGCGTCGATGATGATATCGCTCGGCACGTGGAGATTGGTAATCCCCTTGTCGCTGTTCACCATCGCCATGGGAGGTCTCTTCTTGTAGACCTCTTGAATATCTGCTTCGATGGCCTTTCGCTGTTCGTCCGGCAAAGCCTTGATCTTGGCGTATAAATCGCCGATGCCGTTGTCCGGATCGACGCCGAGCTTTTTGAGCGTTTCGCCGTGCTTCTGGAACACATCCTTGTAGAACACGGTCACGGCATGTCCGAAGATCTTCGGGTCGGAGATCTTCATCATGGTGGCCTTCATGTGAAGGGAGAACAACACGCCCTGTTTTTTCGCCTCCTCGATCTGCTCCTCGAGGAATGTGCGCAGGGCCTTCACGCTCATAAACGTGGCATCAAGGACTTCACCGGCCTGAAGCGCAATCTTGTCCTTCAACACGGTGGTCTTGCCGTCGGCCCCTACAAACTCGATCTTCGCCGTAGTTGCGGCCGGGACGGTGATGGATTTTTCGTTCGAGCGGAAATCGCCGCTCTTCATGTGGGAGACATGGGTCTTGGAGTCCGAGGTCCAGGCACCCATCTTGTGCGGATGTTTGCGAGCATACGCCTTCACGGACAAGGGAGCGCGGCGATCGGAGTTGCCTTCGCGGAGCACGGGATTGACCGCGCTGCCTTTGACTTTGTCGTAACGGGCCTTGATGTCCTTCTCCTTGTCATCCTTCGGGTTCTCCGGGTAATCCGGTAATTTGTAGCCTTGTTGTTGCAATTCCTTGATCGTCGCCACCAACTGCGGGATCGAGGCGCTGATGTTTGGCAGCTTGATGATATTGGCTTCCGGTGTCTTTGCCATTTCGCCAAGCTCGGCTAAGGCATCGTGTTGCTTCTGTTGCGACGTCAAATATTCCGGGAATACCGCAATGACACGGCCGGCCAGGGAGATGTCCCGCAATTCGACGCTCACTCCAGCCGCCTTTGAGAACGCATTGATGATGGGGAGAAACGAATAGGTCGCCAGCATGGGCGCTTCGTCTGTCTTCGTATAAATGATCTTGTCAGCTTTCGTCGTCATAGCATCCTCTCTCACCGTCCGTTGATTAATTGAGCGCGTTCAACGCTGAACCCGCCCTGAACCATGCGATTTGTTGCTCCGTCATGCTATGGTTCGCCTGGATGATGAGCGTTTGGCCATCCGTCTTGTGGATTGTCACCTGCACCGGCTTGCCGGGGGCCAAACTCTGTAGCCCCGTCACACTGATGCGGTCGTTCTGCTCAATCTTCTCGTAGTCCTTCGGATCAGAGAAGGTCAACGCCAAGATCCCCTGTTTCTTCAAATTCGTCTCATGAATGCGCGCAAAGCTCTTGGTGATGACCGCGCGCACGTTCAGAAACCGCGGCGACATCGCCGCATGCTCACGGCTGCTTCCTTCGCCATAATTTTCGTCGCCGACAACGAACGACGCGATGCTTTTGGCTTTATAGGCTCGGGCGATCTGCGCGATCGTGAGGTCGGACTCCCCGGTCAGTACATTGGTCCCCTTGCCGGGCTCTGACGCAAACGCGTTGTTCGCGCCGAGAAACATATTGTCGCTGATCTTATCGAGATGGCCACGGAACTTGAGCCATGGTCCGGCGGGTGAAATATGATCCGTGGTCGTTTTGCCCTTGGTCTTGATCAGGAGCGGCAACTTCTCGAAATCTTTGCCGTCCCAACGGGGGAACGGCTGAAGCAATTGCAATCGTTCACTTGTGGCGGGAATATCCACCGTCAACGCATCGCCGCTGTCTGCCGGGGCGATGAAACCCTCTTCACCTTTGGCAAATCCCTTTGCCGGCAGTTCCTCACCGACCGGCGGTTCCAACTTGAACTCTTTACCGTCGGCACCCTTGAGTGTGTGATTCACTGGGTCGAAGCCGAGGTCGCCGGACAACGCATAGGCCGTCACGACTTCCGGACTGGCGAGAAACGATAGGGTTTCACTGATGCCGTCGTTGCGTCCCGGAAAATTTCGATTGAAGGAACTCACGATCGAGTCGGCCTTACCTTTGACACCGTCGGCGCGCTTCCATTGACCGATGCAGGGCCCGCAGGAATTCGACAACACGGTACCGCCCAACTGTTCGAAGGTATCCAAAAACCCATCACGCTTCATCGTGTGATAAATGCGTTCGGAGCCCGGCGAGATCAAAAAGGATGACTTGGCCTTGATACCGGCATTGAGACCCTGCCGCGCGATGTGTGCGGAACGGCTGATGTCTTCATAGGAGCTGTTTGTACAGCTGCCGATCAGCGCCGCCTTCAGTTCAACCGGATATCCCTTTTCCTTCGCTTCCGATGCCAGCTTGGAAATCGGACGGGCCAAATCTGGCGTGTGGGGGCCCACCACATGCGGTTCGAGCGTTGAAAGATCGACCTCGACGATCTGGTCATAATATTTTTCAGGAGCCTGATGGACCTCCGGATCTGCGACCAGCAGGTCTTTATGAGACAGCGCGAAATTGGCCAGATCGCCGCGGTCGGTGATCTTCATGTAGGCGACCATTTTCTGATCGAACGGAAAGACCGACGTGGTCGCGCCCAGCTCCGCTCCCATATTGCAGATGGTGCCCTTGCCCGTCGCGCTGATGGTTTCTGCTCCGGGACCGAAATACTCGACGATCTTATTCGTGCCGCCTTTTACCGTGAGCAGCCCGCAGAGATACAGAATGACATCTTTGGGAGACGCCCAACCGTTCAACTTGCCGGTGAGCCGCACGCCGATCAATTTAGGATCGAGGACCTCCCATGGCAATCCTGCCATCACCTCACCGGCGTCCGCACCGCCGACTCCAATGGCCAGCATGCCCAGTCCACCGCCATTGGGCGTATGGGAGTCCGTCCCGATAATCAATCCGCCTGGAAAAGCATAGTTCTCCAGGACCACCTGGTGAATGATGCCCGCGCCCGGCTTCCAAAATCCGATGCCGTACTTTTTGGCCGCTGACGCAAGAAAGTTATAGACTTCTTTGTTTTCGTCCATCGCGCGCAGGAGATCTTTTTGCGAGCCCATCTCGGCCCTGATGAGATGGTCGCAATGAATCGTGCTGGGAACCGCGACCTTTTTCTTGTTGGCCTGCATAAACTGCAACATCGCCATCTGAGCGGTGGCATCCTGCATGGCCACACGATCCGGCCGCAACGACAGCATGGCCTTCCCACGCTGCCACGTCTGGGCATCGAAGTTGTCGGCGTGCGACACGAGAATTTTTTCCGCCAACGTCAACCCGCGGCCAAACTTCTTCCTGGCTTTGGCAAACACCTCTGGCATTCTGGCGTACAACTTTTTGGCAAGATCCATCGACATAACTGTTCTCCATCTTCTATGTAAGCATTGATCGTCGGACGCGCCGCCGGGCATCTCATCCGGCTCCGACACCGGCCGGATAGTCCCTTCCGGTTATGCTATTTCAGCAAGGACGCGTCCCGCAACTGCTCTCGACGAACGAATGAAGCCGTCACGTAGCGGCCGGCCTTCCGCAGTCCTACCTCCTCGGCACGGCATGCGCTATTTCAAAGGCGGAACTTCACGTCTCTTGGGGGCCGCGTAGTTCACCAGATAGTCAAACAATCTGATCAAACGGCTATCCTGCCGCTTTTGATCGACCCAATGACCGATCAGTCCAATCGTGCGTGACAGAATGAAAAACCCGTTCAAGCTGTCGACCGGAAAGCCGATATCGACCAGGACGGCCGCCATCGTACCGTCGACATTCAAAATCAAGTTATCCTTTTTGACCGCGGTCACTTTCTCAACCTCCAGCGCGAAGTCGAGACAAGGCGTCTTGATATTCAAACTCTTTACGTATCCGACCAATTCCTTGACCCGCTTATCGGGATTACGGAGGCTCTTCACACGGTGACCGATCCCCGGAACCGGCCCAACATGCTTTTTCATATGGGCCAGGAATTCATCGACGGTCATCTTTTGGTCGACGGCGTACTTGAAATAGCGTCCGGCATCCGTCACGGCGCCGCCGAACCGCGGTCCGATCATGATGAGACCGGCTGCGACCGCTTGCGACAGGCCAATACCCGCGCAAGCCGCCAGAATCGTCGCATACGCGCCGCTGACACATGGACCATGGTCGGCCGAGAGCATCATAATTCGCTTGATGATCTCTGCTTCCTGCTTGGAGATCAGCCGTTTATCCCAGAGCAGACCGATGACGTGTGGGATTTCATAGCCTTTGTTGATGAGTTCGGAGGCAGGATACCCGTCATAGCAAGGCTCGTCCCCACGATCGTCGCTGATCGTCGTACGGATCAGCGGAGCGACCATGACTTCATCCGCTTTCATGGCCTCTTCGATCGACTTGGGCAGCTTCGGCAATACAGCGGGCTCCACCGGCTCTTTGACCTGACCGGATTTCAGCAGGTCCTGATACGTTTCCTTGATGGCAGGACCGAGCGCCCCAAATGTGGCCGGCACGATGGCTCCCGCTTTCTTGAGCGCATCGGACTTCGATCTCGCCGACCCTTCGCCCTTCATGCCCTCTTTCGCGCCGGCATGTCCGAACTTCATGCCTTTCGGCAAGCTCTCCTGACAGAATCCAGACACGACACCGATCAGCTTGATCCTGCGCTTCCTCGCTCCATACCACTCGGCCGCACGCTCTTCGAGATCCCCGCCCATCTCTCCTACAATGATCACGGCCTTTGTCTGCGGATCATTCTCGAACATCTCAAGGTAACTGACGTAGTCCGTGCCAGGATACGCATCGCCGCCAATACCGATCGCGGTCGTGATTCCGTCGGCGAACTGGGAGCAGATCCAGATGATTTCGTTGGACAACCCTCCCGATTTCGTAATGACCCCGAACGATCCTTCCCGATAGAGCTTGGAGAGAACGAGGTTGTCGAATGCCCCACCGATGACGCCGAGACGACACGCCCCGGCCGAAATGATCCCGATAGAGGATGGCCCATTGAAGACTTTACCGAGCTTGCGAGCGTGGGTTCCCAGCAGTTTCGCGTCCTTCTCCGGCACACCCTCCGTGATCATCGAAACGACCTTGATATGCGAATCGTCCAAGGCCTCCAGACCGCCCTTCATGGCCCGATCAGCTCCGATGTAGACGAGGCTCGTATTGATGGCGGGGTGATGCTTCGTGGCTTCGGCAATGGACTTGTAGACGGGAATGGCGAGCAATCCGCTTCCATAAGGAATCTCATTCGTTTTGCCTGCGTCCGGCGGATAGACAAACGCTTCGACATTCAGCGGTCGCTTAATGAGGTAACTGAACTCGGCCATGCGGCGGGCGGCGTTGACTCCGGCCTGACCGCCTTGAATTACTACGCGGGTGTCTTTGTTCGCCAGGATACTCATCGGGATCTCCCCTTACATCGCTCGGATCATTGGTTCTATGGCAGGTTATTTCGTTTGGAGCGCCTTATCGACGATGTCGGTCAGCGGTGTATTGCGATCGTAGACATGAATGTCAAAACCCTCGTCTTTCAGCGCGCGCATGGCATCGAGACCTTCTTTTTCGCGCGGGCCGCCGCGGCGCACCCAGATCTTGACGTTCTTGAGCTTGCCTTCGGACTTTGCCTTGCGAAATCCGTTAATGATGCCGCCGAAGGTTTTCTTGACGTCGGTAAAGTTGGCGATGGCTCCCCCGACAATGATGTTCTTAATGCCGGGCAACGAACAGACCTTGTCAGTCAGCACTTCAACGGCCCAATCCGGAGGATCGCCAGAGTACTCGGCGTAGTTGGCAAGCTTTCCGCCGCGTGCAACCACTGCGTCCGAGTAGTACACACTGGCCCCACCTCCCGCCGGAAGCATCGCCGTGTCCCCACCGGGGATCTCGATAAACTTGACCGATCCCTTGATCTTGCTGTCGACCGCCATGACTTCCATTTCTTCCCTGGAGTAGGCGCGGCCGAACTCCGCCGCAAATTGGAAATTCCAATCCGGATGACGGAACTTGGCATCCCCATCGAGCAGCGTCACGGCATCAAGCGCCACCAGTTCTCCATCGCTCTCGCGGGTGACGACGGGATTGACTTCCAGGTACTGGGCATCTTCGCTGTCGAAGCAGGTAAACATCTTGCCGGCAAAATCGGCCATTTTTTTCGCGAGCGGACCGGTAAACCCGGCATCTTTGGCCAGCTTTTCCAAAGAGTCAGCGGTTGGCGACTGTCCCACGTCAAGAGTCAGCCGTTTGACCCGTTCCCAGTTCGATTCCACTTCGATTCCACCGCAATTGGCCACCAGGACCTCGCTGCCCTCACGGGTGGACTTGACGGCGCAGTAATATTCTTCCTTGTGAGGAATCATTTCCGACACAATGACTTGCGAGACCGTGATGCTTCCCACATGACGGCCGATCATTTCCTTGGCCGCCGCAACCGCACCGTTGAGGTCGAGTCCGACTTTGACCAGCCCGAGCTTGAATCTGGACCCCAAGGCTTCGTGCGCCTTGGCCACCAGTTTTGTCTGTTTCATCCAATCATTGGCTTGCCCGAGTTTGGCGAGTTCATCGGCGGACGTGACGACGACATAGTTTGGAACGGCAATTCCCCACTTCTTCATCAGTCCCATGCCGGGACCTTCCAGCACTTTGGCCATGACGGATCTCCTCTCAAACCGGTAATGATACGGGCGATAGGGGAGCCGGATTGTAACGAAATAGCGGGGATGACTCAATACACCAGAGGTACTAAAGCATGGAGATCAAAAGGCCTATCCTGCGGCCTGGGAGGAAGATATCGATCGCAAAATACCGTTTTCTAAAGGAATTGTGGAATTGTCTTTTCGATCCGGGCTGCTGAACGATTTCTTAGGCGTTTTGTCTGGCACGAAGGACAAATAAAGGAGCTGCGCTCTCCATGCAGGCGACGAATTGTTCCTCCACATTTGTTTGGACAGGAAAGCCCCTCTTTCCCATACACGAGATGCCGTTGTTTATATTGTCCTTCCGTCCCGTCCGGAGCAAAAAAGTCTCGGACGCTGGAGCCGCCGCACCTGATGGCATCTTGAAGCACCGCTTGGGTCAGGTCATAGAGATGCTCGACCGTGTGCATCGAAAGACGAGAGGCTCGGACATCTGGATGAAGACCCGCTCGAAATAGGATCTCGTTGGCATAGATATTCCCAATCCCTGCAACGGATTGCTGGTGCATGAGGAGCGCCTTCAGTCGACCTCTGCGCTGCCTGACAATACCGAGAAAATCTTCCCTGCTGGCGGACAGGGGGTCCAGACCAAACCGACGGGCAATGTATCGATTGAGCCCTGCTCTATCGAACAACGAGATCCGGCCGAATCGTCGCGGGTTCCAATAACACAACTCCGGCTCATCTCCTCCGATGAAAGATACCCGCACATGCACGTGCTGCGGATGGCGTGCCTGGGCTGAACGGAAAAGCAGGAGACCGGTCATTCCAAGCTCTGCGACAATAAAGCGAACCGTGCCCTCCTTATGAAACCCCATGGCGACGCTTTTCCCATAGCGGTCGACGGTGCGCAGCGACGCGCCTTGGAACCAGGACAGGAGGGGAAGTCCTTCGCGGACGATATCCTCCCGTCCAATCCATGCATCAGTCAGCACCGCACCTACCAGACGGTTCCGGATTTGTCGGGCGACAATCTCTGCCTCCGGCAATTCAGGCATGACGTACTAGCCTCCCGGTAAGAAAGTAACATGGGAATGATGAACAGGTGACGTTTCCATCACGGCAACACAGTGCGCATACGGGTCTGCCGGATGGTTTGAACTTTCTCGATCGCAGATCGGAGGTCGGGAAGCGGAAGCGCTCCGGGCCGACGGCTGATGGCCAGTTGTAGCACGTCATCATAGGTCAGACGTTCCGTGCAGCACAAATAGGCCATCACCACGGATACGGATCTGCCCATTCCCGCTCGACAACAGACCATCACGACATTGTCAGCACTTTGCTGTTCGAGCCATGTCACGGCACGATCGAGCAACGACACATCTGGAGGCCCATATTCCTTGAAAGGGATATATTGATAGGCCAACCCGGACGGAGGGTCCGCTGAAAATTCCTCCGCAACGAAGAGCAGGGCGGCCACTTTTGCCGGCGGCCGCTCGGCCTCGTACACATTGCCGACCCATAACCGTTCAGTAATCGCATGCATGGATGCTCAGTATACGCGCGTCTGTTCGGAGTTCAATAGGGACCTCCTGCGTTGCGGACAAGCAGAGGCAACGCTTATACTGCGCTGAGGGGGAAAGATGTCCATGTCTCGTCCGTCCGTACAGGAAGTCGAATCCAGATTGGCAACCGTTCAGTGCGCGGTCTGCAAAGGGTCCAGCTTTGGGGTCGATCAACGATTCATGCAAACGGATGGCGAATGGCGTGGCATCTGCAAGAAATGCTTTTATAGTTTTCCCATCTATACCGACATGGAGTTTTATCTCCGCACCCAGCCAGACGTGCCGTATCGGCTGAAGGACATTTCCTGCACGGCATGCAACCATCGGGGGGTCAGCTTGGATTTTCGTGCGACGATGTCCGTCCGCGAGGCCATCTATTTTGTGACCTGCGGAAATTGCAAGAGAACGTTCCCTGAACCGTCGTCCTTGGAAGCCTTTGAATAACCCCCATTCCGTTTCCTAAAGTAGTGTATACTTCAGCCATGAGCGACCAGCCCAAACAGCCGGAACCGCCTGAAGCCGAGAAACAAGCAACAGCCCGCAAGGAGATTCCACTGATATCCGTTCCGAATGATCGCGACATGATTGCCGAAGAAATGGAAGAGTTGTTCGAAGAGGATAAAGTGTCGCACCAGCACGGCAGTTCCGAGCCGGAAGCAGATTAGGACCTTATTCGTTTCCTATTCTTTAGGGTCAAATCTCCGCCCCGTATTTGCACATCCTCGCATCCTCCGCGCTAAGATCCAGTGGTCGGCATCCGTCTTCCTCGCCTAGGTCGAAGCCCAGATAATCTTTACATTCTTCAATGCCCACTCCCCTTCCCACGATGAACAAGCGATGGAGAGCGCTGCCAACGGACCGCATTTTTCATATCACACCGGCATCACGGAACTGCCCGGGCAGTCCAGGAAGTTCTGTTGCAGTCACTTCGTGAGAGTGACGCACTCACGACGTTCGATTGATTGGCGAGTCCGTTCGTCTGACAATCGCGACGGTCCCTTCGGCAGGAATTCTTTCGAGCTTGGATCCGCCCTTGCGATGCGCGCCTTTGATCTCAGCAATCGTGCCCCGTTCACATTCATCCCACGTCGCATTACTCTCGGATCTCATCCGATCCAGGCGACCCAGTTCGATGCGCCCGAGTTCGTTGCAAAGCCAGGCCCTCGTGTCCCCCTTCATCTTTCGCATTTCACTGACGATTCTGAACACATCTGGACTACGTTTCACGATCGTCCGTCCGTCTGTGCGGAGCAGTAGATAGGAAAACTTCAGTGCGTCCTTGATGAACCCAACGCCCCGGTCAATCCATTGAATCGCTGCCGGAGCCTCCCAGCGACGCTCTTCGTGGCACCAGTCGTCGGGATGGACCAATGCAGGGCAATGGCCTTCATGCAGGCAGGGACTATACACGGTACAATGTCTTTCATCTAATAAGCGATCGCGTACCCGATGGAGGGCTCTCGACGTCGTCTTCAAAGCCGGCTCGACGATCATGACGGTGCCGTGTGGTTTCATGAGCGCCAGTGCGTTTGCCACTATGGTAGTTTGTATGGTAGTCGGATCGGGCAACCCGGTTCCCAACTCATTAAGACAATTGGCCAGGATCACGAGATCGTAGGGGCCGTGTTGTTCAAGAGCGCTCCCGGAAACATGTCTCATGCTCTGCTCCACATCGTCCCGATGATCCGTGAACCTCACTCCTTCCAGTCCTGCTTCCCGACAATATCCCTCCAAAATCCGGCGTGATTGGATCAATGCGCCTGACGATGAATCCACTGCAACGACAGAAAGTCCGTTCGTTCGCTCTGGGTAATTCTGCACCAGCCAATCAAGCACTGCGATGGCTGCTGTGCCAGGCCCCGACCCTACATCGAGGACGGACAATCCCTCCGAACGATCGGATGTGAACGTGTCCGCCGGCAATTCGTCCAGGAGAAGCTGGATCTTCGACAGGTTGATGGGAAAGAAATACTTCAGATAAGCGGAGGCTCTGGCGGGATCATCGAGGTAATTCTTGAGAAGACTCTGCCTGTCTTTGGTAAACAATCTTGAGAGATGCTTCACCCCTGCTGCTGTATGACCCAGAGTAGTCCGTGATACGCTGCCTGCGATCTGCTCAAGAACTTTCAGAACAACCGGTGATATGCCCGCACGTTGGCTGACGTTGAAGGGAGGCATGCCCTAGTGTATGCTGACCGAGCGAAGGAGGACAACATGACAGACGCCATTTTACAAGCCTATAAAGACGTTGAACTATCCGTGGAACGCTATACAAAACTCCTTCAGGATCATGTGGTGACTCTCCAAGCCACAGAGGCCCCAGGATCAGACAAACTGGTGCGTATGATGCAAGGATCAAAAGCTATGCGCGACAGCGCCATGATCTACCTGTCCTATGCCAAATATGTCGCGTACGGCATGCCGTCCAGCGAGGAAATGGTGGAGGACGAGATTCAAGGATAGAAGAGATCCAGCCCGCTCTTATGCCAATAATGAAAGAGCCCGATTCCCTCTTGGGAATCGGGCTCTTCTTTTTCCGAATGTTGCGTCGATCAGATACTGCGCATGAAGTGAGCGACTTCATCAGGATTGACGGCACCGCCCATGATCTGTGACATCGCCACATTGGTGGATTTCTTGCCCGTCAGGCCAGATTCAACTTCGTCTACGATCAACTCCACTGGCATCGACTGACCGCCATAGACGCGCGGACCACCGATGATCTTGGCTTTGGAAAAACCGTAGATTGCCGTCGCAACCTCTTTCGCCAGCCATCCGACGTAATTGAATTCAGGGATAACGATCAGCTTAACGTTCCCGCAGAGCTGTCGAAGCTCTTTCGTGGGGAATGGCCGAAGCGAACGAATCTTGATGATCCCGACGTTTAAGCCCTTTTCTTTGCAAATCCGGACCGCTTCGCGTGATTGTGCTGCGGCGCTACCGGAAGCAATGATGATGGCGTCCGCCCCGTCAATATTTTCGGCTGTCAGCAGTCCGCCGAGATATTGATTGATGTACTTACGGGAACGTTCCACTGCGGCCCAGACTTCCTGCTGCCACACGGCGTGGATGTTGTAGGCCATGAAATTGGACTTTTGTACCGGAGCGTCACGCGACAGCCGCGCAGGAGGGTTCTCCGCATCCAACACGGGAACCGCACCACGCCAGGCTTCGCGTGGCGGAAGTTTCATGCTTCTGTCCTGCATGCGTACGTACCCGCGGGCATGCGTGACAAAGAAGCCGTCACAGCACACGCCGACCGGCAAGGTCACATCATTTTTTTCACTGATGGTGAATCCGGCCATGGTGAAATCAAACATGTCCTGCTGATTTTCAGCGTGGAAAACGATCATGCCGCAGTTCAAGAGATACGAGACTTCAATATTGTCGGGCTGAATCGCCAGCGGAGCGTTGACGACGCGACAGGTAAACATGGCCACGACGGGAAGCCGGTGGCCAGGCCAGGAGGCGATGCCTTCGAGACCGCGCAAGGTGCCAGGGCCAGCGGTCGCCGTATAGCAGCGGACACCCGCACGAGAACCTCCCGCAATCGCCGCCATGACGCCGACTTCTTCTTCGCCGCGATAATATTCCTTCACATATCCTTCCCCATAGAGCACGCCGACGAGCTGCATCGTTTCGCTCTGGGGGGTAATCGGATAGGCAATAGCCAGATCGACGTTAGAGCGCCGAATCGCTTCCTTGGCGGCTTCGCTGCCCGTAATAAATTCCTTCGTCCTGGGAGCCTCGTGAAACAGATATTCCGGCGTCACGACTTTCTGCCGTTTTGCCTCGGCATGCGGATCCTTTTTCCCGTCGGATTTCGGAGCCGCCACGCTGGTGATTGGATCACCCTGTGGATTTGTCTTTTGCTGGGTCTCTAACGCTTCGCTCATAATCGCACCTCTTTAAAAAAGTGGTGAGCCGACTTTTCGGGCTACCCTTCTCGCTTCATCTGTTCCGGAGAATGACCGAACATCGCCGCGCTGCCAGCCCCACCGGGCGATGGCGCAAACGTCATCGGATTGGTATGAGATTTCCCGCCATGCACTTTGGACTGAGTGCCCGTGAAACGGACATTCTCACCGCTGCTGGGCAACTGAATACCCATTTCTTCACGAACTTTTTTGAAGATCTGCGCGACCCGTTTGATTTTCAAAGTATCCGAGTCCCGGATCGTCAGCATCGCATCTTCATGACCCTGCTCGGCACAGATCGCCATCGTACAACAATTGGTTCCCGCACGAATCATCTTCAATGTGAGATTTGCGTAGTGACAATGCACGCCGATAAAAATACACGCCTCGATCTTATTGCCCCAGATCGTCAAGTTCGGATGGTTGGGGTTGATGACTTCTTCAGGATCGATCTTTGGATATTTCGGCCGGTAATCCGGCATGGGGATGATCATGACCTCGGGGATCTGCGCGGCAATTTCCAACGTGGCTTTTGCCTTTTCGACCGCATGATCATTCCAGGCCCAGAGCAGAAGGGGTCCAGGAAAAATGGTGGCATTGGGGCTGGTCAGCATCTTCCGAGCCATCTCTTCAATGACCTTCTCCTCGTTCGGCTCGAGCAATCCATAATACAGGCCCTGCCCGGGATCGGGGAGTGCGACACCGAGTTGCGCCGCTGAAGGCGGATGAAAACCCGCCGGGCCAGGAACGATGATTTTTTCTCTCGTATCTTGCGTTGTTGCCACGCCCGTTCCCCTTTCTAACGCCTAACGCTCGTAGGCTACCCGACGACTGGGCTTGCCAGGACTGCAGTCGTACTTTTTTCACCGTATGTCACATTGTCGGTCAACGCGGCCTTCGGCAGTTGATCGATCATGATCATCTTGATTGCATTGTTCTTAGCCATGTTGTCACAGACCCACACGCATTGTGCGCAGCCTTTACACCGATCCACCGCGACATAGGCCGACCCGTACTTGAATCCCTTGTCCTTTCCCATCTCGTCGCTGTAGAGGATGGTATTGGCTTCCGGACAATACTGGGTACAGAGCTTACAGCTTTTCGCGGCACAGATTTCGACGCTGATATCGGCTACGAGATACATAGTGCTCCTTTATGCGCTGGCTGCAGCGACCGGCTCTTCCGCGCGTTTCACGTCGGCTGCCGCCCAACCATGATCGACGGCATAGTTCCATCCGGCCCGCATGACCGCGACATTTTTTTCAATCAATTCCTGTTTCTTCTTGAATTTCCGCTCGACGACGCTATCCAATGCCGCCGTGCCTCCGGATACCACAAATCCTTTGCCCAAGAATCGGTCTTTTACGGCCTGCTCCAATCCGTTCATGTTGGTTAAACCTGTAATGGCACCGATACACCCCATGAGCGCCATATTGGTGGCAAGATCCATCCCTGCAACTTCCAAGGAAATTTTAGTCGCGGGGAAGTAATACAGCTTGGCCCGTCGTTCTTCCAATTCACGTGCTTGATCCTTGTGCAGCTTCATCGGACCGTCATTATTGATGAGCGCCACCCCATCTTCCTTCAATCCAAAATAGAACGGCATCGTATAGGACTTGCCGTGTGTGATGACCTGAGGATGGAAGATAATGATGATGTGCGGGAACGTGATCTCGCCAATTTCATAGATGGCTTCGTCCGATACACGAACGTAACTTTCAACGGGGGCCATCCGCTTTTCTGATCCGTAGAACGGCACGATTGTGCTTTCACCGCCGGCGTTGATGACGGCCGTGCTCAAAATATGCGAGCCCGTGACGACACCCTGACCACCGACACCCGCCATCCGAATGTTGAACCGTTTTGCCATGATTCAGCCTCCCTGTTGTCAACTACGCTTTGCCGGGAATCGCGGCGGCTGGAGCAGCTGGCTTCGGAAGGAATTCTTTATAGCCGTACCGCTCGGTCAAGTACTGTTTGGCTTCGTCACTGATGTATTCGGAAAACGCATACCGGTCATTCTCAACCGTCTTTGCGTCTTCCATGACTTTATCAGTGGGAATCGCGTATTCGATGTTGCAGGAGGTATAGGCCTGAATATAGGTCGCTCCGACTTCACGGGCAATCAAGACGGCTTTCTTAATGACGCTCTCGACCCGGCGAGGATTGTTAGGAACGACTGTGGCCACGTACGCACAACCGGCAACCTTCGCCATTTGCACCATGTCCATTTTTTCGAATTTCTTGCCGAGGGGGGCCATCTTCAACACCGCCCCGCGGTTCGTCATACCGCTCTCTTGCCCGCCGGTGTTGCCATACACTTCGTTGTCCAGCATGATCGTCGTAAAGCGCTCTTTCCTGAACCAGGAGTGGAGGACCTGCTGGAATCCGATATCGGCCGTTCCACCGTCACCAGCCATCACCACCACGTCCTTCGGCTTGTCGCCGAACCGAAGGCGAAGACCGCGGGACAACCCGCTGGCCACACCGTTCTGGTCACCGTAATTTCCATATACGAATGGAATGGCAGCTTGAGAGATCGCCAAACGACCACAGCCTGCCGTGCCAACCGTGATGGTGTCTTCAGGGTTCGGAAACGCGATCATGGCCAACCGAATGAATAGTGTCATGGCACAGCCTGCACACATCGGATGTTCCTCAAGCACTTCCTTGAAGCTACCCATCTGAGAAACGGAAATCTTCTTTCCGAAAGGGCCATGCTCTACCATGTCCCGATATTCCTTCGGCATGAACTTTTCAAAACCATTGGAGAACTTCACATAGTCGAGACTCATTGGGATACCTCCCTCTCTGGTGACAACGACAATACGTTGCCTTTAAGACAGATACAATTGTGCGCAGCAAGCCCGTAGGAAATCGAGGATGGAAGAACAAATCTAACGCATGTACTGGCTGTCAAAATTAAATTCATCGTAGCAAAGCCGAAAAAACACTGTCAATCAGAATGTTGCTTCGGAGGCATGGCGCAACGAACTGGTAAAAGTCTATAACGTCCTGATAATCAAAGCAACTTCTCAGAAGGCCCACAGCGATCGAAAGAAGGCCTAGCCCTCACCTCAGCGATAGGCCATTCGCCCTAACTTGCATTGCTTTTCAGAGCGTCCCACGATAGGAATGACGCGTGCACAAATTGCAGATGCACATTGCCCATTCGCAGGATTCTGTCTACACTGGTTCAATCATGGCGATACGCGTACTTGTTCCGGGGGAAGACGAGGGGGCCGAGCATGTCGGCGGCGTCCACAAGCGTCCTCCAATCCCTGATAATTCAATCAAGGCCGAGTGTCCAAAGTTCATGAGTCACGGTCCCTGCGGAGGCGTGCGGAAAGGTGGATTTTGCGAAGTATACCCGGACATGAAGTGTCCGTGGGTATCGATGTTTATTGCTTTGGAACAGATTGGCCAAACGGAATGGATGAAACAATTATGAACCGAACAGCCTCGTGAGCAACCGAAAGATGAGTCGCAGGCAGCGTCCGACCTATGGGTATAACGAACGTCATGCCAGAAGCGGCATCTCCGTTCCCCTTCCAGCGATAGAAACCTTCCCCAATCAATACAAGCGATATGAAATTACCGTAGAGATCCCCGAGTACACAGCCATATGTCCCAAGACCGGCCTTCCAGACTTCGGAACGATTACCGTTCACTACATGCCCGACAAGGCTTGCGTCGAACTCAAGTCTCTGAAGATGTATATCCATGCCTACCGTAATGTCGGAATTTTCTACGAGAATTCCGTCAACCGCATCCTGCAAGATGTCGCAGCGGCCTGCAAACCGGTATGGGTGAAAGTTACAGGAACCTTCGCCGCACGAGGCGGCCTCCGTAGCGTCATTGAGGCAAAATATCCCTAGCTGGCCTCGAGTGGGTTCCGTCATCAACCAGAATACCACCTCTAGAGCGCTTGTTCCCCTCTGTCACCCCGCCACGTTGATTCAGCTCAACCAAGAAGCTCCTCATGAATATGGGTAGAGAGATCGGCGCTACCCGGTTAAGGCGCATGGCATGATTTATTTCCAAGCTCATCGTATGAGGAGTTGTACCGTTCCTTGAGCAGCCTGTTCATCCCGAGATTTGTTGAACATTTTCAAGCATCAGGATAGTGTTCTCCGATGGCCACTTATGCAATTGGAGACGTTCAGGGGTGCGCATCGCAACTCGATCAATTGGTCCGTCAAATTGGCTTCAATGCACAGACTGACCGGCTCTGGTTCGTGGGAGACCTGGTCAACCGAGGACCGGATTCGGTGGGGGTACTGCGGTTTATCAAGAGTCTTGGAGGAACAGCCTCCGTGGTGCTTGGGAATCACGACCTGTTTCTCTTGGCTGCTGCCGAAGAACTGGTATCGCTTCGCCCCAAAGACACCATCCATGACGTGCTCGCAGCCCGTGACCGCAGCGAGCTCACCGCTTGGCTTCGTCATCTACCGCTAGTGTTTCGAGATGACGCCTACCTCATGGTCCATGCCGGCCTGCTGCCAACGTGGACAGCCGATGAAGCCTTCCGCTTGGCCGGAGAAGTGGAACATTTCTTGGCTGGCCCTGATTACCGAACCTTGCTGCGGGAACTCTTTCATGAGCCGACGGTCAGATGGCATGCGTCCCTCCGAGGCCTCAAGCGCTTGGCTGCGATCACTCGTATCTTCACAAAAATAAGGACCTGTACCGTCTCGGGCGATCTGTCGAATTTTTCGGGGAGACCTGACGAAGCCCCTCAAGGATATCGGCCATGGTTTAGTTTCCCCGATAGGCAGAGTGCCGACGTAACGATTATCGCAGGGCACTGGGCTGCGCTCGGACTCCACGTAGAGACCAATTTACTGATGATCGACAGCGGCTGTGTATGGGGACGAGAATTGACCGCGCTACGCGTGAGTGACCGGGCGGTGTTTCAAGTTCCAGGACTTGCCAGGTAAGTCCTGTATTCTTGATCAAACTCCTGCAACAAACGGGGAAGAGGGACCCTCTCGTTGATTTCGAATGAGATGGGTTCAGTGACCGTTTCTAGATGAACATATGTTCCGAATATTCGATCCCACACGATGAACGTCACGCCGAAATTGACATTGGCATGGGCGGAGTTTCGACTATGTTCGCATGATGATGCCTGGGTGTCACGAGAACCCACTTGAGCCAATTGGATTGCCAGGTGATATTCATGTGCATCCGGTCGTTGAACAGCATGTGGGACGACAATCCGGCAAAGGAGGTCCACCCAGGGCGTTAATCCGAAGAATGGGTAGGCGAAGATCCACACGAATAGCCGGCAGGCTACTGACTGACTCAGCTGCTGGAATGAGGACGAGCCCCACTAGCGTACAGCCCAAGAGATCATTGAAGAAGATGCTACGGATGGAGTCTTCCGCGCCGGAAACAGTCTCTCTACGGTGGTAAAGAGGATGATTCTTATCAGGAAGAGACACGGGACGAATAGACTGTACGCTCGAACCGCGCATTTCGCAGTCCTCGATCCACTCCATGCTCGATTCCACCTTGCAGATTCGGAGATTTCGTTACGAATTATTTTGAGAAGCTTGTCACCCACCAGTGGGCGGCACGGGCATTCCGTATCAAGAATATACGGATCAAAGGGAACCTCAAGGCAATTCTAATGAGATGACTGGCGGGGAATCGCACGTTGCCGCGCGACAGTTAATGGTAGCTCTCCGAATCCGACGGGAATTTGCTCTGTTCGACTTCCTCTTTATACCGCCTGAGCGCCTGAAGAGCGTCAGCCTTGAGGTGAGCATAGGGCTTCACAAACTTCGGAACGAATTCGTCGAACAAACCAAGAAGGTCGTACAATACCAGCACTTGGCCGTCGCAATGAGGACCTGCACCGATACCGATCGTGGGCATGGACACTTGTTCGGTAATACGCTTCGCGAGCATGGCGGGAATCGCTTCCAGCACGACCGCTACTGCCCCTGCAGCCTCCAGCACCTTGGCGTCGTTGACCAAGACCTCGGCGTCTTCTTCAGCTTTTCCCTGAACTCTATAACCGCCGTACCGGTGGACCGATTGCGGCGTCATGCCGAGATGTCCCACCACGGGGATCCCAATCTGCGTAATGGCGTCGACCTGATCAATGATCGTGGAGCCGCCTTCGAGTTTCACGGCATGAGCCCCTGCCTGCACCAATCGACCTGCATTGCGAATCGCATCTTCTCGGCTCGCCTGGTACGACATAAACGGCATGTCGCCGATAACGAGAGCGCGTTGAGCCGCCTCTGCAACCAGTCTGGTGTGGTAGAACATCTCGTCCATCGAAACGCCAAGAGTATTCGCTTGTCCTTGCACCACCACTCCAAGTGAATCACCGACCAGGAGTACATCGATTCCCGCCTGCTCGATAATACGGGCGAAGAGGGCGTCATACGCCGTCACCACGACGAGTTTTTTCCCTCCCTTGTATTGTCGGAGTTCAGGGATGGTCATCAACCAAGTTGAGCCTTTGTCAGAATCTCCCCCAAACGATGAGTTGCCTTGATCGCCATGATGTGGACACCATCGCAGTGCGGTTGCACGGCCTTGATCGTGCGGACCGCGATTTCAACTCCCGCGTCCTCGGACCGGGCGCCTGCCGCCCGCAGCTCATCGATCATCGCCTGCGGAACCGATACCCCTGGAATATTCGCATTCATGAACTCTGCCATCTTGGCGTTGCGCATGACGAGGATGCCGGCCAGCACCTTGACTTTGAACGGTCGAACCGCCTTCATAAACTCCGCAAACTGGTCCGGATTGTAAATTGCCTGCGTTTGGAAGAATCTTGCGCCGGCTTTGACCTTCACTTCAAACTTCGCCAGCATCGGGCCGACCGGATCTGCCTCCGGAGTTACGGCAGCCCCGATATGGAAAGCGGTGGCGCCGTCGAGGGCATGTCCGGCCATATCCCGCCCATGATTGAGCCCCTGCACGAGCTGCATGACCTGAACGG
Source organism: Nitrospira sp. KM1 (assembly GCF_011405515.1). Taxonomy (NCBI): domain Bacteria; kingdom Pseudomonadati; phylum Nitrospirota; class Nitrospiria; order Nitrospirales; family Nitrospiraceae; genus Nitrospira; species Nitrospira sp. KM1. Next base: position 3,139,328 of record NZ_AP022671.1, on the reverse strand, counting down.
AATCCAAGTCGTAGACGGGTTTCGCGTCTTTATGATCTCCGACCGTCGGATAATCACCTGTGAGACAGAGAATGTTCCGAATCCCAAGCATATGCGCGCCCATCAAGTCCGACTGCATCGCGATGCGATTCCGGTCCCGACAGGTCATCTGCATGACCGGATCATGCCCCAACTCATAGAGCAGGCGACACACGGGGAGAGAGCCAGCGCGGACCACTGCGGCCGTGTTATCGGTGACATTGACCCCATGTACACGCCCGACCATGGTCTTGGCATTGTCGAGTACTGCTGTGAGATTCGTTCCTTTGGGAGGGTTGTATTCGATCGTGACGGCAAACTGCCCGCGATCGAGCACTTCGAGTAGACGTTTCGGCTCCTGCTCCATATCAACCAGACCCTTGCGGCGGCTGTCGCCGCCCGTTACATTCCGGCCATTCTCTTCGCAGACTCGACCGTGTTGTCCAGCAACATCGCTATCGTCATGGGACCGACCCCGCCGGGAACGGGGCTGATCCAGCCCGCCTTTTGGCTGACCGGCTCGTAATCCACATCACCGCACAGCTTTCCTTCGGGAGTTTTATTCGTACCCACATCGATGACCACTGCACCTTCGCGCACCATGTCGGCGGTGACGAATTTTGCCTTCCCAATCGCAACCAGAAGGAGGTCCGCTTCCCGGCACACAGCGGGAAGATCCTTGGTCTTGGAATGACAAATCGTCACGGTCGCATGGCGTTGCAACAGCATAAGCGCCAGCGGTTTTCCCACGATATTGCTTCTGCCCAGCACCACGGCACGCTTCCCTTCGATGGACACTCCGGCTGACTCGATCATCTTGATGACCCCTTTGGGCGTGCAGGCCTCGAAAACAGGATGGCCTTCGACTAACCGTCCAAAATTATATGGATGAAACCCGTCCGCATCCTTGTGCGGAGAAACAGCTTCAAGGATGACCTTACTGTCTATATGCTTCGGTAAAGGGAGTTGGACGAGGATCCCATGAATCTTCGGATCAGCATTCTTCTTTTCGATGAGAGCCAGCAACTCCGACTGAGCTGTCGAAGCGGATAACTTGTGATCGTCAACGTAAATTCCAGCCTGTTCGCAAGCTTTCTGTTTGTTGCGCACATAGACGTGCGAAGCGGGATCGTCTCCTACGAGAATGGTCGCCAATCCCGGTTTGATTCCTGTTTTGGCCAATAGGGCGGCTGATTCCACCGCCAAACGATCTCTTACTTGCTGTGCTAGGGCTTTCCCGTCGATGATTCGTGCCGCCACATGTCCCTCCGTGCTTGAGTGCGTTGACTCAGTGTGATCTGCTGAACGAACAGCGGACCTGCCCGGTCTTATGAAATTCGGGAGGCAGCGCACGATACCAGGGCATTTTTGTGCAAGTCAACGCCTGCACGGAGAGAGCCGGCTTGCCGCCCAGCTGTTGAATCCACATGCGACGCCGTCCTCCAGAACATGAGTGTGCATCTGGCAGCCGCCGTTCCTTGACAGTCCGTAGATCGGAAGATACGATGCTCGCACGACACTGCAACTGTACCTTCATTCACCAAAATCTGAGCTTCACCCGTGCTCCTACCCATAACATCTTACCTTCCCTTTCACTGGCTTTGCCTTGGCGTTGTCCTGTGTTTCACACCCATGCGAGAAGCTGAGGCCCAGGTTACGGTCACCGACCTACAGTCACCATACAGTTTTGTGGCGACTGAGTCGGGCACAGACTATTTTATCTCCAGCGTAAACGGCGAACCTGAAGCTGCCGACAACAATGGATTTATTACCAAGCTGGATGCGACGGGCAAGGTGGTCAAGCTCAAGTTCATTCAAGGAGGAAGAGATCGCGTCACGCTTCATGCGCCAAAAGGGATGGCGCTTGCCAGTGATGTGCTATATGTCGCGGACCTGGATACGCTGAGAGGATTCAACACGAAAACGGGGGAATCGATTTTTACTCTCGCAGTCGCGCCCGGAACTGGACACGGGGTGTCGTTGACCGATGTCGCCTATGACGGGCACAGATTTTTGTACTGTTCCGATCAGAAGGCCAACACCATTTATCGTATTGACCCCGCGGCAGGACACGTGACAGTCCTGGCCGCTGATGCGGCACTGGCCGGGCCTACGGGACTGGCCATACATCCCAAGTCGGGCCATATCATCGCGGTGAGTTGGGACAAAGGCAAGATTTCTGAGATTTCGCAGGAAGGAACCGTCACGGAACTGTTTTCGAACGGATTTTTTTCCGGACGTTTTTCCAACTTGCGCGGTGTTGATTTCGACCGCTGGGGCAATATGTACGTCTCGGACTTCACGACGGGGAAGGTCTGGCGGATGACCCGCGACAAACGTTTCCAGGTGATTGCAGAGTACTTGCCGTCTCCCGGAGATTTGGGGATCGACCGCAACAACAATCTCATCCTCGTTCCGTATGAGCTGGCACATGCGGCGGAGATGAACGGGCTGGAAGCCCCGGTGAGCGAACGGTCGAATAAAGAGAAACGGACCCTGGCGGACTATGGCTTCATCCCTCCCCCACCAAAACCCGCCCCTGAAGGGAACATACAGAAATGAGCCAGTGCGTCTATTGTCATCAGCGAAAGGGCAAACGTTCCTGTCCGGCGCTCGGCGGATCCATCTGCCCCGTCTGTTGCGGGGAGCACCGGATCGTCCGCGTGTCCTGCCCGATCGACTGTATCTACCTTGAAACCGGGAGTGACTATCAACAAAAGCGGCTCGGAGAACAGTTCATGCCGGTCCGACGGGATTTTTACCGCCAACTCGCTGATGTGGGGGGGCAGCAATCTGTCGCACTCTACAACCTGATCGAAGTGGTGATCTTCACGTATTTCCAAGGGAGACGCGATGGACAGGATGCTGAAATCATCGCCGCCATTCAAGCCCTCCGCCGCACTCTCAGCCCGTTGCATGTTCCTGCTGCGCCGATGCCTGTCTTCGCGGAGCATTTGAGAAAGGAATATGACACCTTTAAGAAGCAGAACCCCCAACAGATTGCCGACACGAACACCGCACCGGACGTACTCGATCGGGCCATCGCATTCGTGTCGGAATTTTCAGGAACCGGATTCCAGTCGCAGCGGTTTCTTGCGGGCCTCATCGGATACGTTCGCGCGTACCATCCCGAAATTGCCGCGCATCTCACGAAGCAGCAGTCTGCCGGTCACATCGTGCTCCCAGGCCAATCGTTCATGCCACCGTCTGTCCAGGAGCCTCATACCCACGGACCGGGCTGCGAGCATCACCACCACTGAGCGTGGTTCTCGACCAACATCTGTAGACAAATGAAGTGTTGCGGTGGACGGCACGATGCTCGCAGAGCATCCGGTCGGGCACGAAGATCTCACTCCACGATCGTCACAGTCATCTCGACCCGCTCATTTGGCAAATCACGTTCGTTTCTCGGCAGCGCAACTATTTTGTCTGCCACGCCAAGTCCCTTGATGACTTCACCGAATACGGTGTATTTGCGATCAAGGAATGGTGATGCTTCCACAACAATAAAAAACTGGGACCCGGCTGTATCGGGCTCATTGGCCCGCGCCATCGAGACGATTCCGCGTTTGTGTGGCGTGTCGGAAAATTCCGCCCTCAGCAGAATGGGCTCTCCCTTCTCGTCCTTTGGTCCTCCTTGACCGTATGACTCCTTCTTGAGCGAATTCTTCGTATTTGGGTCACCCCCTTGGATCATGAAACCGGGGATGACTCGATGGAAGATGGTTCCATTATAGAATCCGGACTTCGCGAGTTTAATAAAGTTCTCGACGTGTTTCGGGGCCAAGTCCGGATAAAACTTCATGTACATATCTCCGAACTTGGTCTTGATGATCGCTTTGGGACCCGGGTCAGGTGGAGGAACCGCAGGTTTCACCGCGGGCTTTCCCCCGCAGGCTGTAAGAAAGAGGAGACCCGCTAGGCAGCACAACAACCTTGTGGCAGCGAGACGGGATGATTGGATGAGCATCAATTACTCGACGATCGTAATGGTCATTTCCGCCCGCTCAGTGGGCAGGTCACGGGCATTCTTGGGAAGGTTGACGATCTTATCAGCGACCTCCATGCCCTTGACCACTTCGCCGAAGACGGTGTATTGCCCGTCAAGAAAGTTCGAATCCTTCACCACGATGAAAAATTGAGAGCCTGCGCTGTTGGGGTCATTCGTCCTTGCCATTGAAACGATCCCGCGTCGATGAGGCGTGTCATTGAACTCCGCTTTCAACCGTTCGTTCGGACCTCCCATCCCGTAACTTTCGGGTTTGCTCGAGTCTTTGGTATTGGGGTCTCCGCCCTGGATCATAAACCCCGGAATGACGCGGTGGAAGATCGTGCCGTTATAAAATCCCGATCTCGCGAGCTTGACGAAATTCTCCACGTGCTTGGGCGCCTTGTCTGGGAAAAAGACGATTTCCATCTCACCGTACTTGGTTTTGATGACCGCTTTCGGACTCTTTGCTACTTCGCCCTTTTTCGGGGTTTGTTCAGCGGCAACGGCTGTTCCCGCCATCATGAGCATGCTTGCCCCCGCACAGAACCACGCCGCGACCAACACGGCCATCGTCAGCCTCCGCATTGTTGCCCTCCTTCAGGAATGATAAAATTTTGACCGTCACATCTTACCAGATCCGTCAGGCCAAGTCGGAAGTCCGCTGCAACCCTTCTCTGGCAGCCGCCTGCTCAGCCTCTTTCTTGCTTCGCCCAGCTCCTGCACCGATGATCTCGCCGTTCACAGAAACCGTAACTTCGAACCATTTGCTATGGTCCGGTCCCGTTTCCCGAATCAGGGCATAGACCGGGAGGACATCAAGCCGCTTTTGACACCACTCCTGAAGCCGCGTTTTCGAATCGTCCGCCCCGGGCTGTCCGGCGTTCTGATCGGTGATCGAATGAAGCTGGTCCGCAAATACTCGCAAGGTAACCATACGGCCGGCCTGGAACCCACCGTCCAGATGCGCCGCGGCGAGGACTGCTTCGAGGGCGTCCGCCAACAGCGAATCCTTTTCGCGTCCGTTCGAGCGGTCCTCGCCTTTTCCCAGCTTGAGATAGGCGCCGAGATTCAGGCGCCGCGCAGCGTGCGCCAGTGACGATTCGCTGACGAGCCTGGCTTTGAATTTGGACAGCATCCCTTCCGAACAGTGCGGCAGTCGAACAGCGAGGTATTCGCTTATGACGAGAGAGAGAACCGCGTCACCGAGAAATTCAAGGCGCTCATTGTGCGATGATTCACTCTTCTTGACCTCATTGACGTATGACGTGTGCGTCAGAGCTTCCTCCAGCAGACCCACGTTGACAAAGCAATACGTCAGCGACGATTGGAGCGATTCAATCGGTAGGCGAGACGTCATGAAGCGCACGAATCCGGCACTGAGATGTCAGGGTGCCCGCCTGAAGAGGAGGCACGCGTTGACTCCTCCGAACCCGAAGGAATTTGACAATGCGATGCGAATGGCGACCTGTCTTGCCTGGTGTGGAATATAATCCAGATCGCATTCGGGGTCGGGGTGGTCGAGGTTGATGGTTGGAGGGAGGATGCCATGGTGCAAGGCCAATACGCTAAAGACCGCTTCGATGCCGCCGGCTGCGCCAAGAAGGTGCCCGGTCATGGACTTGGTCGAACTGACAGGAATGCGCGGCGCTCTCTCTCCAAACACCTGTTTGATCGCGCGAGTCTCGATCGCATCAGCCATTGTCGAGGTGCCATGGGCGTTAATATAGCCGACCTCGTCTTTTCCGATACCGGCATCCTTGATGGCTAATTCCATGCAGCGAACCGCCCCCTCCCCTTCTTCGGACGGTGCCGTGATATGATACGCGTCGCTGTTCATGCCGTAGCCGATCAATTCAGCATAGACCCGGGCACCTCGCTGGCGGGCGTGTTCCAATTCTTCTAAGACGACTACTCCCGCGCCCTCTCCGAGGACAAATCCATCGCGGTCCTTGTCGAACGGCCGGCTCGCTTTCGTCGGTTCGTGGTTCCTGAACGACAGCGCTTTTGACGCCGCAAAGCCGGCTACACCGAGCGTCGTAATGGCTGCTTCGGTTCCTCCGGCGATCATCACGTCGGCATCGCCCCTCTGAATCAATCGATAGGCATCTCCGATGCAGTGGTTGCCGGTCGCGCATGCGGTGACGGCGCACGAATTCGGACCTTTCGCTCCCAACCTGATCGCCACTTGACCCGATGCCAGGTTGATGATGGTCATCGGAATGAAAAACGGGGAGACACGCCCCGGCCCCTTTTCTTTCAGGACAGTATGATAATGCTCGATAGACCCGAGACCACCGATTCCGGATCCGATATACACCCCAACCTTCGTGGCCTCCTCGGGAAGCACTTTCAGACCGGCATCATCCACCGCCAGTTGCGCAGCGCCTACGGCGTAATGGATGAAGGTGTCCATTTTCTTGATTTCTTTTTTCTCAATGAACTGCGCCGGATCGAAATCCTTCACTTCCCCGGCGATCTGCGCATCGTATGTGGTCGGGTCGAACTTCGTGATGCGGCCGATTCCGGATTCCCCGGCACAGATCGCCTTCCACGTTTTCTCCACACCAGTGCCGAGCGGAGTGACAAGTCCTACTCCAGTCACAACGATACGTCTAGAAGGCCGGTCCGCCATACAAGAACCGCGTTATGCCTTTTCTTTGATGTAATCGAGTGCTTTGCCGACCGTAAGAATTTTTTCGGCATCCTCGTCCGGGATTTCGATCCCGAATTCTTCCTCCAACGCCATCACCAACTCGACCGTGTCGAGGGAATCGGCACCCAGATCCTCCACAAAACTGGCCTCGCTGGTCACTTCGTCCTCTTCGACGCCGAGTTGTTCTGCAATGATCTTCTTCACCCGTTCATCTACCGTCGCCATAACAGTCCCACCCTCCTTCCCTCGCCGTTCATATCATTCGCAACCTGCTGTTCATTCATGCCCGCAAATCATCCATGCGTGCTCAGGACATCAACATGCCTCCATTCACGTGCAGGACATGCCCGGTCACATACGCCGCCTCCTCGGATACCAGAAATCTGACCGCCGCGGCAATATCAGCAGGAGTCCCTAGTCGCCCCAGAGGAATCTGCTTCTGCAACATCTCCTTGACCTCGGCTGTCAATCCTTGGGTCATCGCCGTATCGATAAAACCAGGCGCCACGGCGTTCACGGTCACATTTCGGCTGGCATATTCGCGTGCGACGGTTTTACTAAAGCCGATCACAGCGGCCTTCGAGGCGGCGTAATTCGCCTGCCCCACATTGCCCATTGCTCCCACAATCGACGCGATATTGACGATGCGACCATAACGCTGTTTGGTCATCGGCTGCAAGACGGCCTTCGTGCAATTGAAGGTCCCGTTCAAATTGACCTGTAGGACAAGATTCCAGTCCTCTTCTTTCATCCGGAGCAGCAGGCCGTCGCGAGTAATACCCGCATTGTTTACGAGAATATCGATCTTCCCCCAGGCAGTGACAACCTGTTCGGCCATGGCCTTGGCATCCCCGGCATTCGCCACGTTGACTTTGATATTGAGCGCCTTCCGCCCCGCCTGTTCCACTGCTGTCACCGTTTCCTGCGATCGCGCTGGATCAAGATCGGCCACCACAATGTCCGCGCCGGCCTTGGCCAGCGTTTCTGCGATGGCGCGACCAATTCCCTGCGCCGCACCGGTGACGATTGCGACACGGCCCTGTAATGACATCCGTAGCTCCTTACGTTGCTGCTTCCAAAGCGGTCTGCGTCGCGTCCAGCGACTTTGGATCATATACGTTGAGTGTGACTGCCTCAGGTACGATTCGCTTGATCAACCCAGCCAATACTGTACCAGGTCCCACCTCGATGAAGTGTTTGACACCCATCGACGCCATGGCCTTGATCGAATCCTCCCATAAAACCGATGATGGAAGCTGCCGGACGAGGGACGGTTGAATTTCTCCCGCCTTCTCAATCCGTTTGGCTTCGGCATTGTTGATCAAGGGACTGCTGAGATCAGACCAACGGATCGCGGCGAGGTCTTGCGCCAGTCGGTCGGCGGCCGTCTGCATCAGCGGCGTATGTACCGGCACACTCACGGGAAGGGGAATGGCCTTTTTGCATCCTTTTTCCTTGGCCAGTACGATGGCCCGCTCCACCGCCGGCTTCTCACCTGCGATTACGATTTGCCCAGGCGAGTTGAAGTTCGCCGCCTGGACCACTCCAACCGGGGACGCCTCACGACACACGTCCCTGACCATGTCGGCTGAAAGCCCCAAGAGCGCAGCGACGAGTCCGGTGCCCGGAGCCACGGCTTCGGACATATACCTGCCACGTTTCTGAACAATGCTGACGGCATCACGGTAGGCAAGTCCACCGGCTGCCACGAGGGCAGAATACTCTCCCAGACTGTGGCCGGCCACCGCTATTGGTTTGGCCTTTCTCAGGTCCAGCGCCCGCAAGGCTGCCACGCTGCTCACGAGCAACGCCGGCTGAGTAAATTCCGTCAAATTCAGCCGTTCCGCTGGTCCTTCGAAACAGAGGGCTGCAACATCGTACCCGAGAACGGAAGACGCTTCGTTATACACGGCTTGAAGCGAAGGGTGGGTGTCCACGAGAGTCTTTCCCATGCCGACAGATTGCGACCCTTGTCCCGGAAAGACCAACCCGATTGCTGAAGTCATAAGCTGGTAGATATCTTCGAAATACTGTTGAAAGTCAACGGGAAAAGTTGACTGAACTCATTGCGGAGAGACGGCTTTTCTTACCATCGAAGCAAGGCCGAAGCCCATGTGAGTCCCGCACCAAACGCGCCGAGCATGACGAGTGATCCGGGCTTGATCCTGCCCTGTTGGACGGCCTCATCGAGGGCGATCGGGACTGATGCCGCTGAAGTATTTCCATAGCGATCGAGGTTGAGCATGACCTTTTCTGACGGAAGTCCGAGCCGGTCGGCCACCGCTTTGAGAATGCGCATATTCGCTTGATGCGGCACATAGAGGTCGAGATCCTCCACGCCGTAGTTGTTGGCGGCCAACGTTTCACGGGCAATCTCTTCCAACATCCTCACTGCCACTTTAAAGGTTTCGTTCCCTTTCATCTTGATACAGTGCATCTTCTCCGCAATGACCTTGTCCGACAATGGCTGGCGAGAGCCGCCTCCCGGAACGGCAATAAGATCATGCAGCGCCCCGTCGGAGCGAAGGTGCGTGGAAAGGATGCCCCGGTCCCCCTCACTTGCACTGACGACTGCCGCACCCGCTCCGTCGCCGAATAAGATGCATGTATTTCGATCGGTCCAATCCATGATCGAAGACATTACTTCGGCTCCGATCACCAATACGTGGCGCATACCCGTTTTGACATAGGCATCCGCGACAGACAGGGCATATACAAATCCGCAGCAGGCGGCGGACAGATCGCAGGCCGCGGCACGTGTCGCACCCAATCGATGTTGAATGAGACAGGCGGTCGCGGGGAGTGGGTAATCTCCCGTGCAGGTGGCAAGGAGGATGAGATCCAGGTCTATCGGGCGAACATTGGCGTTCCGCAATGCCTGCAGCGAGGCCTTGACTCCAAGGTCCGAACAGGCCTCCCCGACTCCCGCCAGACGGCGCTCTCGAATCCCTGTCCGCTCCGTGATCCATTGGTCCGACGTCGCGACCATACTCTCCAAATCGGTATTGGTCAGTACCTTTGGGGGAACGTATGAGCCGGTGCCGCTGATCCTGGCCTTCATGATGCCGGGTCCGCCGGCGGTTCTTGCTGCTCAAGACCTTCGTCGATATCTCGTTGGATCAGTTCATGGACGCGCCGTTCGGCCAATCCCTTGGCCCGCCGGATGGCGTTCTTGATCGCCTTGGCGGAGGAGCGGCCGTGACAGATCATGGTGATCCCGTTGACGCCGAGCAGCGGCGCACCGCCGAATTCGGCGTAGTCGATCCTTCGTTTGAGTTTGAGAAGCGGCCCGGCGATGAGCGGATAGGCAAGCCTTCCCAGAAAAGAGGCAGAAATCTCCTTAAACAGCAGCTTCTTGATCGTATCGGCGACGCCTTCAGAAATTTTGAGCGCGACATTGCCGATGAATCCGTCACAGACGACCACGTCTGCGTTGCCGCTGTACACATCACGGCCCTCGACATTGCCGACGAAGTTCAACGCGCTGTTTTTCAATAATTTAAACGCTTCCTTCGTCACCTCATTGCCCTTGCTGTCCTCCTCGCCGATGCTCAATAAACCCACGCGCGGATTCGGTTTCCGAAACAGGTGCTTGCCGTATTCGTTTCCCATGATAGCGAACTGGGTCAGGTGCTGAGCCGTACAATCCACATTGGCTCCGACATCCAGCATGATGGCTTCGCCGGTCAGGGTGGGAAGGCTCGTCGCAATGGCGGGTCGCTCCACACCCTTGCTCAGGCCCAGCACAAAAAACGATGAGACCATACTGGCTCCGGTATTGCCCGGACTCACGACCGCGCCGGCATCGCCACTTTTCACCAGTTCCGTCGCAATCCAGATGGACGAATTTCGCTTTTTTCGGGCCACGGCAGCCGGAGATTCATGCATCTCCACGACTTGGGGTGCATGCTTGATGGTGAGCCGTCCGTCTGTACATCCGAGGCGGTGGCATTCATCGGCAAGAATTTTCTCGTCGCCGACCAGAATGACATCAATATTCATCTCTTGGGCGGCTTGGAGCGCACCCTCGATGCACGGGGCCGGCCCATGGTCACCACCCATCGCATCAAGCGCAATTTTCATCCTGACAGGTGTTGTCACAGGCAATGTGCGATCGGAGATTCAGATGGACGAACGCCTTCTTGGCAATTCTGTCGTTGCGGCGAGAGCTTAGCGCAGTAAATCAATTTCCACAACGGACTACGGCCCACCCCATGGGGACGGACCTGGTGGGGCTAGTCGCTAAACTTCTTCGACTTGGATGACCGCCTTGCCTTTGTAGGTGCCGCAATTCAGACAGGTATAGTGGGGAAGCTTCAATTCATGACATTGCGGACACACAGCCATCCCTGGCGGAGTGATGCGCAGCTTCTGGGTGCGCCGCTTGTCTCTTCTGGCCCTGGAATGTTTATGTTTCGGATTTGGCATCGCGCGTTCCTCCAACCACTCGGCAACAGCCGAATCAAGTTCCATGCATATGAATGAAGACTCTACTTTGTACTTCGAATGATTCGAATAGAACCGGACTGTGGCTCTGCCGGACACTGACAGGGTCCTGCATTGAGGTCTTTTCCGCAACGGGCACATAAGCCTGCACATTCGCTTCGACACAATGGTTGCATCGGTGCGGCCAAGATCACATGCTCACGCAGCATCGGTCCTAATTCCAGATGATCGCCTTGATACAAATAGCCGTCATCGTCCACATCCTCGTCCGAGCCCGTCTCGCGTTTGCTGAAGCCAGAATGTTTTGAGTCCGAGCTCCCTGGTTTTTGATGTCCCCCGAGCGGCTTGGGTTCCTTTTTCGCTTCTTTCCCCTCGCGGGAATACGCGGCGCGTACTGAAAACACCAGGGCCTCGTCATACTCTTTCAAACACCGCACGCATTGCCGGATCGCTGTGCCTTCGATCACTCCCGTCACGGCAATGATCTCGTCCGCTTTGAGCAGATCCAAGCTGACGGACAACGGACCCCGGAGCACCGTGTCGGCATCAGACAATTCCAACTCCTCAGCCGATACATCGCCCACAAAAGAACGTCCTTCGGCTGTAATGTCCGCAACCAGCGGAGTGAGAATATTCATCGTAACATCCGTGTGCAGCGACATCCCGGCTCGGTCCTTACCGTTCTTCGGCGAAACTGATGAGTGCGATGTGACGGGCTCGTTTGACCGCCGTGGTCAATTCGCGTTGATGCCCCAAGCAGTTGCCGGAGATGCGCCGAGGCACGATGCGGCCGCGTTCCGTCAAAAAATTACGCAACAGCCCCACATCTTTAAAATCAATCGAACCTTTTTCAATGCAAAACCGGCAGGGTCTGCGGCGCTGAAAAAACCGTCCGCCTCCTCCACCTCCATCACCCCGCCCACCACCGCCAGCACGTTCGCGTTCCATGCGTTGCTCCTTCGAAATAGTTACTGCTGCTCTTCGTAATCGTAGTGCGGTTCGTCGTGCGCCGGAGCCTCTTGACTCGAGCCGCTGTCAGTACGCTTCGGCATGAACGTCACGGTCTGTGCAACCACTTCATGTTTGCTGCGCTTCTGACCGTCATCCGTTTCCCAACGCCGCTGCTGCAACCGCCCATCGACGATAACTCCATTGCCTTTGCTCAAATATTGCCCACAATGCTCCGCCTGCTTCCCGAATACGACCACATCCACAAAACATACTTCTTCTTTCAATTCCTCGCCCTGTCGGTATCGCCGGCTGACCGCCAGGCCCAAAGTCGCCACGGGAGTTCCGTTCGGTGTGTACCGCAATTCAGGATTGCGCGTCAGATTTCCGAGAAGGACGACTTTGTTAAATCCGGCCACCGGCAAACTCCTCTGAGGGCGCCTCAGGAGCGCGCCGCGGTACCAGTTCCTTTTCAAGGTGGACGGTCAGAAACTTGATGATATTGTCTTCCAGACGATACGCCCGTTCCAATTCGCCGACGGTATTATTCGGCCCCTTGAAATAAAAATAGACATACGTGCCCTTGCGTTCACGCCGGACTTCGTATGCGAGCTTCTTACGTCCCCAATTTTCCGATTTGATGAATTGAGCGCCGGTCTTTTCGGCCACCGCTTTCATCTTTTCAATGAGGGCATTCGTTTCTTCGTCTGTAATGGACGGACGAATGATAAAGAGAGACTCGTAGAGTTCCATGCGGAGATCCTCCTGGACAAAGGCCCCCGAACCAGTCGGGAGCGAGGTGTAAGCGCGCGCTAATGAATCGTGCGAAATGGGAAACGTAACATAGCAATAAAATATCTGTCAATTACTTGCTCGTTCAATTTAGTGTCTCTTCGTTTCTTTCAGTGTGCATCGTTAGCACACGCTCCTCTGTTAAGGAGCCCTAACAGGCTGTTGAAAAATTGTTTTGGACCCGGAAAACACAGAGCCGTATGATCACTGATCGGGTCGGAAGAACTCACAGGATGTTCAAAAAGGTCTTCAGGCAAGAGGACTTTTTCAACATCCTGCTAAAACTTCCCGCTAAAAACCTTGACCATGGAATAGAACGGTCTCTCCCTACAGCTGCCTGTAATTTTTTATATCGGTTTGAGGGATTGACTCTGCACGATATTATTTGTAACCATTGGCTACATGGTCGACCGTTCTATCGTCTGTTTTCAAATTCCATCATTCGCAATCGCACTTGCCAGGAAGCATGAACCTTCATTGCGACATCGGCCTGTGGCTGCCGTCTCGTCTCGGGTATCCCGAGCATTGATTCGAGAAACTTCTCAAGAAGCGTTCGACGAAGGAGTGATGCCTGGCATGTCGGTTGACGTGGCCGGCCGGTTATGCCCTGCCCTGCGCATTGTCCTTTCTGACCTTTGGCGGCTCGAAGCCGCGCATCGAGAATTACAATCTCGTATCGCCTATTTTGCACCGGTATGGGAATCGATCCGCCCAGGCTCATTGTTTCTTGATCTGACCGGCACCACCCGCCTCTTTGGCGCTCCCATGGATACCGCGACACGTATCGGACGGGAGATTATGCACATGCAGGGATTGGACAGCGTCATTGGACTGGGCGGCAGTAAGTTGGTCGCTCAACTTGCCGCCACGTCTCTCGACCGCCCGACACGAATACTCTCTGTTCATGCCGGCTCGGAACGGTCGTTCCTTGCACCGTTACCAACCATGTTGCTCCCAGGACTCCACCATGTGCAGGCGTCTCACATCAAACGTCGTCTGGACGATTTAAACCTCCGGACGTTCGGATCCATTGCCGACGTGTCACCAGACCATCTGAAATCGGCATTTGGCTCAGCGGCCGAGTCCCTTCGTAACTGGGCGCTTGGGATCGACTCCTCTCCTGTGCGACCGCCGATCGCACAACCCTCCATCGAACGTTCGGTCGATCTGACGCCTGGTGAAGTGGATTATCACTATCTTTTAGGGCGGCTCTACGAGCTATCGGAACAACTCTGCATGGCACTTCGGCAACAACGACGAACCTGCCGGCGGCTGTGCTTGACCATCCGTCACAGCGATGGGAACGAACGGATCGTACGCCAATTCCTTCCATGCGCCACCTGCTGGGAGGCCGATCTTCAGCCGGTGCTGACACACTTGCTGATACGCGGCTTCCGTCGCCGTGTCCGGCTCAGACGAATGGTACTTTGCGCTGATCGCCTGGAATTCCCGCATGAGCAATTATCCCTGTTTGTGTCGACGGCCGGCACTGAGCCGACGGCGCATCATCGGCTCTCCCTCGCATTGGATCAAATCCGGGAAAAATGGGGAACAGGAGCCATCTCCCGTGGGCGAACCTCACGATGACGCCTTCCAAGTTCATTCATCTTCACGTGCATTCGGATTATTCTCCGATGCGCGGGGTGTCACCACTCGCCGTGCTTTGCGAGTCGGCGAAAAGATACGGCATGACCTCCCTCGCCGTCACGGATACCAACGGACTGTATGGCGCCATCAGATTCATCGAGGAAGCGCGTCACTACGGGATACGGCCTATTCTCGGCGCCGAATTGACGGCGGGCGAACATCGCACCGTATTACTGATCAAAACTCTGGAGGGTTATTCTAACTTATGCCGCCTCTTGTCCGAACGGCACTCCGGTTCCTCCTTTGATTTTGTCACTGCGGTTGCCCGTCATCGCAGCGGACTGATTCTCATCACCGATGACGAAGAGGCGCTCACGGCCTGGGGGCATGATGCCCGCCAAGACCTGTATGTCGAGTTGACACCGGGCCCGGCCATGCATCGGGCCGTCCAATGGAGCCGACGTACCGGAGTGCCTCCCGTCGCCTCCAATCGAGTGTATTTTGCAAACCCATCGGACATCGAAACCCATCGTCTCTTGCGGGCCATTGATCTGAATACCACCCTGTCTCGTCTCCCGCCTGAAGCCTGCTGCTCACCGACTCAATGGCTGGCATCACCCGAACATATGACGTCGCAATTCCCTCACGTACCGGAAGCGCTGGAGAACACGGTGCGGATCGCCGGCGCCTGTCACAGCGATTGGACGTTCGGTAAGTTGGTCGTTCACGCTTTTCAAGGACTGTCGGATGAAGCAGCGTGCGTCAAGCTGCGCAAACAGACGTATGAAGGCGCCGCGGCCCGCTACGGCGTCGTTTCCCATGAAATCCGTGAACGGATTGAAAAGGAACTCGCAGTCATCAGAGACAACCGGTTTGCGCATTACTTTCTGATCGTCCAGGACATTGTCTGGTCACGCCTAACGTGCGGCCGAGGTTCGGTCGCCGCCTCGATTGTCTCCTATTGTCTGGGCATTACCCACGTAGACCCCCTCACGCATAAGCTGTTCTTTGAACGGTTTTTGAATTCCGGGCGTAAGGATCCTCCCGACATCGATATCGACTTTCCGTGGGACGAGCGCGACAAGATTATCAACGATGTATTCAAACAATACGCCGGTCGTATCGCCATGGTGGCAAACCAGAATAGCCTTGGCTTGCGTGCAGCCATCCGCGAAACCGCAAAAGTCCATGGCATGCCGGCACAAGAGATCACGGCGATCTCCTCTCGCATCATGCGCCAGCAGGGGTTTCTGAAAGCCCAGACGCGCGAACAATGGGTGCATGAACTTTCCGGATCCCTTCGATTACATGCCCCCTGGCCCGACATTCTCTATCAGGCTCTTGGAGCACGGAATCATTTCCGACATCTCTCCCAGCATTGCGGAGGAGTCGTAATCGTGCCGGATGACATCCGGCGGTACGTGCCCATCGAATCGACGACGACTCAGCGGCCCGTCATTCAATGGGAAAAAGACCAGGCAGAAGAGGCGGGACTCGTCAAGATCGACCTACTCGGAAACCGCTCGCTGGCCGTCATTCGCGATGCACTGGCCGCGATCGCCAGCCATACCGGACGATTGCTCGACTATGCGTACTGGGATCCATTGCAGGACGAGGCCACTAAAGAACTAATCCAGCGCGGAGATACTATCGGCTGCTTCTATGTCGAATCACCGGCCACGAGGTTGTTGCTGAAAAAACTGTGGAGCGGCATGCCCGCCGCGTGCCGGGCGACTGCGGATGTCTTCGAGTATCTCGTTGTTGTCTCCTCACTTGTCCGGCCTGCCGCCATCACTTTCGTCCATGACTTTGTACGGCGGGCACATGGCGAACAATTCAAGCCATTGCACGAGAAGCTGAAGCCTATTCTGGCCGAGACGTTCGGCATCATGGTGTATCAGGAAGATGTCACCAAAGTCGCCATGGCCCTGGCGGATTTTTCCGTGGAAGACGCGGATCAACTACGCAAGATTATCAGCAAAAAGCATAAAGAGCGGCAGTTGGGTGATTACTATAGACAGTTTTGCCAAGGAGCAGCCAGAAACGGTGCCTCGCCACTCGTGATCGAGCAGATTTGGCGGATGATCATGAGCTTCGCCGGCTATAGCTTTTGCAAGCCTCATTCAGCCAGCTATGCGCAGGTATCGTTCAAGGCTGCGTACCTTAGGGCGCACCATCCGGCCGAGTTTATGGCCGCGGTCATCAGCAACCAGGGTGGGTTCTATTCGACCTTTGCCTATCTTTCCGAGGCACGGCGGATGGGACTCGCCATACTCCCTCCGGATATTAACGCCAGCGACTGGGCGTATCGCGGTGAGGGGGATCGGATCCGCATGGGCTTGATGCAGGTCAAGACGATCTCCAAGGATCTTGGTGAGCAGATCATCAAGAAACGGACGGAGGGCGGTCCTTTTCGTTCGTTCTCAGATTTTTTGAAGCGCGTCAACTTGAAACCAAGTCAGGCACGCGCATTGATTCGCGCCGGCTGCTGTGATGCGATTGCCGGAGAGCTTACGCGACCGGCGTTGTTGTGGCGGCTGTATGCGGAGGCCTGCCTATCCTCTGGACCGTTGCCGGTTCCTGAGGATTACTCGGCTTTGCAGAAGCAGCTCCATGAAAGAGAATCGTTTGGTTTTTTGATAAGCCGCCATCCGTTGACCCTCTATCGGCGGCAAATCGAGCGACTGCGACCGGTCCCGGCCTCCCGGATGGGTCGTTTTGTCGGACATCGTATCACAATGGTCGGCTGGTTGATCACGGAAAAATCCGTGACCACGAAAAGCGATCTGCCCATGGAATTTATCACGCTTGAAGATACCACCGCCCTGTATGACGGGACTCTCTTTCCGAACGTGTATCGGCGCTGCCATCATCTCCTGGCACCCGACCGGCCGTATATCGTGCGCGGGCTTGTCGAGGAAATGCTCGGCGCCGTCACCCTGACGGTTCATGATCTTCAATTGCTCGAAGGCAAGGAACAAGAATCAGAGGCGCGCATACCCCCAGAGCCGTGGTATGAGAATGCATGCAACGCCGTGATGACCGATCCGCCGCTCCGTTCATCCCCGTCAGACTGGCCCTGCCGGCACTGAAACGAGCCGCCGCAGTCTGTACCGGATGCGATCTCTATCGGCAAGCTACTCAAACGGTGTTTGGGGATGGGCCGCCGCGCGCCGAGTTACTCTTCGTGGGAGAACAACCGGGCGACCAGGAAGACCGGACAGGCCGCCCCTTTATTGGACCGGCAGGAAGGGTTCTCGATCGTGCGCTGGCAGACGCCGGCATTGCCCGGACACAAACCTATGTGACGAATGCGGTCAAACACTTCAAGTGGGAGCCCCTCAGCAAGCGCCGAAAGCACAAGAAACCTTCTGCCAAGGAGCTGGCCGCCTGCCGGCCTTGGCTGGAAGCTGAAGTACAGACTATCAAGCCACGCGCGATCGTATGTCTTGGGACGACGGCCGCACAAGCTATCTTTGGCAAAGCTATCCGCTTGCATGAAATGAGAAATCGGCGATGGAAGACGTCCATGAGTCCGAATGTGTTCGTGACAGTCCATCCGTCGGCGATCCTTCATCAGCCCGACGCAGCCCGACGCAGCGAGGAATACAAACGCTTTGTCGGCGAACTGAGACGCATCGCACGGTCAGTTCAACAAATCCCTAGAAGCAGGGTCCGCTACTAGATGCGCGCAAAAAATCAGATTGATGTGTTAGCAACGATAGCGCGGTTTCCTGGGAAAGACAACTTCGGCCTATGCGCGGTGAAGAGAGATAGGCGCTTGCTGATGAACCGACAACCAAGGCTATGTAGTGCAGAACGATCGTGGCTTTCATGCAGGAATGAGCGCCCAAAAGCGAGTGGATGACGAACGTTTGGTCTCCGCTTCACCAATAGGGCTCGAACCAGTAGATGAGTTCTAGGAGATGCAGATCAACGCCGCGGCTATCACTTCCGTACATCGCGGCATCGGAATAATGTTGGAAATGATAGCCGAGTCCGATGGGACCGGCTATTCGGCTGCGCACTCCGAATGTCCAGACAAATTGGAACGGTCCACCGAAATTTTGCTTGCCAAATCTGTAGTCGGTGAGTAGGGCCCCGCCGACGCCGATATCAATGGATACGCGTTGATCTTTTCGACCGAAGCTGACATCAAACGGCATCAGCGTGAATATTCCATTGGTTTCATGTGCTCCTCGGAGAGCCCCGGCAGAGGTCAGGAGACGAGTTCCCAGAATCCAGTCAGATCCGACCTCCCATTGCCACGGAAGCTTCGCGGTGAGCGCAAGGTCGATCTGACCAAAATCCGTCTGTTGCTCTTCCCCAATCACCGAACTGCCGCTGACGCCTCCCCTCAAGAGCAAAGATTCAAGCCTCATCTCTGCCGCCTCTGTGAATGACGGCGGCGCCAACATCCCCAACATCGCCATAATGAGAGGGCACAGACCCCAGGGGATCCAAATCTTACGAGGGTATCGATTGTCCGCTAATGCCGAGCCGTGGAAGAGAGGGATCAATTGATTGTCATGGGAGGCATAAGAGCAGTTTGATCATACGTTAAATCGAAAATAGACGATATCCGCTTCTTGAATGACATATTCTTTGCCTTCCAGACGAAACAACCCTTTTTCCTTTACTTTGGCTTCAGATCCATGCGCGAGGAGATCGTCATACGTGTAGACCTCGGCACGAATGAATCCCCGTTCCATATCGGAGTGGATCTTCCCTGCCGCCTGCGGTGCCTTCGTCTGTTTCACAATGGGCCAGGCACGCGACTCGATTTCTCCCGCTGTGAAAAACGTGATGAGGTTCAATAAGGCATAGGCTTCCCGCGTGAGACGGACCAGTCCTGATTCCGTCAACCCCATCCCTGCCAGGAAATCCGATCGTTCGGTCTCAGGCAGCGTTGACAATTCTGCTTCCAACTGACCACAAATCGTCACGACACGCGCGCCGCGCTTCTCAGCAAAGGTGCGCACCGTCTTGACCAGAGCGTCATCTGTGTCCCCGCTTTCCGAAACGTTCGCGACGAATAGAACCGGTTTGGCGGACAATAGCTGGCATTCATCCAAGAGCGTGCGCTCTTCAGAGGTGTAGGTCAGATTGCCCAGCCATTCACCTTTGTCCAATCTGCCGATCATACGAGAAAGGAATTCGATTTCAAATGCGGCTTTCTTGTCGCCAGCCCGCACTTTCTTTTCGGTTTTCTGTCTGCGGCGTTCCAGAGAGTCGAGATCGGCCAGCATCAACTCTGTTTCGATGACTCCGATGTCGCGGATCGGATCGACGCTGCCGCTGACATGTACGACGTCCGTTCCCTGGAAACATCGAACTACATGGAGCAGGGCGTCCACTTCACGGATGTGCCCCAGAAACTGGTTGCCAAGACCTTCTCCCTTACTGGCCCCTTCCACCAACCCGGCGATGTCACGGACCTCAAGCGTGCTGTACGTCGTCTTCTTCGACGCAAAAATGCTTGTGAGTCTTTGAAGCCGAGGATCGGGAACCAGCGCAATGCCCGTATTTGGATCGACAGTCGCAAACGGATAGTTGGCTGCCAGTGCACCCCCACCGGTCAATGCATTGAAGACTGTGGTTTTTCCAACGTTCGGCAGCCCGATCATGCCGCAACAGAGCCCCATACCTTATCCTTCCTGTTCGTCGCCTGAATTATCCCTGATGTTGAATTGATTCATCGCGACATCGACGCCGCGGGAGATTAGACATTCCAGCGCGTCGACGGCCCGCTCCAGCACAGGATCGATGACGGCCATGTCATCTGCCGTCACCGGCGCCAATACGTAGTCCGCAGAGTCGACACTCGGAATCGGACGTCCAATCCCGATTTTGACCCGTACGAACTGTGAGGTCCCGATAGCCTGGACGATCGATTTGATTCCGTTATGTCCACCGTGACCGCCGTTTTGTTTGATACGGAGTCGCCCGGGTTCAAGATCAAGATCGTCGTGGATGAGGATAAGACTTTCGGGAGTGAGCGAGAGATCTCGGAGCAGTCCTTTGACCGGCGGGCCGGTCACGTTCATATAGTCAAGCGTGCCGGCGAGTTCAAGCGCTTCGGAGCCAATACGCCCAGCTCCCCGGCAGGCCACTCCCCGCCTGAAGAGACGTACCGACCATCGGGCAGCCGCCCGCTCAAGGACCCACATTCCGGCATTGTGGCGGGTCCGGGCGTATGAAGTCCCGGGATTACCCAGTCCAACGAGCAGCCGCAACGGTTACTTCTTCTTCTCGGCTTCTTTCTTCTCAGCCTTCGGAGCGGCCGCAGCTCCTTCTTTCTTTTCTGCGGCCTTTGCGTCGGCCCCAGCAGCCGGCGCTCCCGCCTTCGCCGCCTCGCCTCCTTCAGTCGCTTCGGTCGCGACCTTGCCTTTGATGGCAACCTCCGGTTCTTTGGCTCCCTCAGCCCCTGCAGCTTGGCTGGTCAGAAGCGCTTCGAGTTTGGCATCCGACATGGGCACTGCCACACTGACGACCATCTGCTCGGGATCATCGAGGTACCGAACACCATCGCGCTTTGCAATCTCTTTGAGGTGAATCCCCTGTCCGATCGCAAGCGGGGACGCGTCGACTTCAATATAGTCGGGCAGTGCACCAGGCAGACATTCGACATGCAGCTCGCGCATATTAAAATGAAGGATGCCACCCTCCTTGACGCCGACCGGAACGCCACCCGTGACGTGCACGGGAACCTTGACCCGGATAGCCTTCTCCATTGAAATTTCGAACAGGTCGGCATGAAGGACATGCCCTTCGACGGGATCGACCTGAAAATCCCTCAATAGCGCCGTCCGTTTCGGCTTCGACTTGGCCCCATTGATAGTCAAAGAGATCAATGCTGTGCTGCCGGCCTGCGTTTTGAGTATCTTCACCAAAGCATCCGGCTCTATCGTCAGCAGCAGACATTCTCCCTGCCCGTACAACACACCCGGGACTTTTCCGTCGCGGCGTAGTTGCCTGGCGGCTCCTTTCCCCGTTTTTTCTCTGACCGTGACCGCCAAATCGAATTTCATGACACGCCTCCGTCCACGTTAGAACTCGTAATATTCAGCCGGCGCTATGCAAACAAGGAACTGACCGACTCGTCTTCATGAATGCGCCGGATCGCTTCGCCCAAGAGCGGGGCAACTGACAGTTGATGCAACTTAGGACAGACTTGCTCTTTCCCACGCATTGGAATTGTATTGGTGATGACGACCTGTCGGAGACAGGAGTTTTGGAGACGTTCGAGCGCAGGTCCCGAAAGGACCGCATGCGTACAGGCTGTCCAGACTTCACGAGCGCCTTTGTCAGCACAGGCCCGAGCGCCTTGCACGATCGTACCCGCTGTATCGATCATGTCGTCTAACAAGAGGGCGCTTTTCCCTTCGACATCACCGATGATATTCATGATCTGCGTCTGATTCGGCCCCTCACGCCGCTTGTCGATGATGGCTAAATTCGCCTGTAAGCGTTTCGCAAATGCCCTGGCACGCTCCACGCCTCCTGCATCCGGCGACACGACGACCAGGTCGGCCAATTTCTGTTTTGTGATGTAATCCAGTAGCACAGGCAAGGCGTAAAGATGGTCCACGGGAACATTGAAAAACCCCTGAATCTGTCCTGCGTGCAAATCCATCGTCAGCACACGATCCGTACCGGCGGTACTGATCAGATCGGCCACCAGCTTGGCCGAAATCGGTACTCGAGGCTGGTCTTTACGGTCCTGTCTGGCGTAACCGAAGTAAGGAATGACCGCCGTGATGCGGTTGGCCGATGAGCGCTTAAGTGCATCGATCATGATCAATAATTCCATGAGCGAATCATTGACCGGCTCACAGGACGATTGAACAACGAAAACGTCGGCCCCACGCACATTTTCTTCGATCTTGATCCGAATTTCGCCGTCGCTGAATGACGACACGGTCGCCTCACCAAGTTTGACGCCGAGATAGGCGCAAATCTCATGAGCGAGGGCCGGATTCGCGTTGCCAGAGAAAATCATCAATTCTCTGCTCATCGATCCCTCAAACGGACATCCGGGCGGCCCGGAACGGTCCAAATTTCGTACGTGGTTCGTCTCGACGGCGGGCGTCGGTGGGCGTACTCTCGAACCCGCCTACCTCTATTCGCTGCGCGCTGTTGAGGAAGCCAACTGAGGGATTGAAATGTAGCGGAAATGCTGAGGCCTTGTCAACCGAGAGACACGAAGACTCTGCAGCTTTAGGGAACGATACGCGGCCCGGAACAGGTCTGCACGACAAATGTTTGTATCTTCTTAAGACCATCGAAGTGCTTACGGGCCAATTTTGCCGCAACTTCATGGCGAAATATCCCAAAAACGGTTGCCCCGCTTCCGGATAACAGCGCCATTTCCGCTCCCTGATCTCTCAATGCTTGAGTGAGCTCTTTTAAAATTCCATGCTTGGCATATACAGGGCCTTCGAAATCATTTTCACTGTCTTGAGCCAGTTGATCCCATGTCACATGTTCAGCATCGTAGGGGCGCGGAGGATGCCACGATGCAGGATTCACAGAAGATCTTGATGCCGCCAATTGTGCGTAGGCCCATCTGGTCTCAATTCCAAACCCTGGATTCACTAGCACCACCCACCTTGGTCCTTCAATATTGACTGGTCGAACCTTCTCTCCTCGTCCGGACACGACGGCTGACGGGCCAAAGAGGAAAAACGGCACGTCGCTACCGAGAGGCTCGCCCATTGCCGCCATTTCCTCGCGTGACCAGTGCATGTTCAACAGCCGGTTGAGTCCAATTAGGGTGGCTGCAGCATCACTGCTACCACCGCCGAGACCCGCACCCATTGGAATACGTTTTGAAAGTTTAATCTCCAGACCAGTCGATCGTCGAGACCGGCCTATCGCTGCGGAAGCAGCCCGATACACGAGATTCGTATGATCCGAAGCCAGCTGTTCCGTATCACAGTGGAGACGAATGTCGTGTCGTCCCGGCAGGAGACGCATCTGGACCTCATCTTCGAGCCCCACCGTCTGCATGACGGACCAGAGATTATGGTAACCGTCTGGACGGCGGTCCAGAATGCGCAGTATCGGATTGATTTTGGCGGGAGCGGCGACTGTGACAATATCCTGTGGCGTGGGATCCGAGGCTGGAAAACTTTTAGTCACGGCCTCCTTTTATAGCATACTTCTCCAGCCGGTATCGAAACGAGCGTGTATTGAGCCGCAATAGCCGCGCGGCTTTCTTCTTGACCCACTTGGTGCGTTCAAGGGCCTTTAGAAGCAGATCCTTTTCAATACCGTTGATCAATACCTCGAGATCCAACCCGTCTTCGGGGAGATCGGTTGGTGTCCCTTGAGGCGACGGAGGGGCGACGGCATGATGCAACCAGCTTTGAATATCAGCTCCGGAAACGTCCTTTCCCGAACAGAATGCCACTACGCGCTCGATCAGGTTCTCCAATTCACGTACATTTCCACGCCATTCATGACCGAGGAGGACTTGCACGGCGTCTTGCGTCAATGATGGAGCCGACCTTCCGCCCTCCTTCGCGAACTTCTCCAGGAAATGTTTGGCCAGGAGCGGAATATCTCCCGTTCGGAGTCGCAACGGTGGAAGCCGGATGGGAATGACATCGAGACGATAATACAGATCCTCACGAAACGATCCATCCGCCACAGCCTTCTCCAATTCCCGATTCGTGGCGGCGATCACGCGGACATCGACCTTCATATCCTGATTGCCGCCCACACGGCGGAACTCCCGCTCTTGGATCACTCGCAGGAGCTTTACCTGAATGGTCGGTGTCGTATCGCCGATTTCATCGAGGAAAATTGTGCCTCCGTTCGCAACCTCGAACAGACCGGCCTTATTGGCCACAGCGCCGGTAAATGACCCTTTTACGTGGCCGAAGAGTTCGCTCTCGAGGAGCGTCTCGGGAACCGCACTGCAATTCACAGCCACGAATGGCATCGGGCTTCGCGCGCTGTTGTAGTGGATGGCACGGGCGATCAATTCTTTTCCCGTTCCGCTTTCGCCGCAGATCAACACGTTGCTTTTCGCGTCCGCGACTTTTCTGACCACGTCGAAGACTTTCTTCATGGCATCGCTCTGACCCACGATCTGCGCGAACGATGACTGACTGGCGATCTCGCGTTTGAGGAGAATGTTCTCGGTCGTCAGGCGTCGTTTTTCGAGCGCATTCCGAACGATGAGCTGCACTTCATCGACTTGGAACGGCTTAGTCAGATAGTCATAGGCTCCCTGCTTCATGGCCTCGACGGCAGAGTCGGCCGTGGCAAACGCGGTGACCACCAGCACTACGGTTTCTGGAGAGTTCGACTTGACTGCTTTGAGGACGTCCATGCCGTCCGCCCTTGGCATTCGAAGGTCGGTAATCACGAGATCGAAGATGTCCTTATTGATCTGTCCAATGGCTTCTTCTCCGTCGGAAGCTTCCGTTACGGCATATCCCGCACGCTTAAGCATGATGCTCATGACCTCGCGAAGGCTTTGCTCATCGTCAACGACTAAGATCTTTTCCACGGCGTCCGTCCTTCGTGCCACAGCCGTACGCCGCCGTGACCGGAGCGCGGCAGGCACACCACAAACTGAGTTCCCTGTTGCTGATCACTCTCCACTTTAATCCATCCATCATGGAGATCCACAATCCGATGCACGGCGGCTAGTCCAAGTCCCGATCCATACTTCTTCGTGGTGAAGAACGGGAGAAAGATCTTGTCGAGATTCTGTATCGCAATCCCTTCCCCCTGATCGTGGAAACTGATTTCGATGACGTCGCCTTTGCGGCCGTTCACATCGATGTGTCGACGTCCCGTCCCAATCGCCAATTGCCCCCCGTTCGGCATGGCTTCAAAGGCGTTCGTCGCGAGATTCCAGAACACTTGCCGGATTTGATCTTGATCTACCTGGACCGGAAGCGGTTCGGTTGCCAGTGCGGTCGCGATGGTCAGCTTCGGCCGGGCTCGAGCCTCATGCTGTACCAGATCAAGAGTCTCGGCAAGCACTTTGTTAATATCGTGCTCGGCGAGGTTGAGGGCCGGAGGACGTGCATACTGCAAGAACTCCGTGATGATCGTGTCGAGCCGTGTCGCTTCTCGAATGGCAATGTCCATAAGTCGGCGGTCCGTTTCATCCACCCCGCTCTTTCTCAACATTTGCATCGCTCCCGCCAACGCGCCCAGCGGATTACGGATCTCATGGGCCATTCCGGCGGACATTTCTCCGAGATTCGCGAGCCACTCCTTTCTGCGCATTTCTTCTTCGAGATCTCTCATTTCTGTCAAATCCTTGAACACTCCGACAAGGCCATCTTCATTATCCTGTTGGTGAAGTGGCGACAGCGTCATGCCCAAGACAAGTCGATCGCCATCCGCCCGTTTACACTCGACCTCGAAACGGATCATGCCTGGTTGCGAGGTCACGTCGTCAGCTGAGTTGTTGGGGTGCCAATTGAAGACTTCGCGCCACGGACGCCCGATCACCTTGGCGAGGTCGTGACCCGTGGCTTCTTGAGCAGCGGGATTGAATGACGTAATGGCTCCCTGTGCATCCGCGGTAAAGACTCCGCTGCTGATGCTACGGACGATGTTTTCGTGAAACGCCTGCAGGATGGTTAAGCCCATCTCCTTCTCGCGTAAGGATCTGCCTGTCTCCTGCAATTGATCCGCTAATGTTTCACCGAGGAGACCCACGACCAACAGCGCAAGGGTATAGGCTCCGAAAGATTGAAACGTCTCGGGAAACGTCAGATGGCTTTGAGGCAACCATCCGAATCTCTCTACCAACCCATACAATTGCAGGTTGGTGACCGTGCCAAAGAGAATAATGCATCCGCAGGCCGCCAGCAGTCCCGTGCGTCGCCGAGGGACAAGACTTGCCGCGGTTACCGTGACGATGTAGAGAACTGCGAACGGACTTTCGACCCCGCCCGTGCGGGCCACCAAGATGGTCTCGAGCAAACAATCTATGCCGACTTGCATCCAGAAGAACGTTGTGAGTGCAGGACCAGATTGTAAACGAGGGAGCAGAAGCGCGGAGGGAATGGTCAGCGCGTAGGTACTGATAATCAGCACATAGAAGGTCTGTTCTTGCTCGCCCCTCGTCGCCTGAAAAACCAGAGAGAGTCCCAGCATGAGGGTCACAATCGTGACCCGAATGACCATCAAAGAGCGTACCCGAGAACGAAATTCATCCATACAGGTCCGAATTCATTTCACATCGCCACGAGCAGGCGCCCTCGCATGAGCGCGACCCGCACGGGGACAACAATCCGAACAACCAGCGACATGCGACCGCAACCCGGGATGAGAGGAATTGACAATGAGGCGGGAACTCAACACTCCGCAAGACCCAAGACACGGCGACCACCTTGTCCCGGGCCGTTGTGTGTAAGAGGCTGTTAGCCAATCGCTGAAGCCATCTTGAAAATGGGCAGGTACATGGCGATCACGATGAAGCCGATCACGACACCGAGAAAGACCATCATCATCGGTTCAAGCAATGACGTGAGAGACGCAACGGCCTGATCGACTTCATCCTCATAGAAGTCAGCGATCTTTCCAAGCATGGCGTCCAGTGCGCCGGTCGACTCGCCCACCGCAATCATGTGTGTCACCATTTTGGGGAATACCTGACTCGCCGCCAGAGGATCGGCAATCGTTTTCCCTCCGCTGATGCTCACTCGGGCATTCAGCAACGTTTCTTCAATGACCTTGTTGCCGGATGTTTTTGCACAGATGGATAGACCATCGAGCAAGGGCACCCCGCTCGACAAGAGCGTGCCGAGGGTACGGGTGAATTTCGCAACCGATGCTTTGCGAACCAAGTCGCCCACAACAGGCAACTTGAGCAGTAAGCGGTCGATAGCCATTCTTCCCTTTGGAGTCGCGTAATATTTCTTGACGGCAAACACAACACCGAAGATGCATCCGACGCCGATGTACCAGAACGATTGAAACGCATTGCTGATATCAATGACGACCTGTGTAGGACCCGGAAGCCCAACCTTTCCAGATGACAACTCGTCGAACATTTTGGCAAAGATCGGGATGACCCAAATCATCAGCACAGTGATCACGACTCCTGCGACTCCGAGAATGGCAGCCGGATAAATCATGGCAGATTTGATCTGCCCCTTAAGCTTCATCGCTTTTTCGATGTGCTTCGCCAATCGGGTCAGGATGGTATCCAGCAGGCCGCCGACTTCCCCCGCGTGCACCATGTTGACATATAAATCGTCAAATACCTTCGGATGCCTGCGAAGAGCATCGGAGAATGTCGAACCAGCCTCGACTTGTGTCCGGACTTCGCCTACGGATTCTCGAAGGGTCTTATTCTCGGATTGGGTGGAAAGAATCTCCAGACACTGGACCAGCGGAAGGCCGGCATTGATCATCGTTCCAAACTGGCGAGTAAAAACCACAAGATCCTTGTCCGTCAAACCCGAGCCAAGGCTCAGGGACAACTTACTTTTTCCAGATTTTTCATCAAGGCTGGTGACGACGATACTCTGCTTTCGAAGCTGATCGACTGCCTCGTCTCTCGTCTTGGCAGTCAGTTCCCCTTTCTTCACGGCGCCAGAGCGGGAACGGCCCACGTATGCAAATGTCGCCATAATCAAGACTCCGCTAGACAAATGCCGAGTATCGGACCGGTGAGTGCAATGCTTACCTGGCGAGTCTACGTTCGACCTCAAAACCTGTCAAACAAATGCACAAACTGTGCGGAGCAGAAGAGGAGGAAATACTTCCATTCAGAAGCGTACTTACAGCACTGCAGTCCCAGTGCGTTGATATCCTCTGTAGAGATAATGAAAGCCCGAGAGAAGAGTAAACGTGACCATGCCAAACAGGAGAGGATACAGAATGGTTAGATCCGTATTTCGGGAACTCAGAAAAATGACCAAGATCACATACGACAGTTGAAGAAATGTTGTACCCTTTCCCAAAAAGGTCGGAGTGATGTCGATCTTGAACTCACTCAACTCTGCGACTGCCGTTCCTAGAAGAAGCATGACGTCGCGACTGACCACCACGATCGTCACCCATGAGGGAATCACATGTATGATCGAAAGTGTGATAAACCCGGAAGTCAGAAGGAGTTTATCTGCAAGGGGATCCAAAAAGGCTCCTAGCCGGGTTTTTTGATTCGCCGCGCGCGCTATCGTGCCGTCCAATGCATCGGTGATCCCGGCAATGAGCAGGACAATGAGCGCTTGATCGAAATGCCCGTAGACCAGCAATCCGATATACACAGGAATGAGGAGGATACGGAGCAGCGTTAGGCTGTTCGGGATATTCATGCCAGTCAGGAGATCAGGAGAATCCTTACCGGGCAATGGAGCGGTGATGATAGGAGGGGGCTTGAAGTCTTGTCAACGTCTTGCGAAGACCGTCACACCTCCCCTATACTGGCGGCTCGGCATCGGATCGGCGCGGTCATTCGGAGGAGTCATGAGTTCTCTGTCATCGCTGTTTAAAAAGGAAGGCCTCGTCGAAAAACATCAGATCGAAGGAGTCGATCCAAGTGACCGCTACTTCAATCGTGCCATACTGGTGAATCGAACCCCGTCTGGATATTCGGCAAAGGTCATGTATGAAGCATTGACGGTCGAAGGACAGTCTTACCCCACAGTCGCTTCAGCCGTGAGGGAGCTTGTAGCTAAACTCCACCCGTTGGGGTTTAGTAAGATGCGCACGAGACTGAATTTTCGAGGCACGAAATATCTGGCCGAAAAAGAAACGTGGATCGACTACCAAGACCCCGCCTAGATCGCTCGTTCACGTTGCACATTCCTGCATAATGAGATCATGAATTCGAGGTCGGAACGTCCGGATCTTATTGTTGTCATGACCTAGATGCACGCGATTGGACAGGAGCACCACTTCGATACGTTTCACCGGGTCAATCCAGAGCGAAGTTCCCGTATATCCCAAATGCCCGAATGATTGCTCGGAAAAATACTGCCCGGATGAGGAATCCTTCGATGGTGTATCCCATCCAAGCGCCCAGCTCGAATTCGAAATATTCTGATGAGCAACCCACTGCCTCACGAGTGAATGCTCAAGCCGGCATCCGGTCGAATGGTAAGCCTTCAGCCATGCACCTGAAATCGCAAGCACGGACTCGGCAGTTCCAAAAAGCCCCGCATGCCCAGCGACTCCTCGCATCGCAGCCGCGTTCTCATCGTGTACTTCGTGGCGTGTGACTCCGTCTCTCCAAGCATTTGATTCCGTCGGCGCAATCCTCATGGCAGTCTTCTCTCCACCGCCAAGCTGTGAAGAGAATTTCGTGGTTGGACGGTAACCCAGGAGAGGAGCTCCAAATGGCATCGCGACTGCGTCGTCGAACCAGCGGTCGAGCGGCAAGCCAGTCGTGTGTTCGATCATCAATCCCAGGAGAATAAATCCTAGGTCGCTGTACAGACTTTTAGATCCTCTCGGATAAATTAGCGGTTCATTCCGGAGGATTGTCTCAAGGGAATTGCGCAACATGTCCGAGTGAAGGGGAGCGACACCCGGCCCCATCTGGGCTAGCCGCTCGTAGATCGGTCTCCAACCCGGCAAGCCTGAACTATGCGTGAGAAGATCTCTTACCGTGGCGGTCCCGATTGCGCTGCCTTGGAACGACTGAAGTACTTCCTCGACCGATGTTTCCAGCGAACATCTCCCCTGCTGAAAGAGCAATAGCAACGATGTAACCGTTGCCAGGGGCTTCGTGAGCGAGGCGAGATCGTAAATCGTCGACTCGGTTACTGGCGAACTTTCAGGGTCACAGGTCAAGCGACCGACAGGCAAGATGAATCGCTCCTGACCGCCCGCACGGACAGCCAGCACGGCGCCGGGGAATACTCCGTCATGAACGGCCTCCTGCAAGGCCGTCCGGATTATGTGCGGTGACACCATATTCTTTTGGAGGAAAATCCCAAGAACAACTGGGGACAGAATCACGCCCAAACGTACCGAACTGTGCCGCCCCTAGAGCGCGGCGCTCGACTCTCCCTCGAGGTTATCCTCAACGGTCGATGGATTGTCGGAAAACGCTTCCTGCTCTTCCACTTCCAACATGCGTTCAAACGTTCGCAAAGTCGCCCGCAGGCGCTCCACCATCAGCAACCGCTGCTTTTGGAGAGACGCCAGATCCCTCTGAGTATCGTTCATCTCCATACGGACTTTGCGAATCATCTCACCGGCTTTCAGCTCTGCCTCTTTCAGTATCAGATCCGATTCACGATGGGCACTTCGCTTGACATCCTCTGCGAGCGACTGAGCCGAAACAAGCGTGTTCGACAACGTGACTTCGGTTCGCTTGAGTTCGGACACTTGCTGCTCAAGGAAGGAAATTTTCTCCCGCTGGACGGCATTATCTCGGTTCAACATCTCAACCGTTTCCGCGATCTCTTCGAGGAACCGATTCACCTCTTCCTTATCATAGCCGCGAAAGCTCGCCTTGAAGACCATCTGCTGGATGTCGAGCGGTGTAATTCTCATGGCATCCCCCTTGGACGAATCAATTCATGCGGACAGCGATGTCGCGCAAGGTTTGCACTACCGCGACTTGCAAAAACGTGATCGCCAATATGGCCACGATGGGCGAGATGTCGAATCCGATGCGCCACCCAACAAATCGACGGATCGGCGCGAGAACCGGCTCGGTAACCCGTTCAAGGAATTGCACGATCGGGTTCCATGGATCGGGATTCACCCACGATATCAAGGCACGCGCAATGATGATCCACATATAGAGCCAGAGGACCGTGTCTAAAACAGTGGCAAAACCCTGCAAGATATTTCCTCCTATGAACATCAGCGTCCCAGTTCTCGTGATCGCCTCGTCGCGGCCTCAACCGCACCCATCAGTGTAGCACGGAACCTTCCCTGTTCAAGTTGATGGAGTCCCGCCATCGTCGTTCCTCCCGGCGAGGCGACCCGATCCTTCAGCTTTGCGGGATGCTCACCGGATTCGAGCACCATCCGTGCTGCGCCGAGCACCGTCTGGGCGGCCAGGATTTCCGCGGTTTGACGGGGGAGCCCCACTTTCACTCCTCCGTCAGCCAATGCCTCGATCGCCTGGAACACATAGGCTGGGCCGCTTCCGCTGAGTCCGGTGACCGCATCCATCAGATGCTCTTCGACGGAAATGACGCGTCCGACGGCCGTAAACATGGCTCTGACCTGTTCCACGTCATCGGAGGACACATTCGGACCATAAGCCAGAGCCGTCATACCCTCTCGTACGAGCGCGGGAGTGTTGGGCATCGCCCTAATGATTCGTGCTCCCGGAGAGTGATCCGCGATGTTCGCAATGGATGTCCCGGCCACGATTGACACGACTATTCGACCCGATAAGTCTCTTTCAAGCTCTTTGAGCAGCCGTTCCACCTGCTGAGGCTTCACCGCCAAGACAACGATGCTCGCCCACTGGACAGCAGGGAGATTGTCCGCACCGACGCGAATACCGAACTCACTTTTCAGCCGATCTCGCCGTGCCGTCACGGGATCTGTCGCCCAAATGGCCTCGGCACTCCGTACGTCCCCCGCAAGCAACCCGCCAATGATTGCCTCCGCCATCTGGCCACCGCCCATGAAGGCTACGGTATCGGACCTCTGTTCAGGCATCACGTTCTCCGAAAATCGCTCTGCCAAGCCGCACCAGAGTCGCTCCTTCTTCAATTGCGACGACAAAGTCGTCGGACATGCCCATTGACAATTCGCCCATGCTGACGTCCCCGATCGACTGTCGGGACAGGCTATGTGCCAATTCGCGCAATCGACGGAAATATGGCCTTGAGTGTCCCGGCACAGTAGCTAGTGGCGGAATCATCATCAACCCTTTCACTCGCACATGCGCCAGCCCCCCCATTTGCGGCAGCACCCGTTCGAGGTGGTCCGCATAGAAGCCGCCTTTGGACGGTTCCTCACCGAGATTTACCTCCAACAAGATATCCTGCCGGATGCCAGCGAACCCGGCACGTTTGTCGATTTCTTGAGCGAGGTCAAGGCTGTCTACGGAGTGGATCACGTCAAATACCCCGACAACTGCCCGCACCTTCCGGCGTTGTAATCGGCCGATAAAATGCCAACGAACCGGCGTATTCTGCAAGGCCTCGATTTTGGGAAGCGCTTCCTGAAGGCGATTTTCACCGGCCAGGTTCAAACCGACACCGATGGCTTCCCTGAGCCTTTCGATCGAAACACCCTTCGTGGCGGCAACCAGTCGGACGGCCTGCGGATCCCGGCCCGATTGTGAAGCGGCCGATTGAATTCTGTCTCGCACCATCCCGATCCGATCGCTGATCGAGAATCCAGGCAATTGGCTCATGGGTGAAGGGACATTTCGCTACAGCCTTCAACTCTTTGCGCGATGACTATGCTTGCGCGATCAGGCTGATACCACTGAGCATCGTTCCATTGACGCGCCCTTCCCTTCGGTACGAGTAGAAGAGTTCCTCATGACAAATCGTACAAAGGTTGACGCTCGTTACATGATGGTGCTCGATGCCATAGTGGTACAGTTGCATCCTGACGAAGGCTTTGAGATCGAAATGCGTCTTCTTTCCCATATCGTTGCGCACCACTTGCTCCCATCCTGAGAATGTGCTCCGTAATGGGTTCAACACCGCATCGTCCACTTCATAGCAGCATGGACCGGCGGACGGTCCAATGCTTACCCTAAGATCCCCGCGTTCGATCTGAAAATGGTTCGACAATCGATCGAGCGTCTTTGGAAGTATTCCACTAACCGCTCCTCGCCAACCTGCGTGGATGGCGGCCACGGCTCGTTTCCTCCGATCATAGACCAAGACCGGCACACAATCCGCCGTTCTCACCGCCACAGTGAGTCCCGGCTGATTGGTAATCAGCGCATCCCATCCCTCTTCAAAGCGGTCCGACTCGCCAATTGGATGATCCACCACCAAGACATCCGTTCCATGTACTTGTCTGACCGACAGAAGCCAGTTTTTGGTCCTTCCCATGGCCGTACGCGTCGGCATGCCCACACTCAGAGGACGTGACCCGCCATCGTCCTTCGTGCCAAAAAAATGCCGGACCCCTTCACGTGCCGACGCGAAGGCTGGAACCGTGATCACAGATGCGCGCATCGTATTGTGTATTGTCCGGTTCTAGTCAGCTTGCTTTCGTAAAAAGGTCGGTACATCCCACTCGTC
This sequence comes from Nitrospira sp. KM1, assembly GCF_011405515.1. Classification (NCBI taxonomy): domain Bacteria; kingdom Pseudomonadati; phylum Nitrospirota; class Nitrospiria; order Nitrospirales; family Nitrospiraceae; genus Nitrospira; species Nitrospira sp. KM1. The sequence continues at coordinate 3,105,727 of NZ_AP022671.1, read as the reverse complement.
GTCCGCTACCACTGCCACACGGTCCATCGCATGGTTGGATTCGCTCATCCGACGAAGAAATGTCGGCCGATCGAGATCTTTGTGTGGCCGGTCGGCCACTGCGGCTGCGCTACTCATGGACTGATGCGCATTTCGAGATGGTCGGGAGGCTGCCATGGATGCCGCCGCCGGCTGTTCCTCACGCTCAAACCCTGTCGCGATCACTGTGACTACCAGGTCATCACCCATGTCCGGATTGATCACTTGGCCGACGATGATATTGGCCTCGGAATCTGCCGTTTGTTGGATGATCGACGCAGCTTCTTCAATCTCATGAAGCGACATGTTTTGGCCACCCGTAATATTGAGCAGAACGCCCCGTGCGCCTTCCACACTCCCCTCCTCTAAGAGCGGACTGGAAATGGCCTTTTGAGCCGCTTCGATGGCACGGTTCGTACCCCGGGATACGCCCATGCCCATGACGGCACGCCCCGTATGCGACATGATCGTGCGGACGTCGGCAAAGTCCACATTCACATGGCCGGTCGTCGTGATCACGTCGGCAATGCCTTGGATCGCCTGTCGCAACACATCATCCGCAACTTTGAACGCCTCCAGAAGCGGCGTGGTCTTGTCGACGATTCCCAAGAGTCGCTGATTCGGAATGATCAAAAGGGTATCGACATGTCGCCGCAGGTCTCGTATCCCTTCATCAGCATGGCACATCCGGCGATGGCCCTCGTACTGAAACGGTTTGGTTACAACGCCAACGGTCAGAATGCCCAACTCCCTGGCAATGCTGGCCACGATCGGAGCCGCTCCGGTTCCAGTTCCTCCGCCCATTCCAGCCGTCACGAAGACCATATCGGAATTTTCAAGGCACTCACGGATCTGGTCCTTGCTTTCCAAGGCCGATTCTTTTCCAATTTCCGGTTTTGCCCCCGCGCCGAGCCCCCTTGTCCGTTCAGGGCCGAGTTGAACTTTGTATCCGGCACGCGAGCGCTCCAGGGCCTGGAGGTCGGTGTTGGCCGCAATAAAATCAACCCGAGCGAGCCCGGAGGTAATCATGGTATTGACGGCATTACATCCGGCGCCGCCGACACCGATGACCTTGATCCGGACCGGAGAGACGACATCTTCTTGAAATGAGAACATGGGGGCACCTCCCTTGAGCAAGCCGCGCGGCAGTGGCGTGTCCGCGCGAGCGTTAGAAGAACTCGAACATCCACGATTTCATCCGATCGAATACCCTTCCCAACGACCGACCGCTTCGCAACCCCGCCGCAGCCATCTCGTCAGTGTGCCGACGTGCATGAAGAAGCAAGCCGACGCCCGTTGCATGCATGGGATTGCTCACGATGTCCCGCAACCCGCCGATTCCGGAAGGTGCGCCCCTCCGTGCAGGAAGATTCAAGGCATGTTCAGCCGCATCCGGCATCCCTTCCAGCAGCGACGTCCCCCCCGTGATGACCACGCCGGCTCCCAGCATTCCTTCGTACCCGGCACGCACGATCTCTCGTCTGACCAGTTCGAACATCTCATCGACTCTCGGTTCGAGAATCTCCGCAATGTCACGCCGTGAAAAGGTTCGCGCCGGACGGTCCCCGACTGAGGGGACTTCTACCCGCTCGTGCCCGAGCACGAGTTCCGTTCTCGCCTGACCATGTTGTACTTTGATCCTCTCGGCTTCCGTTTGCGATGTCAGCAAGCCGATGGCCAAATCCTTCGTGAGATTCTGACCGCCGATGGGCAGGACGGCGGAGTGTCTGATACTTCCGTCGAGGAAGATGGCCAGATCCGTCGTGCCGCCGCCGAGATCGACCATCGCCACGCCGAGATCACGTTCCTCCTGGCTCAATACGGCTTCGCTGGAAGCCAGCGGTTGCAGAATAATGTCCACCACATCGAGTCCGGCCCGATTCACACTTTTGATAATGTTTTGTGCGGACGTCACAGCGCCGGTGATGACGTGGACGTTGACTTCCAACCGATTGCCGGACAGTCCTAACGGTTCACGTACGCCTTCCTGCCCATCGACCATGAATTCCCTCGGCAGCACATGCAGGATACGTCGTTCGTGCGGGATGACTGCCACGGTTCTGGCGCTTTCGATAGCCCGTTGCACGTCGTCGCGAGTCACCTCTGATTTCTTGAGCGCGACAACGCCTTTGCAGTTTTCCGCCGAGATGTGGCTTCCGGCAATTCCGGTATAGACAGAATTGATCTGGACCGCCGCCATGAGTTCCGCTTCCTCCACCGCTTTCTTAATCGATTCCACGGTGCTTTCGATGTCCACGACGACACCCTTGCGCAGCCCGCGAGACGGACTCGACCCCACCCCGATGATGTTCAGCACACCGTCATCAGTGACTTCGGAGACAATGGCGCAGATCTTCGTGGTTCCAATGTCCAAGCCCACAAGAATTTGATCGCGTTTTGCCACTGCCTACCCCCTTTCCCGGACGATGACGCGATTGTCGTATCGCAAATCCACTTCGCCGCCCTCATGCCGTTTGCCATCCGAAGCTCCAAGCCTGGATACGGACTTCACCGTTTTAAATCTGTTCCATTGGTCAACGAGAGCATGGGCTGCAAATTGGAACCGCGTACCCTTGGTGGAAACAACGGGCCCGGCCGGATCAGAGAGATCAATTTCCACTCGCCCATCCACGGTATTCGCCATGACTTTGGCCAATTCAACGGAGGCTTCTACTGTTCTCCTGGCTCGCACATCGCCGCGCAGCGCAGACCGTGCCTCACGGCCGGTCAGGAGAGGCAGTGCCAATTCGTCGTGAGCCCCCAGCCGGTTCAACATCACACCTTCTTGATCGACCAGGAAATGCTCAACGCCCACTTTGATGATGGCGGCGGGAGTGCGCTCCACGACGCTGATACGCAATTCATGCAGCGGCCGCCTTTCAATCGTCGCCTCTTTGATCCATGGCAGAGCCTGCAACCGCTCGGCGAGATATGAGAGGTTCACTTGATGGAGCGCGATCCCCTTCTTCAGCGACAATCGGTCGACAATTTCCTGGGCCGTCACATGGTGCACGCCTTCTATATGAAATTCTCTGATCTCCAAACCTCGTTGAATCATCGGCCCTGTTTCTCGAATGCCAACAATTCCCATCCATATCATTCCCGCCGATGCCGCTCCCCACGCGAATCCGCGGGCCATGCGCCGGCAGGTCGCCAACCGTTTCGATCGTTTCAGCTGCTGATGTTCTTCGGCAGCTTGGGCCGCCCGAGACCCTTTCCATCGATTGGTGCGGACCTCGATCTTTGCTTGACGCCGTTTCCGAAATGGAGACCACACGGTTATTTGCTCCTTTGCGTCATCTGTTCCCTGCGCACGATGGCAGACTCCAAAATCCGTTCGGTGAGTTCGTCATAGCCGATGCCGGCCTGCGCGGCCGCCATCGGCAGCAGGCTGGTCTCCGTCATGCCGGGAACCGTATTGATCTCCAACACATAGGGGCGTCCGCGCGGGGTAATGCGAAAATCCACACGTACGGCGCCCGCACACCCCAATGCTTCGTATGTTTGCGATGCCAGCTTGCGGATGTGCGTGGTGATGGAGGCCGGTAATGGTGCCGGACAGACATACCGAGTCTTGCCTTTCTCGTATTTTGCCGCGTAGTCGTAGAATCCTCCGGGTGCCATGATTTCGACGGCAGGCAAGACCAACGGCGCTCCGTCTCGTCTCCCAAGGAGCGACACCGTCACTTCATGCCCTGGAACATAGGCCTCGACGACCGCCTCACGGTCGTATTGATGCGCGAGGGCCACGGCAGGGTTCCACTGTGATGGCTTCTTCACGATGGTGACTCCGATCGTCGATCCTTCAGAAGCGGGCTTGACGACCACCGGCAAGCGCAATTTGGTACTTCGCAAGGACCGGCCACTTGATCTCAATGCACCGCGCCTAATGACAAATCCCGTCGGAACCGGTATGGCTTGCGCTCGCAAGAGAATCTTTGTCGTTTCTTTATGCATCCCTACCGCACTGGAATGGATGCCAGATCCCGTGTAGGGAATGCCCAACGTCTCTAAGTACCCCTGGATGGAGCCATCCTCGCCGCCAGGTCCATGGAGCGCAAGAAATGCCATGGCGATACTGTGTGCTTGAAGATCTTTACTCAGTGACGGACCGACGTCTATTGCCACCGCGTCATATCCTCGTCGGAGAAGCGCTTGATGGACCGCCGCGCCGGTGCGCAGGGACACTTCCCGCTCAGATGACTGTCCTCCCATCAGCACACCAACACGGGAACTGGTCAGTAACCGACGCTTCTTCGCCATTACCTCTGCCCCACGATCTTGAGTTCAAGATCAAGCCGGATCCCGGCCTGCCGTCGAATTATTCGGCGAACCTTTTCGATCAGCGCCACAACGTCGGCCGCCCGAGCCTGACCTCTATTCACGATAAAGTTTCCGTGTTTGGTCGACACTTCGGCGTCGCCCACGCGCATGCCCTTCAGCCCGGCCGATTCGATCAACCTCCCTGCCGAATCCTTGGGTGGATTCTTGAAGACACACCCTGCGCTCGGCTGGGCAAGCGGCTGTGTCTCGCGTCGATAGTGCAGGTACTCTTTGACCACTTGTTGAATGTCGGCCTTGACTCCTTGCCGCAATTGGAGCCAGACGCCTGCCACGATCCCCTTGGGCAGGTCAGCGCGACGGTACTCGAACGGAATAGCTGAGGAAGGAATGTCGATGACCTTCCCGCGCATCGAGACCATGCGAACGGCTTGCACTGACTGTTTCATCTCTCCCAGTCTCGTTCCGGCGTTCATCACCACGCAGCCACCGACCGTACCGGGAATCCCGGCCGCCCACTCCAAACCCGCCAAAGAGCGGCGGATCGCATAACTAATGAGCGTCGGCATCCCGACCCCTGCCTCGACGTACAGCACCTGACCCGGCTCATCCTTGATGGACCGCAGCGCGGACATGTTCACCACGATTCCCCGAATGCCACCGTCTCGGATGAGCAAATTGGTACCGCCCACCACGAATATCGGAACACGTTGACGACGTGCTTGACGGACAAGCTGGACGAGGTCTTCAATGTCGGCCGGTTCGACCAGCACATCAGCCGGGCCGCCGATGCGAAATGACGTATACGGTCCCAGTCCAATATCGAATGACACGGCGCCCTTAATGCCAGCCACTGCCGCGGCCAGATCCCGTTTACGAAATGTGTTCCTGTCACGGCTGGCATCCTCTCCGCGAACTCTCCGGTGCATCGGTTCATGTTCCGTTCGTCAACCTTGCCAAGAGTTCCGGTCCCGACTTCCAGATGTCTCCTGCTCCCAAAGTCAGCACCAAATCTCCAGATCGAATCTGAGGCAGAACCTGATCGACAAGTTGGTCTTTCCGTTCGACGAAGGTCACGGACGGATGTCCCACGGATCGAATAGCTTCTGCGAGCTTGGATCCGGAGACGCCGGGAATCGGCTGCTCACTCGCCGGATAGATTTCTGTGAGAAAGAGATGGTCGGCGTCGCTGAACGCTTGAGAAAATTCATCCAGGAGATCGCGGGTTCTCGTATAGCGGTGCGGTTGAAAGAGGACCATCAGCCGTCGCTCAGCCCATCCTTGCTTCGCGGCAGCCAGCGTCGCCCTGATCTCCGTCGGATGATGGCCGTAATCATCCACAACCATAATTCCGTTCGTCTCGCCTCGGAGATGAAATCGGCGTTCAACTCCCGTAAATGCCGCCAGGGCCTTACGAATGAGATCCACCGGCACATCGAGCTCGACACCGATGGCAATGGCGGCGAGCGCATTGGAGACGTTATGAATTCCTGGCACTGAAAGGCGGAACGGCCCCAGGTTCCGACCTCGGAAGAATGCCCTAAACTCTGCCCCCCATTGTTTGAGCGAAATATCGGCGGCCTTGAAATCAGGCATCACACCGCTTGCTTCTCGCAAGCCATAGGTGTGATACCGCTTGACGATCTGCGGGAAAAGTGAACGAAGCCGGTCGTCGTCGGCGCATAGCACCGCCATTCCGTAAAAGGGAACCTTATTCACGAACTCCAAAAAACTTTCATTGATGCGTTCCATGCTGCCGTAATGATCGAGATGTTCACGATCCAGATTGGTGACGGCGACAATCGTCGGAGAGAGTCGAAGAAAGGACCCGTCACTTTCATCGGCCTCCGCCACTAAGAGATCGCCTCGCCCCAACCGGGCATGGCTACCCAGCGCATTGACTTTCCCGCCGATGACCATCGTCGGATCCAGTCCCCCTTGAGCCAGCACGTTCGCCACCATGGATGTGGTAGTGGTCTTCCCGTGCGCACCGGCTATCGCAACTCCAAATTTCAATCGCATCAGCTCGGCCAACATTTCAGCACGCGGAATCACTGGAATCTGCTTGGCCTTTGCCACCAGCACCTCAGGGTTCTGCCGGGATACGGCCGAAGAAATGACCACGACCTGAGCATCTCCGACATTTGATTCCTGGTGTCCGATAAAAATCCTTCCTCCGAGTTCTTCCAGCCGGCGCGTGGTATCCGATGCTTGGAGGTCGGAACCCGTTACTTTGTATCCGAGCGTGAGCAACACTTCCGCAATGCCGCTCATGCCGGCACCGCCGATGCCAACCAAATGAATCTGTTGCGTCTTGCGAAACATCGGTGCGCGCCTCAAACCTCCGACGGGTTGGGAAGGATTGAACCCTTGCCTGCTTCCTGGTCCGATGCCATTAGACTCCCGTGGCTCCATGAGACTGATGGTCGTCATGACGGTCTCCCATGAGTGAATAGCATTCGCGGACGATCATTTCCGCGGCGTCCGTTCGTCTCAATGCCAGACTCGCAGTTCCCATTTCTCTCAAACGATTCTCGTCTTTCAAGAGCGACGTCACGGTCGCAGCCAGCTTGTCGCCCGTCAGTTCGGACTGGGGCAGCACGACTGCCCCTCCAGCGGCTTCCATAACCTGTGCGTTGTTCATCTGATGACCATAGATCGCCGTCGGAAGCGGAATCAGAACCGCCGGTTTGCCGCAGGTGGTTAATTCGGCTATGGTCATGGCACCGGACCGTGAGACCACCAGATCCGCCGCGCCGATCGCGGCCGGCATATCGTATAAGAACGGCACCACTTCAGCGGCAATCCCCACCCCCCGGTAGGCCTGTTGGACACGGGCATGGTCCGGTTGGCCGGTTTGATGAGTGATTGTCAGGGATGGATTGTCCATAGCGAGCTTGCTCAGCCCTTCCAGAACTGCGGTGTTGATGGCTTTTGCGCCTTGACTGCCTCCGAAAATCAAAACATGCCGTCTACCGGCTGTCCTCGGTGTCAGTTGTGCTTCCTTGACATGATCGAGAAATTCTCTCCGCACCGGTGTCCCGACGACCCGGATGCGTGCCCGGTTGAAGGAGGTGGCTGCTGATTCGAATGCCAGAAATACGCGATTCGCCGCCCAGCCGATGGCTTTGTTTGCCATACCTGGATTGGCGTTCGGTTCGAGAATTACTCGCGGCACTCCGGCCATGGCCGCAGCCACGACCATCATTGGACTGGTGTAGCCACCCACGCCAACGATGAGATCCGCTTTTTCTTTCAGGACCATTCGAACGCATTGCCACAAACTGACCGGCATGGCGGCAAGACCCTTCGCAATTCCCAAGACTCCGGTTCCCATAACCGGCTTCGCGCTGATCAACCTGAGTTCGAACCCCTCGTGCGCAAGCACCTTCGTCTCGATACCGCGGGCCGTCCCGACGAACTGAATCCGAATCGTAGGATCGCGCCGAAGGAACTCCCGGGCTAATGCAACCGCAGGATAGAGATGCCCCCCTGTCCCTCCGGCGGCAATGATGATCGTCATCCGTGATCCGGATCACCACGCCCGACCTTCGACGTTCCCGCGTGTCGGTCGCGGGATATGCTGAGCAAAATCCCGACGCATATGAAACTAATGACAAGAGACGACCCTCCATAACTGACGAACGGCAAGGTCAGCCCTTTTGTGGGAACCAACCCCGTCACCACCGCAGCATTGACCAAGGCTTGGATGCCGATGAGGAGCGTAAGCCCCATGCCGAGAAATTTTCCGAAGGGCATTCTCGCTCGCGACGAGATCACAAATCCGCGCCAGACAAAAACGGCAAATAAGAGAATCACGGTCGCCGTCCCGGCCAATCCCAGTTCCTCGCCAATCAACGCCAGCACAAAATCGGTGTGCGCCTCCGGAAGAAAGAATAGCTTCTGCTTTCCCTCCCCCAGACCGACCCCCAAGGGTCCGCCGCTGCCGAATGCGAGAAATGACTGCGTGATTTGAAAGCCCCCGTCCGAGGCATCCTTCCACGGCGCGAGAAACGCCAGGAACCGTTGGCGGCGATAGCTCGACCCTAGGATCAACATCAGCACGACGGGGATCGCACAGAGTCCGAGTGCGATCAGGTGAGAGACTCGCGCGCCTCCGAGAAACAGCAGTCCCACACTCACGAGTCCAATGACAACGACGGTCCCCAAGTCCGGCTCGAGAAGCACGAGGCCGCCGAGCAACCCAATGACAATCAGAGGCGGCAAGAGGCCGCTGCGAAACAGTGAGAGCTTCTCTGCTTTCTTGGTCAGGTATGCGGCGAGGTAGAGTACGGCCACCAATTTGACCATCTCGGCCGGCTGCATGGAAATCGGCCCCACATGCAGCCACCTCCTGGCTCCCTTCGCGACAACTCCGAATCCGGGAATCAACACGATGACCAAGAGCGCGGTCATGCAGAGAAGAATGGGGAGCGACAATTTTTTCCATAGCGCGTAGTCGATGCGAGACGCGATGTGCATCAAGGCAAACCCGAACCCTAGCCATGCCACCTGCCGCTTGAGAAAAAACTCCGGATCGTGAAATCGATTGCCGGCCACGATTGCACTGGCGCTGAACACCATCACGAGGCCCAACAGAGCCAGTGTGAGCGTGATAAAAAGGATCGTGTGATCCATTGGCACTCGATGCCTGGCAGGCCGGTTGCCGGTTGGTGTCCATGGCAAAGACATCGTTCCTGAAGAGCGAGCCGCCACGAGTCACGACCATTGTCTATCAACAATGCACATTACGCGGGTAACGCCTGAACGGCCGCCTTAAATTGTCGCCCGCGATCCTGATAATCCACAAACATGTCGAAACTGGCGCAGGCTGGTGATAGCAGCACGACGTCGCCGGAAACTGCCTCATGCGCGGCCAACTCGACGGCTTCACGCAAACTCGAGGCATCGCTTGAAGGAATCCCGCTCCAGGTCTCCTTCATCAAGGCCGCCGCTTCGCCGATCAGGATGACGCGCTTGACACGCCGCTGAATGGTTTCAGTCAAGCGCGAAAAATCCCCTCCCTTATCCCTCCCGCCTGCTATAAGCCAGATTGGCCGATCGAGTCCCTGGAGCGCTTTCAGGGTGGCATCTACATTCGTCCCCTTGGAATCGTTGACGAACCGGACCCCCCTGCGCTCGCGGACCAATTCCAGGGCATGTTCAAGGCCGGGAAACGTCGAGATGACACGCCTGATGATGTCAGGCGGACAGCCCCAGAGTGCGGCATAGGTAGCCGCGGCCATCGCATTTTCGACGTTATGAGCCCCGAGCATTCTAATTTCTCCACGCCGAAAGACCTCCTCACGTTTTCCCGTCACGGTCGTGATGATCGAATCACCCTCGAGAAACGTTCCCCCGTCCACATCGGATGGCAGTCGTTGCGTATGGGTGAATCCCAGACGTTTGGCTCGCACCCTGCCTCGGAGAGGCGCAACCCTTGCATCGTCGAGATTGACCAGGGCGAAATCGCGTTCCGTCTGGTTTTGGAAAATGCTCGCCTTGGCTGCAAGATACTCATCCAACGAGGCATAGCGGTCTTGATGATCGACGGTAATATTCAAAATAGCGGCCAACCATGGATGGAACTGTTCGATTGCTTCCAACTGAAAACTCGAGATTTCCACCACGTGGTAGTCGAACGGTTCGGGTAATCCTCGTGCGTGCGCTTGTCTTGTCTTTAAGGCGGCTTCGCTCAAGGCCGTACCCAGATTTCCGCCCACGAAGGCCGTCTTGCCCTGTTCGGCCAGCATCTTCCCCATCAAGGTCACGGTCGTACTCTTTCCGTTCGTACCGGTCACCCCTAGAATCGGCGCAGTCAGAAATTGCGCCGCGAGTTCCAGTTCCCCGATCACCTTGACGCCGCGACGGCGCACCTGTTCCAGCGCATCGATCCGATGGGGAACGCCAGGACTGATCACCACCAGATCGGCTTTCTCAAGAGACGTCTCATAGCGGCTTCCAGCGACGACCTTTACCTGATTTCGATCGATTGACGAGAGCGCCGACATCAGTTCTTCTGGTTCTTTGCGGTCGGCGAGGGTGACCCGTGCTCCCGCTTCTTGTAAAAGATGGCAGGCGGCGATCCCACTACGAGCCACGCCCAGTACCGTCACATGTGCCCCTTCCAACGGAGTGTGTTCAGCGCTCCCCATATGACATCACCGAAGCTTCAACGTGCTCAGGCTGAGCAGCGCCAGAAGGATGGCGATGATCCACAGCCGAACGACGACTTTTGGCTCCTCCCAACCCTTCATTTCAAAATGATGATGGATCGGAGCCATTAAAAAGATTCGTTTACCCCGCGACTTGAATGAGACGACTTGGAAGATGACCGAGACCGCTTCGATCACGAAGACACCGCCGACCATCAGGAGCAGGAGTTCGTGTTTGCTGATGACGGCTACAGTCCCAAGCGCTGCGCCTAACGGCAGTGATCCGACGTCTCCCATGAATACGGTGGCCGGATACGTGTTGAACCATAGAAACCCGAGGCTTGCGCCGAGAATAGAAGCCGTAAACACGGCGATCTCGCCCGCGCCTTCGATGTGAGGGATCAGCAGATAGTCCGACATCAGGCGGTGTCCAGCAACATACGCGACAATGGTATATGCCAGTGCCGCAATCATCACCGGGCCAATCGCAAGCCCATCGAGACCATCAGTCAAATTCACGGCGTTCGAACTGCCGACGATCACCAGCACGACGAACACCACATAAAACCAGCCAAGGTCCGGCATAAAATTCTTGAAGAACGGGACATTGAGTTTCGTCGTGTAGCCCGGCATGAAATAGAGCGCGAGCGCGATCAGCAGAGCGACCACGATCTGAGCGGAAAATTTCTGTGCAGCCGATAGGCCTTTGGATCGAGCCTTCATAAACTTGAGATAGTCGTCCATGAATCCTATGACGCCGAAGCCGAGCGTCGCGATAATGACGAGCCAGACGTACGACCTCGAGATGTCCGCCCAAAGCATAGTCGAAAGCAGCACGGCAAAGATGATCAGCATGCCTCCCATCGTCGGCGTGCCGCTTTTGGTCAAATGGCGCTTCGGCCCGTCATCGCGAATCTGCTGTCCAAGCTTGATTTCCTGCAATTTTTTGATCAACCACGGCGCCAAGACGAATGCGATGAGAAACGCTGTCACAGCGGCGTAGATGATGCGGAAACTCAGGTATCTGAAAACGTTCAGGAACGAATATTCCGTGTGAAACGGATAAAGCCAGATGTAGAGCATGCACCCTTCCGACCCCGACCGATGACCCGACCTATGACGCCTGCTTCGTCACGGCCCTCATACCTGTCACTCCCTGGACGACTTGCTCCATCTTCATGCCACGCGAGGCTTTCACCAGCACGACATCGCCTTGACGGATCGTCCGACGAACGCAGTCAACCGCAGACGATGCATCGGGAACCTCGACAATAGATGAACGTGTCATGCCGCCCTTCCTGGCACCTTCGGCAATGTCTTGTCCCAACACTCCGCATGCAATCAGCCTCGTGACCTGTTGTGAAGCAAGGAACCGACCGACATCCAGATGCATTTGGCGAGCGGTTGGGCCAAGTTCGAGCATATCTCCGAGCACGGCAATTCGTTCGCGGGCGGGTTCCCACTGCGCAAGAAGCTGTATGGCCGCCTTCATGGAGGCAGGATTGGCGTTATAACAATCATTGATGATGTGAACGCCGTGATGCGTCACGACCTGCGAACGCATCGCAGCCGGGCGGAATTTCGCCAACCCCTCCGCGATGGCTGTTCCAGTCAGATTAAGCGCACACCCGACCGCCGCAGCAGCCAATGCATTGCTGACATTGTGATGACCATGCGCCTTGATCTGGATAAGGAGGGGTCGGGTCTTTCCAAGGAGCGTCACGGCGAAGGTCATGCCCCGCTTGCTGTCAGACGTAATCCCCGTAGCTCGAACATCGGCCTTTTGCGAAATTCCAAACGACAGGACTCGGCAGCGGGCGCGCGAGGCAAGATAATCAAAATACGCATCATCGGCATTGAGAATGGCCGTGCCATCCACCGGCAACTGGTCCAAGAGTTCGGCCTTGGCCTGAGCCGACCCCTCCATGCTGCCGAAGAACTCCAAATGGTCGGGTCCGATATTGGTAATCAATCCGACAGTTGGCCTGACGATCTCGGACAGCCTGGTCGTCTGGCCCTGCGCATCGACTCCCATTTCGATGACTGCTGCTTGATGGCGAGCCGTCAGGCGTAACAGGGTGTGAGGAACTCCGATTCGATTATTAAAATTACTTTCTGTTTTGAGCGTTCGCCATCGTTGGGCCGCCACAGCCGCAACCATGTCCTTTGTAGTCGTTTTGCCGTTGCTTCCGGTGACGGCCACGACCGGAATAGCAAACCGACTTCGATGGTGCGTCGCGAGTTGCTGAAACGCAAAGAGCGGATCGCGCACCCCGAAGACAAAGGGCACGGAACGTCCCGATCGGGCAATGCTCGCGGGAACCTGGTACTGGTCATGCACGATCACCCCTGTCGCACCTTTCGCGAGTACCGCGGCAATGAAGTCATGCCCGTCGAACCGTTCTCCACGGAGCGCGACAAAAAGGTCGCCTCGTCGGATCGAACGGGAATCGGTGGCGACACCGCGGATACGACGTTTGGCGGATGTTGACGTTTCGCCCGCAAGCACCTTGACGCTGATGACTTCACGCAATTCTTCGATAGTGAACAACGCCATCCCTTCCTCGCCGTGGCTGTATGCTCCACTGTGCTGTGGAGTCACGCGCAACTCCTCAGTTGTTCGATGGCTTCGCGCGCGACTTCGCGATCGTCAAAATGCAGTTTCTTGGTCCCGACAATCTGATAGTCTTCATGCCCTTTCCCGGCAATGAGCACGATGTCACCGGGGCGAGCCAAGCGAATGGCCAGAGCGATCGCTTCACGACGGTCAGCCACAAGGTGGTATTCGATGGTCTTGCGTCGTAGGGCATCGCGAACCCCGACTTCGACCGCCTGGAGAATGGCCAAAGGATCTTCCGTTCGCGGGTTGTCGGAGGTCAAAACGACAACATCGCTGTGTTCCACCGCGACACGTCCCATTTTGGGTCGCTTCCCTCGATCCCGATCGCCTCCACACCCGAATACCGTGATGATACGATGTGTTTTTAAAACTTGTGCGGCTGTCAACAGCCGAAGCAGAGCGTCTTCGGTGTGCGCATAATCGACGACGACCGTAAAGTTTTGTCCGGCAAAAACACGTTCAAACCGACCCGGCACGTTATCGATTGATGCCACCGCTTCCCGCACCTGATCACACGTTGCGCCCGCATGAAACGCAACCCCGATGGCCGCCAACAGATTGTACACATTATGTTCTCCGACAAGCCGGCTTTCGATGGGGAAACGCCCGGCAGGACTTTCAACTGTAAAGGAAGTGCCTGCCATGGAAAGACGTACCGATACCGCCCGAAGATCCGAATTTGCGTTAATGGCATACCCCCATACCGGAACCCGACAGGCCCCCCGAATGCGGGCACCCCACGAGTCATCCATATTGACAATTGCCAGTGGTGCGCGTTTCGCCCCACCGCCCAGGCTCGTAAAAAGCTTGAGCTTCGCCTCAAAGTATTCCTCCATGGTGCGATGAAAATCCAAATGATCCTGGGTCAGATTCGTGAAGACGGCGACGTCGTACTCGCAACCTGCCGTGCGATCAAGCGCAAGCGCATGTGAGGAGACTTCCATGACCGATGTATCGAGTCCTGCCGAAAGCATGGTCGATAAAAGCCTTTGAAGCTCCAACGCCCCAGGCGTCGTGTGTGATGCCGGAATAATTTGCCGTCCTATCTGATAGGCGACGGTTCCAATCAGCCCCACTTTGCGCCCTAATGCCTCCAGCAGCGCTTTGGTCAAATAGGTGGTTGTCGTCTTCCCATTCGTGCCGGTCACACCAATCATCGTCAACTGAGCAGAAGGATCGCCTTGAAAACGGCTTCCGATCAGGCCCAACGCCTTGCGAGAATCGCTGACCCTCACAAAGGGGAGGATCGCGCTTTGCACCTCGGATTGTGCCATGACTGCCGAAGCCTTTCTTCGAACAACGTCCTCAATGAACGCATGCCCATCGAACCGATCGCCTTTCACGGCGACAAATAGACTTCCTTCGGTGACCGACCGTGAGTCATCGGTCACCGAAGTCACCTCCGGATCGAGGTTACCCCGGCGATCTAGAATTTCCACGTGTCCGTGAAGGGCCGATACCAGTTCCGCCAGCCTCATGGTGCTGAGCCCCGCTCCTGCTCGTTATCTTCTGGCCACCATGGCAATCTTTACCTGATCGTCCTGCGACACGCCCAAGTAGTTCAGCACCTGCTCTCCCACCCGTCGAAATACCGGTGCCGACACGACTCCGCCCCAGGCTTCGCCCTGCGGCTCATCGATCACGACGATCATGGCCAGCCGAGGCCTATCGGCGGGAACGTATCCCACAAAAGAACCGATGAACTGCGTGTTCGAGTATGTTCCGGTACGAGGATCGATTTTCTGTGCGGTGCCGGTTTTACCCGCAACACGGAACCCAGGGATGGCCGCTTTCGTCCCAGTTCCGTTTGTAACCACACCTTCGAGAATAGTGGTCAAGATTCTCGCCGTCTCGGGAGAAACGATGCGCCGCTTCACCTGGGTCAGGGAATCTTTCAGAAGTCCTCCCTTCTGATCCCTGATTTCCGATACCACATAGGGCTTCATCAGGACTCCGTTGTTCGCGATTGCCGAAACAGCGGAGACCATTTGCAGAGGCGTCACCCCGATTTCCTGCCCCATGGAAATAGAGGCCAGCGAACGTCGCCCCCACAACTTAGGCGCCTTCAATAATCCAGCTACTTCTCCGGGCAGGTCGATATCTGTCCGTTGCCCGAACCCGAATGCCTGGAGGTAGCGGTAGAGGCGTTGTTCACCCAGGGCCATTCCGGTCTTGGCAGCACCGATATTGCTTGATTTTTGAATCATTTGCGCGAATGTGATCCAACCCATCTTTTCGTGATCATGGATCGTCGTATTAGCCACTGCCATCTGACCATTTTCGGCAAACAACATGGAACCGGGCATCATGACCTTTTCTTCAAGGGCAGCGGCAGCCACCATGACTTTCATGGTAGACCCCGGTTCGTAAGTATCTGTCAGCGCACGATTCCTCCAGCGATCAGGCGTGAGCGACGCGACGGCATTCGGATCAAATCGTGGGTTGACAGCCATGGCAAGAATCGCCCCGCTGTGCGGGTCCATGACAATGATCGTTCCTCCCTTCGCGTGTGCGCGATTGACGGCATCTTCCAATTCCTTTTCGGCGATATATTGAATCACTTCGTCAATGGTCAATGCCAATGTGTGCCCGGAAGCAGGAGCGTTTTCCTTTAATCCTTTTGGGAACACGGTCCGGCCAAGCGCATCACGCTGTAGAACCGTCATACGTTTTTCTCCCTGAAGATCCCCCTCATAGCGACGCTCCAAGCCCTCCAAACCCTGCCCATCCATTCCTGCGAACCCGAGCACGTGCGACAACAATGGTCCCTTGGGGTAAAACCGTCGTCCCTCCATCACTACCCCGACGCCATCGAGCGAGAGCCGCTCAAGGAGGTGACCTTGTTCCGGCTCCACCTTACGAGCCAACCAGACGAAACTCTTATCTTGACGCAACTTTTTCTCCAGTTCATCCTTTCGTAAATGGAGTACGGGCGAGAGGTGACGCGCAACAAGAGCCGGGTTCTCGAGTGCCGTTGGAACACCAAATACAGACGGCACGTCGATATTCATGGCCAGGACTTTACCGTGACGGTCCGTGACGGTCCCACGAGCGCCCTCGAAGGTCACACTCTTCTGATGTTGACGGTCGGCTTTCGCAGTCAGTTCCTTGGCCTGAAGCACCTGAAGATTGACCAAGCGGAGCATGATGCCGACAAAACCGAAGAGTAGTATGAGCGTAACCAAATACTGCCGGCTTCTCGGCGGCCCCATTCTCATTACTCCCGCACCTTCACTCCTTGAACGTTTTTCGCGATACGGATCTGATCAGGTACTGAGACGGACGGCGTCATCGGCTCCAACTGTTGATGCACCATAAAAACTTGTCCCTGCTGAGGCGGGAACAATCCGAGCTTGTCAACGGCCACCTTGGCGATACGCTCGGGAGCCGTCAGTGCGGACGACTTGACTTGCAGATGATCCCGTTCACGTTCGAGCAAGACTTTTTGGATCTTGAGCCGCTCGATCTGATATCCCAGTCGAACGACTTCCACTCGTTCCCAAACAAACACAAAGACCAAGCATAACCCCGCCAGCAATGCGATCATTTTCATGACCGTCCCTCCAGCTCAAGGCGTTCTGCGACTCGAAGCTTTGCACTCCGGGATCGTGGATTTCGAAGCACTTCGTTTTCGCTCGCCATCTGCGGCTTCTTTGTCAATACCTGCAACCGCGATTCGGACAGCGAGCGGTAGGTTCGTTTGACAATTCGGTCTTCAAGCGAGTGGAAGGAAATGACACACAGCCGCCCTCGCGGTGACAACACGTCGACGGCGTCCAGCAGGGCCGACTCCAATTGATCAAGCTCAGCGTTCACCGCAATTCGAAGCCCTTGAAACGTCCTCGTGGCGTAATGGAGTCGTCCGTGTCGATAGTGCGCCGGGACGGCGTCTCTGATAATCGCGACCAGTTCGCCGCTTGTCCCGATCGGACGAGCAGATCTTGCTCGGACGATCGACCGAGCGATTCGACGCGCGAATCTCTCCTCTCCAAACCGATAGATCAGATCCGCAAGATCGGCCTCATCCGTACTATTCACGATATCAGCCGCCGTTGGTCCTGTAGTGGGATCCATACGCATGTCAAGAGGACCATCCGTCTGAAAGCTGAACCCGCGCGCAGGATTGTCGAGTTGAGGGGATGAAACCCCGAGATCAAACAGCACCCCATCGACTCTAGAGACACCACGTCCTGCAAGGTGCCATTTCAAGTCTGCAAAACTTCCGTGAATTGTAATAATTCGCGTACCGAATCTTCCAAGACGAGTACGAGCCGCATTGAGAGCCTCTGGGTCACGATCAATGCCGTAGAGAGCACCGTCAGGCGCGGTGGATTCCAAAATCTTCTCGGCATGCCCACAATAACCCACAGTGCAATCCAAAATGATCGAACCAGGTTTTAGATCAAGCCAATGAATGATTTCTTCGAGCATGACTGGTTCATGCCCAGAAACGTCTTTAATTTTACTGATTCCATCTTCTCCCACATTCTCCCACCAAAAGCGGAGTATACTCCTCGTCAAACAGTTGTCAACAATTATTCATGCACTTACAGCGTATTTTCATGATTATATACTTGACACACCCAAGCCTCTTGGGTTATCCTCTGTTCAGGTCAACAACAGGGGGTATTTATGGGGCAAAATCTACTAGCAGGGAAACATTTGAACGATGAAAAAGCGGCCTATGAATATCTCTCAAAAATGCGCTGGCCGGACGGACCGATTTGCGTGCATTGCAAATCTAAAAAAGTTTATACGCTCAACGTCAAAGCCTCAAAGCGTGTGGTTCTCAAGTGCGGCTCTTGCCGTAAACAGTTCTCCGCGACCGTGGGAACAGTCTTCGAAGACTCCCATATTCCACTCTCTAAGTGGATCATGGCCTGTCAGCTTATGTGTTCAGCCAAGAAAGGCATTAGCTCCCATCAACTCCATCGCATGCTTGGCATCACCTACAAGAGCGCATGGTTTATGAGTCATCGTCTACGGCATGCAATGCAGAAAGCTCCAGGCGGAAACAAGCTTGGCGGCATTGTGGAGTGTGACGAAACCTACATCGGTGGAAAAGAGAAGCGTTCCGCAGGTCCATCAAAAAAGACCGCTGTTTTCGCGCTTGTTGAGCGCAATGGCAATGTCCGTTCATTCGCTATGCCGAGAGTGACAACGCGCAATCTTCGATCCGTTATTCGTGAAAATGTTTCAACCGATGCTCGGATCATGACTGATGAATTCCTCGGCTATCGTGGCCTCAAGAAAGAGTTCGCTGATCATCAGACTATAAATCACTCACGCGGTCATTATGTACGCGGTGAAGTCACCACGAACACGATTGAAGGGTTTTTCAGCCTACTGAAGCGCGGAATCAACGGAACATTCCATCACGTTTCAAAGCATCACTTGCACCGCTATCTGGCGGAATTTGATTTCCGTTACAACGCTCGCAAGACGGACGATGCAACGCGAGCATTACTGGCCTTCAATCAGATCGAAGGCAAGAGGCTGATGTATAAATGACTTGTCAGGAAGAGGACTTCGATGAAGACTTGGACCGAGAGGGTTTCCGCCTGACTGACTTCTTGTCAGGCTTCACAGATAAAAGCTTCTTCATGGCCTCGTCGAGGCTCAAAGGACTAAACGACAACGGCTTCTCTTTTGCCATACCTGGCATTGTATCGAATCCTCCCGCCCTTGACAAAGTAAGACAATCGGCACCATACTGTGAAACCACTTCCTCCCACCAAAATGGAGGGGGCAGTGGTCCCCTGCTCGTTAGCCTAGCACTTAATGAAGTAGGGTGTTCCTGGGATTTTGGGTACTCGTGTTATAGGACCGCGGGGCAAACGCGGTCCTTTCCCCTTCCCTTTCCTTTTCCCCATTTCAATCACCTCCTTTCATTGTTGCGTGGTCGGGATCGGTTTGCGTGCGGAACCAATCCCAGCACACGGCTAACAATGTCCAGAGATGATGTGCTAAAGCAGGGGCACTGCCCCCAGTTGCTATCTAATTGCTATAATCTCGTCTCCTTCTTCTCTACTGACTCTTCCCGATGCGATCAGTCTCCAGATAGCAGTGTGAAGCTTGTTCGCATAACGACCCAGTTTGATGGATGGATATCCTCGCTCTTCCATTTTCAATCGAAGCGTTCTTGGGCTTACCGGATAGTCAAATTCAAACAGACACATCATTACAGCTTCTGGGAGCGCCAGATCGGCAAACTGCACGTTGCGTGTTTTGCCGCTACGAATAAGGCTTCTCTGGCCGCACGATGGACAGTGAGCGTGTGCCTTCCTATTCCAGTCGCGAAGCTGGTTGTTAATTCGTTCCATCTCCGATTCCTGGGATTCAAGCTTTTGTGCAAGCGTTTGAACCGTCTCTTGAAGCTCGAACAGTTCTTTATTCATGTGCGCCTCCTGTGCATTGCACTAGCCAGTGGTGACTACGTAGCATTAGTAGATAAAATTCGCAACCTCTTTTTTGAGGTTGCTGAGATAGAGAAAGGCCGCCACTATAAAATGGCGATAAGATGGAAGTCAACCGTTTGTGGGTGATTGTGGAGGGGCCATTTTGGGTGTGTGAAATATATAATCATCCGTATTTTCATGCACTGAATGGAGTAGGTCAAAATGTCCCAAAGCCATGCGCCGGAACAGCCTTAAATGGATGGATTTGGTTGTTAGAAGTCCGGGTGGGAGCCACTATCTAGGAACTTCAGAGCTATCACTCACTCAAGTATTCCAAATATCGACGTCCCAGCCACATCCGTATGAATGCCTTTAATTGACAAGGGGATGAATCGGATCAACAATGAGTTTTATATGAAAAATATTGCTATGACGCACTCGACAGTGATTAGGTCGCTACTTTGCTTGTTATTTATTCTATGGTCCGACGGACAGCAGCCCCCAAGCGGCTTTGCGGCATCACCAATCTATTGGTGCCCCGATCGCAAAACCGATCGGCAATATTCCTCAAAGCCCGATCAGGGATGCGTTCCACTTATTGGGGAAAAAGACACCGCACCAAATCAAGAAGTTGGATCGGCAAACCAAAGCGCCACTTATGACTTTAAAGTCGAGGAGCTTAGAAAAAATGTTTCTGCATTTCTTGCCAAATACAGGAAGTTTCTCGACTGTTGTAAAACTGATTTGACTGAGTTGCAGCATGTCGAGGAGCTGGGGCATGAACTGAGCGAGATCCTTAATTCTGCTCAGGCGCAGCTGTCCAATTATTCGTTTGCCTCGCGAGGAGTCATGATCGGCGACATGATTCGTGCAGTGGCCATAGCGCGGGCTGACCTCCTCACGTTGCACGTCCGTCTTGAACAAATCGGGGACGCGGCTTCCAAGCAAGCTCATTCAGACTTTGAACATGCCGGCCGTGAAGCTGAAATCGCAAGAGAGGTAGAGGAATCCATCCAGCGAGACATCGGCGCACCTACGCTTCCGTCCAGCGCAAGGACTGGATCGGATATCGGCAAGGCTCCATCAGCAGGACCTGAGATCGGGCGAACTCCCAAGACAGGCTCCGCAATCGGCAATGAGGGCCGCACGGGGGAAGATATCGGCTTCTCGCCAAGAAATAGCAGAGATATCGGCGGGAATGGTCCGACCGGATTCGAGATCGGAGCGACTGGACGCGCGGGTCCCATGATTGGAGAATCCTCGTTCAATCGTGAAGAATCTTCTGAGGTCGACTCTTCGCTGCAGCGATCCACCGTTGGATCCAATCTTCAAGACTCCACTGTGGGCTCAAACTTGCGACCATCATCGATTGGATCCAGCCTCGAGGATTCGACTGTGGGCTCGTCATTTGGCGGCTCCTCGGTTAGTTCCAGTCTCCAGAACAGGGGAACAGGTTCGCCTAGATAATCTGCTTAATGCACAGACGGGCGGTTATTGAGCTTCGGCATTGGCTCCCATGTTTCTCCCGCGTTACGACTTCGATACAAGCCGCTTCCATTGGTCCCCGCATACAACGTATTTGAGTCTCTCTCGCTCTGGGCAACGGCCCGGACGTTGGTGGTTGTCAATCCGGTATTGAGCGCGTTCCAGGTAGCTCCCCCATCTGTCGTACGATGCACTCCATCCCGCCCTGTCACGTAGATCACTCCCTGGCGTGCTCGATCATGAATCATGGCCATAATCATCTGGTCGGGAAGCGATTCCCCGATCCGATTCCAAGACTTGCCTTCATCGATAGACTTAAAGATCCCGGCAAGCGTCGCAGCGTAGACCGTTCGAGAATCGAAGGGATCGACCACAACTGCTGTGACATTGAGTGCACGGGATGTCTTGACCATTGTCGGAGGGACCAAACCGTTATTGACTTGTTCCCAACGCCCTGCCGAATCCACGGTTTTGTACACGCCGCCACTCGTACCTGCATACAGTGTCGACGTGCGGGTCGGATCCATGCCAAGCGTCACCACCATCAGCACTTCTTTCATGCCCTCCATTTTTTTTGTCCAGTTCTCACCACCGTTTTTCGTTTCAAATACTCCCATCGTCGTTGCAAGGAATATATGATTGCTATCCCTCGGATCGAACACAAACTGGTTGACCACTGATGAAATCGTCGCATCATCGAGCCCCGAACGCATGGAGACCCACCGCTGTCCGCCGTCGTGACTTTTGAATACTGCATCTCCTTTCGTCCCGGCATACACGGTCGCCGGATACGTCGGATCGATAGCCATGGAAATGACGCGTGAATGACTCATCCCTTGAGAGAGATTGGTCCACGTCTGCCCTCCGTCACGAGTCTTGTAGATATAGTCGTTGGTCGCGACGTAAATGATATCCTGGTTTGTTGGATGGAGCTGAATGAGGACGATCGGATCGCCCCGGTCACACCCAGTGAGTTCAAGAGACAGGCATACGAGCGTGAGGAGCATCCATCTCATCGGAATGCCAGAACATTTACATTTACAAAAGGCTGGCGTCTTGATCACCGATAATTCGTGAATTGTAAGTCAACTCCGAAATCCATTCCCTTCAAAAAAGCGATGGCCGTCTGAAGTTCGTCCTTGCTCTTACTGAGAATCCTGACCTGTTCTCCCTGAATCTGCGCCTGCACTTTCATCCGAGATTCTTTGATTGATTTCGTGATCTCTTTTGCCTTCTCCGATGCCAGCCCGCTTTGAATCATTGCCGTTTGCCGAACCGTGCCGCTCAGTGCAGGTTCGACAACGCCATGTTCAAACGCCTTAAGGGATACTCCTCGCTTGACGCACTTCGCCTTGATAATATCCTGCACCGCATTCAGCTTGTATTCATCATCGGACACAACGACGAGTTCTTTCTCCTTCTCCTTTAGCAGAATTTCCGTTTTCGAGTCTTTGAAGTCGAACCGCTGCTTAATCTCTTTGGTCGCTTGGTCCAGCGCATTTTTTAGCTCTTGCATGTTCACTTCAGATACCACATCAAATGAAAATTGATCAGCCATCTCTCTCCTCCAGGGCCCTTTCTGGGCGCCATTCGATTTCCGGACACTGTTGGCCTTGACCGGTTGCCGCCATCTGGAATCAGCAACAGCCGCTGCCATGTGGCAATCGGAATTTCTTTTCCAGTTCGCACGAGTCGATCGTGTGTCTTATCCCGGATGGTGAACCGCCGCCTGCCAACACAATAACCTCACTGCTCGTAAACGGTCGCTTAAGAATGACGTAGCTATACCATTGCCGGATGCTATCGGTGAGAATGATCAAACCTAAACCCGCCACTACCGCAACCAGAACTGCATCTAGATATAGTGTTTGAGCAAGCCCGGCAGCGAGCGTTGCCGCCTTTGCCATAAACAACCAAAACATTTCGTAGGAACCAACGATGGTGATGCACCCTATAAACGCCATCGGTATGGCTGTGACCCATACATATGCAGTCTTTTGCATCTTGATCAATACGGTAGTTGCGATACACAGCGCCAACATCCCAAGCAATTGATTGGCCGCTCCAAACATAGGCCAGATGGTCGAAATATTTCCTGTGCCGATGAGATAGCCCCACGATCCGACCACGATGCCACTGCTGAGGATGACGCCCGGCCACCAGTTCATACGGCGAAATGGACCGTACACACGACCGGCCATCTCTTGAATGAGGTATCGCGCTACTCGAGTGCCGGTATCGATCGTGGTCAGAATAAATAACGCTTCGAATACCAAGGCGAATTGATACCAATAGGCCATCAGTCCGGACATGCCCGGCAACCCAGCAAAGATGGACGCCATCCCGACTGCCAAAGAGACAGCACCTCCTGGTCGTCCCGCAATGTCCACCCCGACCAATTGGGAAAGCTCGGCAAGGCGTACCGGAGCAAACCCTAAGGCGGCGAGTGCATCGGGCGAGAGGGTTGTGTTGATTGCGAAATAGTCTCCCGGAATCAGCACCGAGGCGGCAATCAACGCCATAACTCCAACAAAACTCTCCAGCAGCATGGCGGCATATCCGATAATAGCTTGGGACTCTTGTTCGATCATCTTCGGGGTGGTACCGGACGACACCAATGCGTGAAAACCCGATACTGCGCCGCAGGCGATGGTGATGAACAAGAAAGGGAACAGCGTGCCGGGGATGATGGGGCCTCCGCCTGTTGCAAATGGCGTCACCCGGGGCATTTCGATTGTGGGCGCCATGAGGATGACGCCAAGGCCGAGCAAAAGAACCACCCCGAGTTTCATGAATGTGGAAAGATATCCTCGCGGTACGAGAAGCATCCAACCGGGCAGAATGGACGCGACCAGCCCATAGCCGGCCAACAGCCATACCAGCGCAGGTTTGTCGAACTCGAAGAGCCAGGCGTACGACGACTGCGCCACGACACGACCGAACAGCACGGCGGCCAGCAGGAGGACGACGCCAAACAGCGATACTTCTGCCACTGAGCCGGGTCGAAACTTCTGGAGGTAAAAACCCATGCTGAGCCCGATGGGAATAGTCATGGCAATCGTGAACGTGCCCCAGGCGTTCTGGTAGAGTGCATTGACGACCGCAAATCCCAGACCCGCCAGTGCCACAATGACGATAAACAAGACGGCGACCGCCGTTGCCGTGCCGGTTACGATGCCCAGTTCATCATGAGCAATCTCCGGAAGCGATCGACCGTTTCTCCGCATCGAAGCCACCAAAATGATGAAGTCCTGTACTGCTCCGCCGAGCACCGCTCCGATGACCAGCCAGAGAAACCCCGGCATAAACCCGAACTGCGCAGCGAGGACAGGACCCAGCAGCGGCCCGGCTCCGGCAATCGCGGCAAAGTGATGGCCGAACAGAACAACCCGATTGGTAGGATGGAAATTGACGAGATCATTTAAGCGGGTCGCCGGTGTGACACGTCGGTCATCGAGATCGACAACCCGGGCGGCAATCCACCGGCCATAGAAACGATACGCCAGCACGTAGATACACGACGCCGCAACCACCAGCCACAGTCCGTTGACCTTTTCCTGCGGCGCCACCACTCCCGTGACAAAAGCAAGCGCACCGGCTCCGAGGGCGGAAAGCCCTCCCCAAAATAGAATGGACGGTATTTTCATGCGATGCATCCTATCACACCGTACACGCAACTCATGCGAACCTTGCAATCATTGGTGATGCCAAGCGACATTGCGCGAACATTTAACATACGAGCAGGCACACTCCTCGCGGAGTGGAGTCACGCTGCCAAGAGACGGTGAACGTACGAGGTCACCATCCATACACACACGAGTCGCAAACGCCCCCCTTAGGAGGGATATTTTTGAACAGATGCCACAGTTACACTCGCTGCATGGAGGAATTGCTTAAACCTTATCAGCGCAGTCTCTACAGGGTTCCAATGTCCTATCCGGCTGTCTATTGTGTCAGTGCGACGGTGGGAGAGGGGACAATCACGAATCTGTCGGCCCTGGGCTGTACGGTTGAGACCGATGAACCGTTGCCGCGCGATCACAGTCTGGCCTTACGACTGTTGCTTCCCGACCAGCCATTGTCTCTTCCAATCGAAGCAGGGCAGGTCAGATGGGTCCAGGGCGTGAGAGCGGGCATTGAATTCATCCAGGTGGAACGCGTGGCAAACCTTCGCCTTCACGGCTTTGTCTGGGATCAGATGGTCGAACGAATTCAGAGGATTCAGCAGCAACGCTCAGGCACAATACCCTAGCCGATTTGATTCCATTTCTTGCGATTCCCAATTACCGTCAAGCAGATCAGCCCAACTCCTATCCAGACAAGCTCCCTGAAACGGCGTAAAAGAGCAAAACTGATTCCGGCAACATCGGAATATCCGAAGGCCTGAAATAGCAATAGATTTCCCGCATCCTGCGCTCCCAGACTGCCGGGAATGAAAAAGGTGCCGCCTTTGATAAACACCGACAAGGCACCAATCGACAGCGCGGACCACCAGAACGCAGGCTCTCCGAGCAGGATGATAATGACGAATACCTCCAGCGCTTCGGCGAGCCATCCCACCAAATACAGGCCGGCGGAGGTATAAAATGCCGCCTGATGATCCGTATAGAATCCCAGAATCGTGCGATCAAGCGAATGCAATTGCTCCTCTCTCGATTCGAGAAACGGAATACGGAGCCTGAGCGCCCGAAGGATACCGAGCATCCATGTAAACAATCCTCTCCGTTGCACGAAAATAAATGCCGCTACCCCAACCCCCAGCAGGCCGGCGCTCAGGAGCGCCGCCACGGCCATCTGCCCGGACGACCTGTCGGCGCCCAAGGCCCACACTCCAAGTCCTATCCCGATCAAGATGAATGCAATCTGTGCGACAGTCATGGTCGTTTTCGCGATGACGACGGAAGCCAGCCCGTGCACCATCGGAACACGGTCGGCTTGAAGAAGATAGGCTTTCAATGGCTCTCCACCCACATAGGCTGTCGGCGTGGTCATATTCACCACTTCTCCGGCCATTCTGATCGCCAGCAATCGTATAAACGGGACACGTTGGTCCATGGCTCGTAGCGCGACCTCCCAACCGTATGCCTCGACAAGGTACATGACCACGGAAGGCAAGAGCATGACGCCAAGCGCTAGGGGGCCGAGTTGAGTGACGGTGTCGTAGATGTGCATCGGACCGATGTGCCACACGAGAACACACAGTGTCACAGCGCCGGTGAGAAGTAGGAGAAGTCTTATCACGTGAAGGAGAAGGTGGAGGGCGGCAGCCCTCCGGAGGATCGGGCACGTTCGATTGGCCTACAGATCATACTACCTCTGTGCCCCGTCAGGATGGCCGGCGATTCAGCGCTCAACCCCGCTGAGCAGGCTCGGAACGAGCAGACGGTCGGATGATCCACAACATGGACATGGCAAAGGCCAATGACCCGGCCGCGGCAATCCACAGAAAGAGTTCAAGCACGCCGAACAGTGCAAAGAGAAAGACCGCAACAGAAAAATCACGGCTGGCCACATTCTTCAACATGAACTCCGCCCAGGCTGCATGCCGCGCCGTCCTCCATCCGCTGCTCGCCTTGATCCCTTGCGCTCGATTCACCGAGACAAATGACAGCACATTACCCAGAATGGCTGTTGCGCCCAGAGCAAGTGGGACCCAGTCATGGGTGGCACCCGCCATGCTCAAATACAGTCCCCAGGCAATGCCCCCGAATATGGCCAGATGCACGACGTTGTCCATGGCCATATCAAGCCATGCACCGAAAGGCGATTCGGTGAATGTCAGGCGTGCCACTTCACCGTCGCAACAATCAATCACCGCTGATAGCTGAAAAAGCGCCGCACCCAGCAATCCGGCGCCATACGAACCACTTGCAAACTCCGCTGCAGCGAGCAGACCGATTATCGTTGCTACCATCGTGATGGAGTTGGGCGATAGACCGAGCATGAGAAAGATTCGCGTGAACCATCGAGAAAGTTTGCGATTAAAATACCGGTCGATAAATCCTTCGAACTCGCTCTTCAGAGAAAGGAACAACTTTCGTTCAGCGGTCTGGAGATCGGCGGGATTCCGAATCTCCTGATACCACCGGCCGGCGTTGGCATCCGTCGTCAAGATACGTACCCGACCATTGCGCGAGGCCTCTTGGAGCCATCTCCGAACTGGAACCATTCCCGCGTCGATACTCACGAGGCTCGCGGCGTCCAACAGTTCGCACGGTAACACCACCACGTCGGCAAGTTCTTCCTCTTGGTTGGAGAGCAAGACGTTCATGTTCGCTTTGCCGTCCGGAGATGCTCCAGAACGATGAGCCACCACAATCGCCTCTCCCTCCTGCACGTCCTGACGCAACTGCTCGATAAGGGGACGGGAAAAGACCCCTCCGACACCCGACAAAAGGCAAAATCCACGCACTTCCGCCCCTAACGCTTCCCACGTTCTCGGATCATCGACGGGAAATTCTCGTAACGGCATCCACCGCACAGGAATCGTCACGCGGGGTCCTTTGGTGAGCGCGACCTTCAATTGATCTTCGTCAGATCCGGATAGGACGATCAGCTGTCTGATTCCAGCGCGCTGAAGGGTGAGAACCGTCCGTTGAAACAATCCGATCCCGACGACCTGCGTCAGCGGCGGCACCGCGGAACGGATGGGCGAACCGAAAAGATCCATCGAAGGCAATAAGATTGCCGTCGACAACCCCTGCACATCGGTTTCGGTATGGACAAGACGATCGCTCATATTGCATCAGCGGCGTTTCAGAGTTTTGGCAGGATATCCCGGCTCGCCCGCTCAACATCATCCGGAAAGTCGATTTCGGTCCACGGCAGACCTCCGATTTTTTCATGACCGACCTTGACATCGCGAAAAAATCCGATCAGTCCGTCTTCATATTCCATGTGCCACAACTCCCGATCGACGAATGTCTTGAGCGAGGCAACCATGTGCGCGGCATCAGCATGCTTCACTTTCAAAAATCCGACTCCCTCGCCTGCATAGTCAAAACGCGCCGGCATCTGCTTGGTCAATGCAATGACACGTCCGCCTTCGACGATGACCATACACTCCTCTCCCGTCTGTTTCACCGACTCGTCCATCAGCAGCGCATTGGAGTGGGGCGAGCGTACCAACCGCCGCAGAATTTCCGCATGAAACAGGACATCCGCATCCATCACGATGGTATCGTCGTCCAATGCCGCCCGCGCGATCCAGAGCGACGAAATACTGCCCCGATGAAACTGTTCGTTGACGAGAAATTGGACGTGAAGGCCACAATCGTTGGAGGCTACGGCGGAGCGGATCATCTCCTGCTTGTAGCCGACGACGATATCTGCTCGGCGGATTCCGACCTCGGCCAGTGATCGTAGATACCGATTGAGAAGAGTTCGTCCCCCGATTTCAATTAAACACTTGGGACGATGCTGAGTTACCTGCCACAAACGCTTCCCGACACCGGCGGCGAGGATGATGGCTTTCATGCGGCCAGACAGATCCGCTCGAACGTGTCCAGAAAACCGGTGAACTGCTCCTCAGTCAGCGCGCCCATGTTGGCGACTCGGAAAATCCGGTTTTCAAGGTTTCCCTGTCCCGCATAGATCACGTAGCCCTGGTCTTTCAGTCGGTCATGTAGGACCTGATAGCTTAACGCCTCCGGCAGGTAATACGCGGTAAGACTGTTGGACTGACGGTCCGGCGTGAGCACCGGCTTGACGCTCAATTTTGCCATTCGGTCACGAATCAACGCGGCCATTTTCTTGTAACGCTGAATGCGTTTGGCCACCCCCTCCTCTAACAATTCGTTGAGCGCTTCATCAAAGGCGTAATACAACTGAACCGCAGGAGTGAAGGGCGTCGTTCCCCGACCTTCGTTGTCCACGTAATGCGTCAGGTGCAAATACCAGGAGCGCTTGGGGTATGCGCGCATACGCTCGAGGAATCCTTTACGAACCAGGACGAACGAGACCCCGGGGAATCCCTGGATGCATTTTCCTGCAGTGCCGGCAACCATATAGATATGGGACGAAGCGATATCGAGGCTCTCTCCAGCCAGGGCACTGACAGCGTCGAGAATGAAGACACGGTTCTGACTGTCAACAACCTCTGCTATTTCTTTGACAGGATTCAAGAGACCGGTTGTCGTTTCATGATGAACCATGCCCACCACATGCGCTTCGGGATGTTGACGCAGGGCGAGCCGCACACGCTCCGGGTCAGGCCTGGCCGTCCACTCGTATTTCAATTCAGAGACGCCCAGGCGATGCAGACCGACCATCTGGGACAGTCGTTCACCATAGACGCCGTTGTTGAGGATCAGCATCCGCTTTCCGTGGGGGATCGAAGACATCACTGCAGATTCGACGGCGGCGGTGCCGGAACCCGAAATCAGGACAGCGGCATACTCCGACTCGGCTCCTGGAACGAATGCTTTCAAGAGTTTGGCCTGGATACCGTGTAGCAGGTCCGCGAACTCGGAGTCCCGATGACAGATATCCTGGCGGGACAGCGCCTGGCGGACACGGTCACTGACATTGACCGGCCCGGGATTGAGCAACATCATGCCTTTACCTCATCGTTCATCATGTCGTTATATCGGTCTACCGTTAGGCAATGGCGCCCATGAAACGCTTGGTCATATCTGCCGGCTCATGAAGCACGCGACCGGCATCCTCCGCAAATTCATTCACCTTGATCAACAGCATACTAGGGCCATCCTTCTTAAGCATGTCTTTGAATTCGTACACGAGGTCTTCTCGGTCCAGAACCCGCTCGACGTTGACATACCCGGCCGCTTTCGCCACCTTTTCCAACGGTACGACGTTCGAAATGGTCGGCTGATTCCCCGTCGTCCCATACACTTCATTATCGAAGACCACGTGAATGAAGTTCTTCGGTTTCAACGCCCCGACGGTCGCCAACGTCCCCATTCCCATCAGCACGTTCCCGTCTCCGTCGAAGGTGATGACCTGTTTCCCGGGTTTCGCCAAAGCCACTCCGAGTGCAATGGCGGGAGCGTTTCCCATGGATCCGATCATATAAAAATGCGTCGGCCGGTCGGCAATTTTATGGGTTTCGCGAGACGGAAACCCATTACAGATGATGACCGGTTGATCCGTCAACAACTCAAGCAACGCGCCGATGGCCTGCGCCCTGCTAATCAATGTCCCTTGTTCGGGTCTCATGGGTGTAATCCTCTCACCACGCCTTTGGTAATAAACAGCGCTACCGGGATGCGTTGTTTCATGAAGGTTTCCGCCACCCATTTGAAATCTTCAACGGCCGCTTTTTCCGTCAATGTGCGGTGAGGAATTTTCATCGTGTCGAGGAATTGAGGCATGACCTCTCCCATGACCAGATGTTCAGGTGCATCCTTCCCGCCCTGTCCCCGCCAAGAGACGATCAGGACGCAGGGCTGACGGTAGATGATATTTAACGAAATCAAGGTATTGAGTGACGTTCCCAGTCCGGAGTTTTGCATGAGCACGGCGGGGATCTTTCCAGCCATATAGGCTCCAGCAGCCATCGCGACTGCTTCATCCTCACGAACCGCCGGCGTGTACATGCGCCGATCCATCAACTCCGCGATGATTCCGCCGAGGATCGAGTCGGGAACGCCCGTAAAGAAATTGACGCCCATGTCCTGCATGGCCTGAACAAATGCGCCGCTGTCGATCATGATCCTGCCCAATAGCCCCCTTGGATTGCGAACAGAAAAGGCGCGCGCATTATAAGCCATGCCCAGACGCATTCTCAAGAAAAAGGGCCGGTTGCGCCTCGATGGATTGCGTGTTAGCGTGCCAGAATGACCGCCACTGCTCGATGGCGAAAATGTAGATGGGAAAGAGCCATTGTGCTCGCGCTCTGCGCGTCATGGTTTGCACCGGTCGAAGCCGGGCAGATGCTGAACGACCCAAGAGGATTTCATGGCATCGCCTGGGGAACGGGTTTGCAGTCACAACCCGATTTCGAAATCGCTCGGAGGGGAGAGCACGTGACCGAGTATCGCCTCAAGAATGTGACCCCTGCCCTCGCTGATATTCCCGTCGATAGTATCCTCTTTTCCTCCATGGACGATCAATTCGCCCGCGTGACGATTCGCTATCATGGAGACAATACGCATACGCGAGTTTTACATTATCTGGAGCAGCAATTCGGTCCGATCGAGCGTCTGCCGGGACAGATGATTCGGGGACTCAATCAGCAATATAATTGGCGAGGAACCGATTCCGAGATCAATCTTACCTACCAGGCCGGTACCGAACGCGGGTTTATCTTTCTGGACAGTCGTACGCTGGTTCCCCGGTTTAATGACTTTATCGCAGACACGGCCGACTAGTTGCAATGCGGTTCAGCTCTTTACTCCTACGCATGTTTTATCTCATCTTTTTTGTGAGACTCTTGACCATCTTGATCGTGAGTCCGCTCGCCTTTGCCGTGCAAATGAAGGACGATCCAAATGGATTCGAAGGCATTCCCTGGGGAGCCGCGCTATCGGAGTCTGAGACATTCAGAGAGGTTGATACGGGAGGGCGGCAAAAAACATTCGAACTGAAATCCGTACCCCTGACCCTCGGCTCAGTGAATGTCGAATCCATGCGATTTGTCACCGTGGACGATAAGTTCGCTCGGGTCATTGTCAGATATCACGGGAAAGTTGCGCATGATCAAATGCTGGAATTTCTGCAGTCGCGATATGGACCGCTTGATCGGACACCTGGACAAATCGCCATTGGCCCGGCCAGATTCCATGCTTGGCAGGGATTCGAGACGGAAGTGACTCTGCGCTATGAAACTCGCAATGACCAAGGAATCATCTTTTTTGAAAGCCAAACCCTGCGCTCGACAATTCTTGAAGGCAGCCTGCTGACGGCTCCCTAGCCGCTCTCGCTTTCGCGGCCCCCCACACATTTGTAAACCGGTTCTCACCGGTAACGGGCCAATTGCGGTCTTGAACCGGCGTTTCGACCTGATATTCCAAGGGCCATTCCAAGGAACAGCAGACGTTTCACAGCCTTATTCACGGGCTGTGTCGCACCTCCCCCTCTTCTGCAGGGTATCCTGCCCCCTCTCTCTAGGAATGCCGGAAACCGGGAAACCCGCTACCTTCAAGGTGTCGGGCAAAATAGACCCTGCAAAGAAAGGATGGTGGCAGATATGAAATCGCGCGTGAAGGAGATGGCGGCGGTAAGGACGCATGCGCAGTTAGACAGACGGTATGCCGAACGGGTACCCACCCACCTCCGCGTCCTCTATGTCAGCGAAACCGGTTCTCGGTGCGTGACGGCGGATGGATTGCTCATCAATCTTTCCAAGACCGGCTGTAAGGTCGTCGGCACCACTCCTCCTCTCGCCGGAAGCACCGTAACCCTGTTCCTGTATCTAGAAGACGGTAAACCCCCTGTTTGCCTCACCGGAACCACCATTTCCTGGGTTTCAGGCCTCAAGTTCGCCGCCAGGTTTCCAACGTTGAATGCTGACGAACGCAAGCGCGTGCAAGAAGTCGTCTGGAAACATGCGACATTGTCAACGTCAAGCGAACATCGAACCGCCTTTCGAATTGCATCGATGGGCTAGGCCGTTGGAGAGAGATCCCGTAGAACTTACAGGAGGCACGGCATGAAATCTCATCAATGTGACAAGACGGCGAAGTCGGAAATCCGCCCGAACCGGAGGCTGACGGAGCGTGTACCAACCGAGGTCGCCCTCATGTATTCAGGCATGGCGGCGGGAGACATGCTGATCGGTGATGGACTGGTTACCGATATGTCGGACCGGGGGATCGGAATACGTGGAAATCGCCTGGTCAATCCGAACATGAACCTTTCGCTCTATATCGACTTGCCGGGCGCCGATGAGCCCGTCTGCATCGCCCAGACCAAGGTGGCATGGGTTTCCGGGCGTCAGTTCGGCGTCGAGATGATCTCGTGGGACCTCGAAGCCCAGAATCAATTGCGCTTTCATGTTTGGAATTGCGCGACCCGCGCCCGGCACACAGGGTACTAAATTGCTGCCTGTAAGGAGGACCGCTATGAAAACCGCCCGAGGCTCGGCCGTCCGCGTCAGCCGAGATGTCCCACGCTTCCGTAACCGGCGACAACACACCCGCGCACATGCCGATTGTAGACTCATGTACTCTGCAGAAGCGGGATGCCGGGACGTCCTGATGGGTGACGGCACGGCCACGGACCTCTCGCATCATGGCTTGGGAGTTCACGGCACCGTGCCGGTACGCCGCGGGACGGAGGTGACTCTGTTTCTGTATCTGCCCGATGGCCAGGATCCTCTGTTGATTATGGAGTCCCGCGTGACATGGACGTCAGGTCATCGTTTTGGAGTCGAGATCACTAAAATGAATCTCCGCGAAAGGAATAGACTCCACTATTTTTTGTCTTTGAACCCGAAGGCATCGGCCTAGCACTCCGTTCCGTTTCACAAGTGGCAGTCGCCGAAACCTTCCTGCCGTGGGAAACCCTCACGACTTTCCTCTTTCTTCCTACGATACAGGCCGCCGTTCTTTAGACTTCAGAATGCATGTGTAGATTCCCGGTCGTTTATTTGTCATGCCCACGCACGGCATGGTAGTCTCCCGGTGAGTAACTACTCACTCACCATGTCCCCATGACGCCATCGAACTCGCGACGACGTCCATCAAGTCAAGAACGTCAGGCCGGTCTCATTGCGGCCGCAGCATCGCTCTTTGCTGCGAAGGGCTTTAATGGGACGACCACGAAGGAAATCGCGAAGTCAGCGGGAGTAAGCGAGGCACTGGTCTTCAAATACTTCCCGACAAAACGGGCGTTGTACGCGGCCATTTTAGCTGAAAAAGTCACGATCAACGAGTTGCTTGAGGCGGTGGAGGAATCCGCCAAGAAAAGGGATGACCGCCGGGTCTTCACGCTCATCGCCGCCTTCCGGATTCGTCCGCATACGGATTCCACCTTCTTGCGGCTGCTGCTGTTCAGTGCGCTCGAAGGGGACGAGCTTTCAGACATGTTTTTCGGCAAACATCATCGGGTGTTTTACGAACGGCTGGCCGCCTACATCGACACGCGGATCGGTGAACGTGCGTTCCGGACGGTGGATCCCCTCCTCGCCGCGCGGGCGTTTGTCGGTATGGTCGTTCATCATCGTCTCTTGCACGAAATCTTCGGCGTGCCCATGCACCGCTCGCACGAGGAAACGGTGACCACGATCGTGGATATTTTCCTGGCCGGCCTTCGTCGCCCCGGCCGGAGGCGGACGTGATGCGGTCCGTCAGACGACATCCTATCGTCACGCTGGGGGTGATCATCTTTTTTGCGGTCACCGCGCTCGTCGTCTTTCGACTCAGCAGCGGGGCCAAGGTCGACTCCAAGAAAACACGGCTCATCTCCGTAGGAACAGTCACCCCGTTGAAACGTGATCTGGATATCAGGCTTGCCTATACCGCGGACATCACGCCGAATCAGGTTGTAAATATCTTCTCCCGGGTTGACGGCTATATCGCCAAGCTCTACGTCGATAAGGGAGATTTCGTCAAAGCCAACCAACTCCTGATCGAAATCGACCATACGGATTATCGGCATGCCGTGAACCAGGCCAAGGCCAATCTCGCCGCGGCGCGTGCGAAAGTCACCCAGCAGGATGCCTCAGTCCGCAACGCCAAACTGACCCTCGATCGCATGCAGGCCCTGATCAAAGAGCAGTTTGTCTCCCAGCAGGACCTGGATACCGCGCTCGTCAATTTCGACGGAGCCGTCGCCGCATTGGAATCCCTGCGCGCGCAGGTGAAGCAGATGGAAGTGGCCCTCGCGCAGGCGGAAACCAATCTGGCGTATTCGTACATTCGCGCTCCATTTGCCGGATATATCGCCGAGCGCAACCTCGACCTCGGTGCCTATGTGACGGGCGCTGCCACCAGCACTTCGACGACTTCGCGGGGCATTCTGAACCTTCACGATGTCGAAATCGTCCGCACATTGATCGAAGTCGTCGAAAAGGACGTGCCGCTCGTCCGGACCGGGCAGAAGGCAGAGGTCCGCGCGGAGGCGTATCCGCACCGCGTGTTCGAAGGCACCGTGACGCGGATTGTCCAAGCGTTGAACCGTGCGACTCGCACCATGACCGTCGAGGTGGACCTGCCGAATGCAGAACAGCTGTTAAAAGGAGGCATGTTCGCGCGTGTCGAAGTGCTCGTCGGGAAACACGCCGATGCGCTTCAGATTCCGATCGACGCCGTCAGCCGGCTGGAAGATGCGCAGTACGTCTACATCGTCCGGGAAGGAAAAGCCGAACGGGTCCCGGTGGAAATAGGGGTTCGCGACGAGAATCGCGTCGAGGTCACCAAAGGACTGACCGGATCGGAGACGGTCATCGTCTCAGGAAAAGACCTCGTTCATGACGGCACACCGGTGCACGCGCAGCCCATCGAATCGCTTCCCCACACCAACCCGTCTCCTCAGGAGCCATCCCTCTCGCTCTCATCCAAAGGATAACGGCATTTCATGTGGCTCACGCTGCTGGCATTGAGAAATCGGATCGGTATTCTCATGTTGTCGCTGGCCATGATCGTGCTCGGAGCATCCTCGCTCAACCGCCTGCCGGTCGATCTCTTCCCGAACATCCAGGTCCCTGTGGCCTTTGTGGGCGTCATTTATAAAGGCGCTCCCCCCCTCGATATCGAACAAAGCGTGGTTTATCCGATCGAGAAGGCCGTCAGTTCAGCTTCCAACGTCGAACACGTGGAATCATTTTCCAAACAGGGGATCGGTGGCGTCCAGGTCTGGTTCAATTGGGGCGCGGACATCAACGTGGGCCAGATGGAGGTCATGCAGCGGATCACGCAGATCCTCAATAGTCTTCCGCCTGGAATCCTCCAACCCTTTATCGTCAAGTTTGACGTCTCAAACATCCCCGTGGCGTTTGTCACGGTGGCCAGTGAGTCGCTGGACGAACGGGCGCTCTACGATCTGGCCTATAATACGATCGCCCCTCAAATAGAACAGATCGCCAACGTCGCCGCCGCGACGGTCGAGGGCGGGAAGATCCGACAAATCAACATCAACCTGGACCCCGCGCTGCTCAACGCCAGGGGACTTTCGATTCTGGACGTGGTCAAGTCCGTGAAAGCAGCCAACTTGATTCTGCCGTCGGGAGACATCAAGGCCGGGAACCTTGACTATAACGTCTTTACCAACAATCAGTTCCGCACGGTCGAGCCGATTCAGGACGTCATCGTCAAAGTCAACCAGCAGGGCAATCCCGTGCGTGTGCGGGATCTCGGGTCTGTCACGGACTCATCCGATATCCAGACCAACATCGTCAGGACCGATGGCAAACGCGCCGTCTACTTGCGGGTGAACAAACAGCCCATCGCCAATACGGTCGGGGTGGTGGATGCACTCAAGGAAGCCCTTCCCAAGATGATTGGCATTCCGCCTGGAGTCGCCCTGGGCATCTCGTTCGACCAATCCGTGTACATTCGCCAATCCATTCAGAATCTGATCGAGCAGGCGTTGCACGGCTCGCTCCTGGCGGCAGCGGTCATTCTCGTGTTCCTGCGTAACCTCACCAGCACCCTGATCATTTCGGTCGCCATTCCACTGTCGATCATGGTGACGTTCATCGTGCTGTACTTTACCGGGCAGACCTTGAATGTATTCACTTTGGGCGGGCTGGCCTTGGGCATCGGCCGCCTGGTGGACGACTCGATCGTTGAACTGGAGAATATTCAGCGCCATCTCAACACGAATTCACGTCGTTGGGAGGCGATTCTCGATGCGGCTCGCGAGGTCGCCATGCCAATCCTGGCCTCCACGGTGACGACGGTCGTCGTCTTCCTTCCGATCTTTTTCGTCGTCGGCATCGCCAGGCTGCTGCTCATCCCGCTCACCCTGACGATCGCCATTTCGCTGTTCACTTCCTTTTTCGTATCTCGCACGGTCACTCCGGCACTATGCTTTAAGTTCCTCAAACCCGAGGACGACGCCCATCGGTCCATGCCCCAGTGGTTTGTCGGTCTGATGATGTGGAGCCGCGACCGGTACGAGTCTCTCGACCGCGGATATGAAAATTCGCTCAGGTGGGTCCTCGTGCATCGGCGGGTATTCATCATTGGCATCATATTCATCTTCGGGGCATCCTTGGCCTTGATTCCGAAAATCGGGACGGAGTTTCTTCCGGTATCGGATGAAAGCCAGTTCCGCATCGTTCTCCGCGCTCCGGTGGGACAGCGGGTGGAAAAAACCGAACAGCAGGTCGCCGCAGTCGAACGGATCATGCGCGAGCAGATCCCGCCGCATGAGCTGGAGACGATCGTCTCCAGTACCGGCGTGCTGGCTCAGGGCCGCTCTTCCCTGTTCAACCCGAACACCGGTCCCCATACGTCGGTCATCTCCGTCTATCTGACGGCTCCGGACAAGCGGACACGCAGCCAGGTGGAAATCATGAACGACGTCCGTCCCAAAGTC
The DNA here is from genome assembly GCF_011405515.1 of Nitrospira sp. KM1. NCBI lineage: Bacteria > Pseudomonadati > Nitrospirota > Nitrospiria > Nitrospirales > Nitrospiraceae > Nitrospira > Nitrospira sp. KM1. Next base: position 3,068,327 of record NZ_AP022671.1, on the reverse strand, counting down.
CTCAAGCTGTTTCCTGGTGTCGCGATGTTTTTCGATCCCGGGGGGCTCGTCAAGCGCGTGACGAGCTTCGGCTCGCAGAAGGCCGTGGACGTCGAGATTTACGGTTATGATTTTGAAAATGCCCGGCAAGTCATCCGGGAGGTCGAAGGATTAATGCACCGGATCGAAGGCTTAGCCGACATCGAGGTCAGCCGGGAGGAAAATTACCCGGAGATCAACGTGGTGGTAGACCGGGAGAAGGCCGCCCTGTTGGGCATCAGTGAAACCGACGTGGCCAATGCCGTGCTGTTTTCCTTGAACGGAAACGGGCAGACCGATCCGATTATCTTCACAGACCCGCAAAACGGGAACGAATATTACATCAGCGCATGGCTCGCCGAGGAACACCGGAAGGATCTGACGGACATCGAGAACATTCTGCTGACGGCGAGAAACGGCGAACCGGTGCTGTTAAAAAACGTCGCGTCGTTGAAATTAAACGCCGGGCCGGTGAAGATCGACCGGAAATACTTTCAGCGGGTCGTTCACATCACCGCCAACCCGGTGAACCGTGATCTCGGCGCGATCGCCGATGATCTGGAGGCGGGCTTTGCCCAATTGCAACTGCCGACGGGCTTCAACGTCCAATTGGCCGGCCAGATTCAACAACAGCGTGAAACCTTTCAGGGTCTTCTGTTTGCGACCATCCTGGCGCTCATGCTTGTCTATATGGTCATGGCTGCGCAATTCAAATCCCTGGTCGATCCATTCATCATCATGTTTTCGGTTCCCATGGGATTTCCCGGTGTCATTCTCGCCCTGTTTCTGACGGACACTACCCTTTCGACTACCTCGATGATGGGAATCATCATGATGCTCGGAATCGTCGTCTCAAACGGGGTCTTGTTGGTGGACTATACCAACGTCCTGCGGCGAAAAGACCTTGCACTCCATGAGGCCGTGGTGACAGCCGGGCGGACGAGGCTTCGTCCCATCCTCATGACATCGCTGGCCACCGTCTTCGGCCTGCTTCCGATGGCCATCGGCTGGGGAACGGGAGGCGAGACGAACGCGCCACTGGCAAGGGCCGTCGTCGGAGGGTTGAGCGTCTCGACGCTTCTCACGCTGTTTCTGGTTCCGACCGTCTACATGATCTTAGAAGAGCGATTCCCCCGGCCTCTCCCTGGAGAAGAGCCCCGGGAGAGCGCTCTTCAGGCCGAATTCCCCGTCCCGGGTTGACCGGTCGGGAGCTCAGGCGACACCCGGGAACAACGACTTCAGCTGCATTGCAAGGCCGAGATCGCCGCTGACTCTGAGCCGTCCCGACATCGCGGCAGCCGGACCGCTGAGTTGACCGTTCAACACCTTCATGCAATCCTCTCCCGCCATCGACAAGGTGACGTGCGGATCCTCATGCAGGCCCTCGGTCACCTCACAGGTTCCCTGCCGTATCGTGACGATGTACTGACCACCTTGCGCGCCGCTCAGATCGAACTGATAGATCGCTTCGACCTCCTCGGCAGCCTCGACATCCAATTTGGCCGGGAGGGATCGAAAGAATTCTTTCACGTTGGTGGCTTTCATGAAGAAGGGAGGGCGGCCGTCCGGTCCGGGAGCCGCGAGCCCTGCGGCTCCCGGGAATGACCTAATACCGAAGCGTGACGGTGGCCGTACTGCGTTGCGCCCCGAAAAATTGTTTGGAGAACGCCTCGACAATGGCAGGGTCATAGCCCTTGCAGCTGAAAATGTCGAGATACGCGTTGTTGGTGTCGTTGGCGAAGTGGCCGCTGATCAACGAAGTCGAGATCAGCTGCACCATTGAATACCCGGCGACCCGTCCTGAGCCGAAATTGACGACCTGACACTCGCCGAAACGCTTCATGTCGATGAGTTCGCAGAGCTCGACGACATAGCGGCGGATGTGGTCCGCATTCCGGATCAACTCCGGATTGCAATCTTGCAAATCAACGGCGGTACAGAGTCCCCATGCTTTTCCCTCACCGACCATGTCGTGCGCTTGCACAGGTGAGGAAACCGCCGGGGCATGGGACGGCAAAATCGTCTCATCGGAACCAACGGGAACGCTCATAGGGCTGTCCGCCTTTCTGTATGTGGGTGAGGAAACCAACGCGCGGGAAATTTCCTGCACTATACCATGATTTTTTTCGGATGCTACGAGAAGCGGATATTTTTTCGCTCGCGGAGGCCCGGAGTCAATCAGTTGACAACTTTCTCCACGGTCGGGGACAATGCAGCACATGACAGTCGCTCAAACCCATTCCTCAGGTACCACCCCAGCCGCCGAACCTCCGGACCGCTTTTGCACCTGGTGCAAGGTTCCGATGAAGAAACGGCTGGTCGCCAGCGGACAGTTCGTCCATTACACCTGCCCCAAGTGCATCTTTCAGCACACCACTCGACTGGGTCCGAAACCGGGATCTCCGGCCCACTGATTCATAAAGAACGGGCTTCTCGCCAGTGGCGAAGCCCGCGGGCACGTTCGAAGTGAGCGGCGTGATTGCCAATACAGAACGCATGCCACGTACCTGTTCAATCTTTGGCCATTGCGGGGAGCCGGTTTTGCCATGCGGGCTTGATCGGCTGGTCGGCGCAATTCGCAGGGATGAATCACAATGGACCTCCGCTTGAGACTCCTTCTAGCATTTGAAACCCACGGACGCCTCCCATTGGAACTGCGGTTCCACTGATTTTTATTCACCGTTCCAGGCATCGCAACGTTCAATCGATATAGCACGGGTTGCTCTCCATAGACGTTGGCGTCGTTAAACGCCTTGCAGGAGCGATACACCAACGCCGTGCCGTTGGCCATGATCGTATACTCGTTGACCTCGGTGCTCGGATTCACGGCCTTGAACAGCAGCGTGCTGGATCCAGGAGCGGGAAACGCCGCTCTGCGCAATTCCGTGTTGGTCAAATAGTAGTCAAAGAACCCTCCCTGCAAATTGACCTGTTCAGAGCTCATGTAGACGACGCTCGAGCCATCGGGAGTCAGAGCCAATTCCCTCACCTGCTGACCAGTTCCCAGCGGACTATTGAGTTTCGGCCTTGTTCCCGGGATTGCAAACAGCGCCCGATACAACTCGGTCGTTCGCTTGGATTGGGACCACCACAGGTACACGATGCTCGTGCTGTCCGGGGTCACCGCCACGATATCCCTGACAACCAGACCTGGATCTGCCGGATCATCGAGCCTCGCACAGGACCCGGACGCGGCAAATGTAACCAGACAGACTTCGTCAACGGAGGAGGCATAAGGATTTCTGACATACACCACACCGCTGTCATCCGGGACAATTGCAAACGGTTTAATCCTGTCATTCGGTGCCAACGGCTCATTTAAAATGAAGGCAACCTGCGGGGCGGAAACATCCACATAGTACAACCCATTATGAACAGACCCTCATTCGCATAGACCACGCGGGTTCCGCCGGATACAACCGCAAAGTCTGAAATCGATGCCGTGCACGCCGGCGTCAACAGAATATTGTCTGACGGATGTGTAAATCGTTTTGAGATAGAGTTTGCTATGATTTCCGTTTCCAATCAGCATTACCACGCCGGACGCATCGGGCATCAGTTTATACCCCACCAGATATTGATCGGCTTCGAGGGGCAGGTTCAGGTCTATTCCCTCACCCGGCTGATCAAACGTCCTCCGCAAAAACTTCTTCCAGTAGAGATGTCGATTGGCAAAGGCGTACACCACGGCGCGACTATCGGACGTCACTTGATACTCGACGACTTCGTTGTCAAACGTTACTGGAGGGTTGAGCTTGATGCCGGCGCCTGGAGCTGCAAACCGCACGAAAGAGATTTCCCATAGATCGATGTCTCCCTGCGGTCGATGGTAGAGACTAACTCGTGGTACACCACGCCGGAGCCATCCGGTAGCATTTGGAAATCCAAGATAGAATTCCCAGGCTGCAGTGGTGGATTGAGTTTTACGTTAGACCCGGCCAGATATAATTCGTTGATCCCGTCGATTTCTTGATCCGCCATGCACACAACGGAACTCGCTGATCCCATCCCTGGCGCCGGTGCAGGGATTCCCGATTGCGGAGCCGAATCGTTGCCCCCGTTACTGCACGCGGCGATCAACAGCCATACACAGGCTGCAAGGAAGAAGTTTGCTTGTTCGCCCAGACCCCGGGGAGGATCATGGGAAGTGAAAGCATCGAACGGTTCATGAAGATGCCTCCGATGATATGCGCAGGGGAAAAAGCCTAGAGTAGGAGGTTCGACGCTGTCAATAAATCCCAAAGAGGGATCCGCCTGGAGCGGCGAATCGGAGTAGATCTAGGTGCATTTGACACTATTCACCACACACAGAGCGGTCGCACGTCGTTCGTTGGGCTAGCGTGAGGAGAATTGCCGTTGGATGCGTTCATCCAGGATCTGAGTCAGTCGTTCCTGATTTTCCACGGTAATCGCCGTGATTTTTGCGCCAAAGCGCGGGGACCTGACATGCGCAGGCTGAATCGTACAGGACAGTGCCTGCCCCCGACCGAGATCTATGGTCAACTGGAGGCTGTCTCCCGTCTTGACGAACATCCTGCTTTCAATTCTCATCCCCGACTCGCTGACGTCGAGAACGGTACAGGAGGCCGAGAGCGAGCCCCTCTGCAGTTGGCCGCTCCGTCCGACATCCATCCGTGAATGTTTACGTTTGAATCCCACGCATCCCTCTCTCAGGAGCACCCTAACAAATACGCCGGTACTCGCAAAGCAATTGCGAGCATACGATCCCGACGTCGGACAGCATCACATCTTTCCCGCTACCAGCCGCCGAATGTCCTCCATGCGGCGCCGGTTGACGCCGAAATCGCCGTACCCGACGCGCGATGCGGATCGAAAGTGAACGGTTTTCGTCTCGGAGTCGAAAAGGAATTCCACATCGTCCACGAATCGCAGGAGCAGGCTTGTAAATTCGTAGTGCAAGTACAGACCGTCCTGTTCTACGAGGCGTGTCCGGGGCAACGTTCCAATCGCCGATTTGAGCACCTCCATCGCTTCGGCCGGAGACCGTTGGAAATTCAACGGACGAATGGCATGCCCCTCGTCTTGCGCCTGTGTCGATACGCAATTGGGGCTTGACGGACAGGAGGTGAGTGATCGCCGGTTCATGGTTGAACTCTATGCCCTGCACCGCCCCTCCGCAACCGGCAACGACCTAATACAAGAGAGTTGTCAGGAGAGGAGACCCACCCGGCTGATCGACCACCTTCACCGCAACCCGTCCGATGATTCTCCCGTCTTCCGATTCCACGTCCACGCGCCAGTCGCCGGGATCCAACTGCTGCTTGAACGTGTAGGCTCGATAGCCGCCCTCGCGACCCCCTGAAATCTTCACCGGGATCCGGTCCGCGTGCGTGAACGCCCTCCCGGCCTTCTCCCGGTAGTACCAATGATGATAGACGGTCGTATTGAGCGCCACCGGAGCGAATACCGCCGTGAAACAATAGATCGGCTCGTGGGCGGGGAATGTCGTGTCCGATCGCTTCCAGACTTCGAACCATTTCCTCTCATACGACAATTCAAACGACCCATCTGTCTTTTTCACCTCATGGTAGATCCCCCCGAACTTCAGAGACAAAGGAACGGGAGGAATCCAATTCATGAAGTAGAATCCGATAAGAAGACCGATAAGGGCGAATGCCGGCGCGATGACGCCGATTGCTTCCCGGCGTGATCGATCCGGGTTATCGCGGTAGACCAGATGAACCACGCGCGAGGTCACCACTGCGCTGAGAACCGCACCCGAGAGGAAGACGAGACTGTTCATAGAGCCGGTGATGACGGGGAGGAAAAAGGTGAAGAACGCAAAGCACACGAGCGCGTACAGGCTGATCAGAAGTCGAAGGTTCGAGAGGCGGTCACGCAAAAACTCATTGGCAACCAGCAGGCCGACGAGTAACCCCAGGAACACCGCAGTCCCGGTCAATGTGGCACTACGCGAATAAAAAATTGCATAGGCGCTGAACAGGCCTCCCATCAGAAATTGACTCGCCATGGGATAGTAGGGACGGGTTCGCAAGACCCAACGGGAAAATGGTGTCAACGCAGCGAGTTGATCACGGTCCGGCGGTGGTTCGATGCCCAGCCGTCCGGTCAGCACGACCATGATTCCCAGCAGCAGGATGTAGACCAGTAGCAGAAGATTGTCCTGCAGGCGGTCGATTCTGGTCAGTGTCACCGTGTCGTAGATCACTCCCGACAGGAAAAACACGGCGGGCATGAACGGTTTGGCAAGGAAGGATCTCAGTGCGGAACTCGGGGACATCCGGCTTAAGGTTTCAAGATCCTGCCGAATTGTCAAATAGAGAGGGAAAAGTTGACGGGTCCATAATCATGACGAAGAGCGTCGTGCCGAGTCTAGGCGGGCCATAATGGAAGCGGAAGTACCCCATGGCCCTCTGTCAGACAAAGGCCGGCAGCGGCGCATAGCTCACCTCGTGCCCAAGTAGTCGTTCCAGCCAATGTTCCATATGCTCTTCAGGCAGTGGCGCGCGGTTGAGACGCACTTCCAGATGGAATCCTGCTTCAGTACCCATGATACCCACGATGGCAGAGGCGTCCTCGCCGTCCGGCACTAACTCCTGAGTTTGGAATTCACATAATGTGGCGTAGAGCCGTCCCTCCGTTTCGATTATCGACCGGATCTCCGGCAAGTCATCAAGCGGGCAATGGACTGAGCATCGGTAGGCCAGGCGGGGCGTCGGCTCGAAGGCGGCGAACTCATTGAGTGCCGTTTCGTTGAACCCGGTCAGATATGCCCTGACGCCGGCCGGCTCAGGGGCAAAGGTGGCTGCCAGCCGGCTGGCGGGAACCAGAAATTCGAACGCATCGGACGAGTTGTACTCGAATTGGCATGGACCAAACGCATCGGGCCAGGAACAGAAGAACGGCACGGCAGGATCCGAGGGACGGAGGGTCACCTGAGAATGGTCAATGGCCGTCTCGACGGGCAATTCCAACGTCGTGATCGCTTCGAGGAATGCGGCTCGCCGCTCGTCCAGCCAGCGGCCCCGCTGCGCGTCACCTCGGGTTTCGCCCGGGCTGATCACCTCGGTCGTTTGAAGGCGTACCCGCACAAACGAATGGGCATGGCGAAATCCCAGCCAAAGCATGCTCCGGCTCTCGTGACACCTCAGGGGTTCCCGTATGCGCCACGGGTGGCTGATCGAACAGTATGTTCCAACGTCTTGATGGCGCTGGTAGACGGTGTGGTAGGAACCGGACAGGAGGAAAAAATCGCCACGCCATCCTTCCCGTATATGGATGAGCGTGACATCTTCGGTGGCCCAAGCGTCAAGCTCGTCGAAATCTTCCGGTGACTCGACCGTCCATTCTTCGACGTAGCAGATGACGTCGTTGGCCGGAGCCGCCGGCTTCAATCCCAGGGCGGCCAATCTTTCTCCGACGGCAAGAATCTGCCCGAACGTCAGTGGCGCAATGGTTTCCCAGCGACGCTCGCGCACGACTGTCCTCCTCCCGCCTTCACGCGATCACCGGCTTGGCCTGACAGCCCGTTGAGAAATTTTGGTGTCCTCCAGATATCGGTCGAGGGTGTCTTTAACGGTCGCAGTGAGTAATTTCTTGACATCTTCCTCGCTGAACCAGAAGACCGTGTCACTCTGCGCCCCTTCGATAGTCCGGTTCGTGACCGTCCGGTCGGTGTTGTTCCTGGCCGAAATCGTCAATTTGCTGCTCGTCGTCAACGCGGTTGAAAACACCCGGCTCTTGGCGTTGGCGGATACGTCCAGAATTTGTCCCGTAATGACAATGTCGGCATCGGTGGCGGATCCCGCCGGCGCGACCCGCGCGTCCCATGAGCGATCATGCCAGCCTCGGGTCCTCAGGCGCTCGGCCATGGCCTTGGCGTACATCTCTCCGGGCTTTTCGCCGGTCACATTGAAATACGTGACACCGCCCCACAGATGAGAGCGCATCCCGACGCGATTTTTTTCGACGCGGCGGTCTTCAAATGGCTCGATGACGATCTTGACGGCTTCCGGCTCTGCCATTTGCGCCGGAACCTGCTTAGGGGTCACATCGACGTGTACAGTCTGCCCGGATCCTCCGCAGCCAACGACTGCCAACACCCCTGCCATGCATAGCACTCGCGCGACCGACCGCATCCACTCATTGTCCACGATAACCTCCTTCTGCGTCAGCGCACCGCGTTCAACTGAACCATAATCATAGGGCGACCGGGCGCTAGTCTACCGAAATACGTCGGCATGCACAATTCAGGATTTGACGGTCACGACGGACCGCATAGCCGAAAACGCCTCGCGTACGACTGCGTCGAGACGACCTTCCCGAATCAGCAAATCGTCCAGGGGCACCACCCTCATCAGTTTGATGAACGACCGCTCGGCCATGACCGCGGCGATGGTCGCCTTTCGATCGTGAGAAACACTCACGGTATACCCTTCTCCCCGTTTCCATTCCCATAAGGTCGGCGCCGTCGACAGTTCGACGCCTCGGCCCGCCACGGCATGGAATCGGTCGACAAGATTCTTCTTGTACTGCTTGATCCGCTGTCCCTCCAGAATCCACGCGACGACGACGTGGTGCCCCCACCAGAAGAGCGTGCGGAAGGTAAACTTGTCCACACCGTGAAAGTGCTTGGGATAATCGAGATACTGATACGGGCAATCTTCCAGATGTTCTCCTTTGACGAACTGTACCGCATTGCGGTCAAAGCGATCCGGATACAACAATCCAGTCGTCTTCAGTTCGTCGTCGAGCATCTGCTTGACCATTTCGAGTTGCGCGCGGATCTTCTCGGTGATCTTGGATTTTTTGCGGAAGAGTTGCCCGTCCGACACCAGCGCAAGCTCCTCCTCGTTCAACGACAGCGAGCGTTCTCGGCCGGCCGGATGCCCGGGGGATAACGAGGTCATGAGCGTGATTTACGGAATTGACAGGTGAGCCATGCCGTGGCGGTCATTTCATTTTTGATGCGTTTCAAACGATGCCACCACGACGACATAGTGTCGGCGGCACTCAGCGCAACGGATCATGGCCAGATCTTCGAACACGTCCATCGACCGAAGAGAAAGCTCTTGGGCATGGGCATGCAGACACTCTGCGAAACGGGATGGTCCATCGGTCGAGACGGGGCGGTCAATCGCCGGATCATCCACTTGATCCGGAACGGCCGATGCACGGAGTGCAATGCTGGATACAGCCAGGTGGTGAGCAAACCGGCAGGAGCTGCAACTCAGGATGAGCGTGTTGCCTTCGGCCATCCGTTTGACTGCAAGGCATAGAGGATGGACCGACCAGCATTGCTGAAGAAATGCACCGCTACGAAAGACCTGCGCCACGACGCCTGTACCTCTCTGATGGTCGTCCCTGCGGATGCCGCCGAGATGGCGACGCTACAGTTTCCACAACGCCAACATCAGCGCCACGCCGGCGAGGTACGGGATGATGCAGGCATACAAGACCGCAGCCCGAGCCTGTTCGGGTGAACCTGATCTTGCCCGCTGCTCCTTGTACACAAACTCATAGGACAGTACGAGCAGTGTTAAGGTCAGGGCAAGCATGCGGCTCGTTCTCGGCCAGGTATAGTGTCCGCTGATGAAAAAATTTGCGCTGAAGAAGCCGCTGAACGACAGGATCAGCGGAGCCAGCACATAGCGGACGGCAAACGCAAACGGATGGTGCCAGGCGGGGTGGTGCTGAGCAGGGTGGGTAACGGATTTCGAGGTCACGAGCCGACAGCGACCGGATGGTCCGTTGAAATCCCTGGGTTAGAACCGGCGATTTGAGCCGCCCGGCATGTCTTGCAGACGCGCGGCCGGGCCTTCAGAAATGAGACCTTTCCGCTTGCAAGACAGCTATAGTGAACGAATTCATCACAGACTGTGCAGCGGGACCACCCGCCACGCAAAATCGTCTTGTCCCGATACAGTCCCTGCTTGCAGACCTTGCAATGCCGAGGTTCGATCGGAAGCAGCATCGGCTCCCAATCGCCTCCCGCTTTCCTGATGCTCATGGTCACGGATTATAGCCAAGGGGCCCGCGGAATGACAAGCGGCAGGCAACGGGCTGATGAGGATCTTATGCGCGAGAGGGACGCGATGATGCCTACTAAGCGTACGATCTATTGCTTGAGCACACATTTTTCATACAAACCCTTGAACTGTCCTCGAGGATCATAGCGCTCCTTGAGCATCCCATACTGAAGACCGTTGTACAGCCGGTCGAACTCGTCTCTTGAATAGAATGAATTGGAATACAGTGATTTGTGGCCTTTTAATTCGCGGACGGTTGCTTCGATCATGCGATTGTAGTGCCCATCGCCATGCGCGCTCTTCACCGTGTCCCAGAAACCGAAATTCACATAGAGTCTGCGTGAATCCATGGGGTACAGCGTATAGGAGACCGAGGGATCGCGGGCGGCGACCGGACACAGCCAAACCGGTTTTATGCCGATCGCCTCATTGAAGAATGTTGCAAACCGCCCCGCCTCTTCAATCGGAATCTCGACGTCTTGGATGACGGCTTCCTGCCGGCCTTGAAGCACTCCCAAGGCCAGTTGTGCCACGCGGGAGGCGTGCGCACGCTTCCAGACGCTCCAGTACACCGTCGAGTTCAGTCTCTGCTTGCCCCAGAGCCTTCGCATCAGGGAATAGTGCAGCAGGAAGTGTTTGGAACACCAGAACCAATCGGTGTCCCAACGCCAGAGGTAGTCATGCACGGTCAGGTAGTCGGTGGTCCGTTCCGTGATTGACCGGTAGTACATCTGCAGATACGTGTAGTCGCTGAGCCATTCCGCCTGATCAACGAACTCTCCGGTGGTCAGATAGAAGGTCCTCCCGTCGAACATGGTGCCGTCCACGAAATCCACGGCGCCATCGCGGCAAACCTGCGACATGGTTTCAAAATACTGAGCCGGATCGGCATACCGACGGTGCGTGAGGCGCACGAACGGCTTCACCGGCACCAGTTCAATGACGACGCGGAGCGCGTATCCCAGCGTTCCGTAAGAATTGGGAAATCCGAAAAAGAGATCGCGATATTCGTTTTCGCGGTCGGCGACCGCGACCGTTCCTCCGGGGAGCAGCACCTCGAGCTCCCGCACGGTCTCGTGCACGAAACCGTATTTGAACGAAGTCGACTCGATGCCGATGCCGGCGATCGCTCCTCCGATCGTGATCGACTTGAGCTGCGGTACGACAGCCGGCATCAAATTGAACCGCAGTGTTTCCCTCACCAGATCATCATAGGTCGTCAATGCCTCGACGTCCGCCGTCCTGGCTGCTTCGTCGACACGAATCACATGGTTAAACCCGCGCAGGTCGAGACGGTGTCCTCTGTCTGAAGGACGGTGCCGGAATAGATTGGAGGTAGGCTTGTCCAGGGTCAGAGGACCGATATGGGCGTTCCGTGCATCCGCAATCGCTCGCGCACGCTTTTCGGCATACGCTTCAAACGCTATCATGTGGGTTATCGCACCGGCTCGTAACCGCCGAGCACCCCCTGCTTCGACATCACGATCTGCCACAAATGGATCCGGCGGGCGCGGAATGCGCCAGCCAAGGACAGCAGGTAGTAGCGCCACGTCCGGTAGAACCGCTCGTCGAAGGACGTCTTCAATTCCTCCCAGTGGCGGTCGACGTTGTCCTGCCAGGCCACCAGCGTCCGGTCATAGTCCGGACCGAAATTGTGCCAATCCTCCATCACCAGGAGATCATCCATCGCCGCACTCAATTGCGCGACGGAGGGCAGCATGCCGCCCGGGAAAATATACTTGTCGAACCAGGGATCGGCTGTCGAAACCGACGCGTTGTTCCCGATCGTATGCACCAGACAGAGTCCCCGTCGCTTGAGCGAGCGGTGAATGGTCTGCATCAGCGTGCGATAGTTCTTGTATCCGACATGCTCGCACAGACCGATGGCCGCGACTTTGTCGAATTCGCCGCGAGCCTCCCGGTAGTCCCCGTGGACGATCTCGACGGGAAGCCCTTTGCACCATTGACGGGCGTACGCAACCTGCTGGGCCGAGATGTTGTATGCGGTCACGTGGCATCCATATGTCGTCGCGGCATAGTGGGCAAACCCTCCCCAACCGCATCCCAGTTCAAGCACCCGGTCACCTTTTTGAAGGCGCAACTTCCTGCAGATCAGGTCCAGCTTGTGTTCCTGCGCGGCCTCCAGGTCCTGCGCCCGTTTCCAATAGGCGCAGGTGTACTGCATCCGCGGACCCAGCATCTTTTCGTAGAATGCGCTGTCCAAATCGTAATGCTGCTGAGCGACTCTCTTCGAGAGCCGCTTGTTCTGCATATTGAACAAGCGTGCCTTCAGCGCGTTGATGACCAAATGCTTGTCGACCACGGCCTGATCCAGCGGCACGCTGTGGAACTTCGAAAAAAATTCATCCAGGCGTCCAGCGTCCCACCACCCGTCCATGTAAGACTCGCCCAAGCCCAACGATCCCTCGGCCAGAACGCGGCCGTAAAACTTGTCGTTGTGCACCAGGATGTCGCCGGGCTCCATGCCGTTGATCCGCACCCTGGCTTTTCCAAGCAATTGTTCGATGACTTGTTTGTGTTTCATGATGGTGATCCCTCGGATGGCGGCCGGTCTGTACCGGCCCAGAACTCTCAGGCTAGCATGGAACGATCGGCTTACGCCGGTCGAGGGATTGAGATTGAGCAAGTGACTCGGCCGCAATGGTCGCGGCCCTGATGTAAGGTGGGGGCGTGCGCAAATCCCACACAAGACCCAGCCATGAAAGGACGATCAACACGTAATAGGAAAAATCCACCTCCCACCAAAACCATCCTTGATTGGCCGTCGATTGATAGTGGTGATGGTTGTTGTGCCACCCTTCGCCACAACAGAGGATGGCCAGGACGACATTGTTTCTGCTCCCGTCACCAGACCGGTACCGGACTGTACCGACCAGATGAGTCAACGAATTGATGAAGAACGTGCAATGATAGAGAGCGGTGGTCGAGATGAAAAAGCCCCAGACCAGGCCAGGGAATCCCCAGAACACATACATCCCCCCCGCGTAGAGCAGCGGAGGGATGAAATAGAAGCGGTCGAGAAACTGGAGTTCCGGATAGCGCTTCAGGTCTTTGACCAAGGTCAAGTCCGTCCGGACATGGTCCTCCGAAAGGATCCAGCCGACGTGCGAGAACCAAAATCCTCGCTGCAACGGCGAATGGAAATCCTCTTCGCGATCGGAATACTTGTGGTGATGCCGGTGGTGGGCCGCCCACCACAAGACCCCCTTTTGAGCCGATGTCATGGCGACAAACGCCAGCAAGAACTGGAACACACGTCCGGTCTTGAATGAGCGGTGTGAAAAGTATCGATGGTAGCCGGCTGTCACACCGACCATCCTCACGTAGTAACTCCCGATGGCGAGCCCCACCCACTCCCATCGGACACCGGTCTGAATCGCGAACAAACACAACACATGGATGGCAAGAAAGGGAATGGCATCCCAATACCGAAACAGATCCATCCAGGAACGCTCAGAAACCGCACCGGCGGTTTGAGAGTGCGCAGTATTCATATGTCGTACCTCACGTTCCTCAATCGACGCACAATAACAAGCGGCTACTTGACGCACAATAGGGCGTCCAGTAGCCTCTTCCTCGCCAATGACTGGATTTGTATAATTTTTTGACGATGCGCTACCCGAGTACGGTGAGGGCAAGATACATCGCCGCCATACGCCATCTGACCTGCCGAATATTCAATCCTTCACGAGCATCCCGGAGGACGCATCGTCTGTGAACTTGATCGTCTTGATATAGCCCATCAGTACCATAGGAATAAAGAGAAAACCGAGCCCCCTCCCATAACATCCCTCGTGAGTAGCAGGAGACCGTCGGTCGAGGCAATAGCCCTCTACGGTCTTTTGGGTGAAAGACCTGGGCTTTGAGGGCACCTGATCAGGGCTTCACACAGGTAAATGGCAAGGGCATACTCCTGCCCTTCACGGTCCCACCGAGGTGTACAGAGGCAGCCGTTCGGATGGCGATCACACCAGCGGCCTCATACTATTTCAGGTATTCCTCCTACCCCCTCGAAAACAGCCTTCATGTGCGTGCAATCCAGCGCGCAACGGGATTCTCCGATTACAGCGGTGTGATGATCAGGGCAATTCCGTCCAATTAACCACTGATAAGCTTCATAATCGCCTTAGAGGTATCCGGTCAATATTCACGCTGTCGGCTGACGCCTTGCGAATAGGCGCGAGAGGTTGAGGGCGACCGAAGTATCTGTCGAGGAAACGCACGACGCTTAGGAGACCTTCACCCCGCGGGTGACAGGAAATCGACGGGGAAAACAGAGAACGGAGAGAGAAAAAGGAATCCGTGCCAGCTCAGACCCATGGATCTCCCGCGAGGTTTCCAGGTCAACACAGCGCCTGGTGTCTCTCCCGCACCGGATGCCGGCAGGTCTTCGGTTTGCGAGTTCGGATTTCGCCGTGTTCCTAACTTTCCACCGCTTCCCGACTCGGAGGAGTCAGTGCGCATCGTGGAGTCGTTCTCGCTTACCGCTGCGGGACAGCCCCGGATTATCACGGGGTTCCCTCGTTGCTCTCCAAAATGAATCAGAGAACCAGCAATGGGGCCGGAGTGTAGAAGCAGGCCGACCCAAGGTCAATCACGCGGCAGGACATCGAATCAATACTCGAATGCAACCTGATACAGTGCGGGAACCATCTCGACGCCGAGTTGCACGAGCTTGGCTTTCATCGGCGTCACGCTCTTCTCGTAGGCTTTCCAGTAGACATCTTCGTTTTCCCATATCGCCACATTGATGAAATTGTACTTGCTATCGGGTTTGAGACTCCGGTGAAACTTCCCGCTGATGAAGCCGGGCTGCGACGTGATGTCGGCCTTCACGTCCTGCCACCATTTGGTGAACGCTTCTTCCTGGCCTTTGGGAACCGTGAACACATTGATCAACGTGACCGGCATGCTTGACCTCCCATTGTTACCATAACAGTTTGTACAGTTCATTTTATTATGCCGTGACCATGCGGAGATGTTAAAGGGGACAATGTCGACGACATGCGGATGCAGCAAGCAGGCGCTCACGCTCACTCTTGAGGAAGAAACGTCAGGGTGCAGATCCTGTCACGGGCAACCTACCCTCGTGCTCGCTCGCATTCAATTGTTTA
Organism: Nitrospira sp. KM1; assembly: GCF_011405515.1. Taxonomy (NCBI): domain Bacteria; kingdom Pseudomonadati; phylum Nitrospirota; class Nitrospiria; order Nitrospirales; family Nitrospiraceae; genus Nitrospira; species Nitrospira sp. KM1. The sequence goes on along the minus strand of NZ_AP022671.1, from coordinate 3,053,164 downwards.
GGGCACGGAAGCACTTTCAATCTGCTTCTTATCGCTTTGAAACATTCTTGCGTGGCCTCCCTCGCTCTCGTTTGACTCCCCCAAGACCCGTTTGCTACTCTCCGCGCGGGTCTGACAATTTTTTTCTCACGAGAGCCCGTTATCTCCATGAACATCAAGGACTATCTCGAACTGAAACGGCTTGAGGTCGATCATTTCCTGGATCACGTGGCGCCCGCGGCCGCCGTGCACCCGCTCACCTTGCACGAGAGCATGCGGTATAGTCTGATGGCGGGCGGCAAACGCATCCGCCCGATTCTGGCCATCGCGACCGCCGAGGCGGTGGGCTCATCGCCTCCGGGACTGATGGCCGTGGCCTGTTCACTCGAGCTGATTCATACCTACTCCCTCATCCACGACGATCTTCCTGCAATGGACAATGATGACTTCCGTCGCGGCAAACCCACCAACCACAAGGTCTACGGCGATGCGATGGCGATTCTTGCGGGCGATGCGCTCCTCACGCTGGCGTTTGACCTTTGCAGCAGACCCGATCTCATGAAAAGATGCCCGCCGGAGCGGCAGGTCCGTTTGATTCAGGAATTGGCACACGGGTCCGGCAATCTGGGAATGGTGGCCGGGCAGGTCCTGGACATCGAAGCCGAGCATCGCGACATCGACCTTCCCACCCTTCAAAATATCCATAAGCATAAAACCGGCATGCTGATACGAGCGGCAGTGCGGATGGGCGCGATCGCGGCAGGGGCCACTGACCGACAATTGGACGATGTGACCGGCTATGCCGAGGATATTGGACTGGCGTTTCAAATAGCCGACGACGTGCTGAACGTCACGGGGACTCGCGAGGAGCTGGGGAAGAATCCCAATACCGATGCGGAGCGGGGCAAGAAGACCTACCCGGCATTCTATGGTGTAGAGGGGGCAAAACGGCTCGCGGACGAGTGCGTGACGCGGGCGATTGACCGACTGCATGCGTTCGGAACCTCGGCTGACGCGCTTCGCGACATCGCCCGATATATCACTTCGCGGAAAAATTGACGGCCCTTCGCAGACGGCGTCTTCTCGTTCATCGCGCCCATCGTCGCAGCGCATGTCCCGCCACACTGCGATGCCGCATAACACACTCGGCGACGACCACCTATGAAGGTACTTGTCACAGGAGCCACCGGATTCGTTGGGGGTGCGGTTGCGCGGGCGCTTTCACGGGCGGGAACCGACGTCCGTGTGATGGCGCGTTCCGACTCCGACTTTCACAACTTGGACGGTGCGTCGGTGGAACGGGTGCCGGGAGACCTTCGGGACCCGTCTTCGCTTCGAGCCGCATTACGCGGATGCCGGCAGTTGTATCACGTGGCTGCTCACTACGCGCTGTGGGCGAAGGATCCGTCTATTTTTTACGAGATCAACGTCACCGGCACGCGAAATCTGCTTGAGGCCGCACGATCACTTGACTTGGAACGCACGGTGTATTGCAGCACTATTGGAGCGATCGGACTGCCCCCCGGCGGAGGCGTGGGCACCGAGGAGACGCCCGTATCGCTCGATCAAATGGCGGGTCATTACAAACGATCCAAGTATCTTGCCGAGCAGGAAGTTCTCAAGATGGCCCGCGACGGATTCCCGGTCGTGATCGTCAACCCCAGCGCTCCGGTGGGTGAAGGCGACGTAAAACCGACGCCTACGGGTCAGGTCATTGTGGATTTCATGAAAGGCCGGATGCCGGCCTACATCGAAACCGGCATGAATATCGTCGACGTTGACGATGTCGCAGCCGGACACCTGTTGGCCATGCACAAGGGACGGATTGGTGAACGATACATCCTCGGAAATGCCAACCTCATGTTGCATGAGGTGTTTGAGGTGCTCAGCCGGCTCACGGGAGTTCGGGCCCCGACGATCAAGCTTCCCAGACTGGCGATACTTCCGCTGGCCTATGCCAACGAGTGGATCGCACACCTGACGGGCCAACCGCCGCGCATCCCGCTCGAAGGCGTGAAAATGGCGAAGTACAAAATGCACTACGACTGCAGCAAAGCCATCCGCGAGCTCGGATTACCGCAGACTCCTCCCGAAGTCGCCCTGGGAAAAGCCGTGCGATGGTTCAGGTCGCACGGATACGCCTGACCATGCGGGCCATCGGTCGACCGGATTGCTGATGGATGTCTTTTTGCTGTTCCTCGGCACCATCGTCTTTCGTCCATATGTATTTGTGTTTCTGGCCGCTTTTCTCTTCTCTGCAATCCGATTGATCGGCTGGCCGCGAACCTGGAGATTCTGGCTCGTCAGCTGGATCACCGCATTCATCTGTGAATACAGCTCCACCCGGACCGGCATACCCTTCGGGTGGTACCACTATAATGGATCGACCGTGGGGCAAGAGCTCTACCTGTCGAACATTCCCTTCATCGACTCTCTGTCCTTCAGTTTTCTGCTGTATGCCGCATACTGCATGGCGCTGACGTTTCTCCTGCCGATCACGACCAACCGGGAACGAGAGATCGGGCCGGCACGAATCACCATGGATCTCCACACCCGAACCTCTTGGCAGACACTTGTCCTCACCGCCTTGTTTTTTGCAGGTATCGACACCGTCATCGATCCGGTGGCGCTGCGGGGCGATCGCTGGTTTCTCGGAAAGATCTACTACTATCCGGATCCGGGTGTTCATTTCGGCGTGCCGATCGCCAACTATCTCGGCTGGATCACGGTGGGCGTTCTGTCATTGCTCTGCTATTTTCCACTGGACCGTGGTCTTCCTCCACAGCCCTCGTCTCCCTCTATGACGCCTCGCCTGCTGTTGGGAGCCGGCCTGTATTATGGCGTCCTGACCTTCAACCTTGCCGTCACGTTCTGGATCGGTGAAACTCTGCTGGCAGTCGCTGGGATATTGACCTTCCTCATTCCGACGGTCCTCCTATGGCTGAGAATCTTTCCGCCATTGGCCTCACATCGGACCGGTGGCATTGAGTCCGATAAGTTTGTATAGTGTCGAAGGGCTATGAAAAAAAAGATTGTGGGCCTGTTCGTCATTGTGGTCATCGCCGCTGTATTGGCCTTCAGCTGGGTGGCCTACCGGCTCTATGCGACAGGATTCAGCGCGAAAACCGAGCCGCATGTATTGGAAGTCATGGCGGCAAGACAGATTCGCCACCTGGCAATCCCCATCGCACAGCGGAATGCATTGAACCCGGTGGTGTTGACTCCGGACGTTCTGAAAGAGTCGCTCGCGCATTTCGCCGATCATTGCGCCATTTGCCATGCGAATAACGGCGGCGGCAACACGCCTATCGGCAAGAACGTGTATCCCAAAGCGCCGGACCTGCGCCTGTCCGACACCCAGTCGATGTCCGACGGCGAATTGTTTTGGGTCATTCATAACGGAATCCGTTTTACCGCGATGCCGGGCTGGGGCGAGGGAGAGCCGGAGAAAGACCTCGACAGCTGGAAACTTGTTCACTTCATCCGCCATCTCTCGAAACTCACACCTGAGGAGTTGGATGAAATGGAGTCGCTGAACCCGAAATCCCAGCACGAGGTGGAAGAGAACGAAGCCTTCGACAAATTTTTAGAGGGAGACGAATCGGCCGCCGGCCACTCCAGCGGCGGGCATCACCATTGATCTCAAAGAAGAAGGAGACTCGAACGACCATGCTGCATCGTTTCATCCTGGCTTGTACATTTTTGCTGTTTTCCACGACTGTGTTCGCCCACGGCAGCGGCCTGCATGTGCTCGGGACCGTCACCGCCATCGACAACGACCATGTTGAGGTGAAGACTCAAAAGGGCACAAATGTCACCGTCAAACTGACGAAGGACACGCGCTTCAAGCAGAAGGGCAATCCGAAATCCACGGATCGGCCCACTGTCGGCGACCGGGTCGTGGTCGAAGCGACGAAGGACGAGAAGGTGCTGATCGCGACCGAAGTGCATTTTTCGGTTGGAAAGCGTCTCCCCTCCGCAGAAGACGCGCCAGCCGCCGGCGCACCCTCTGCCGGTCACGGTCATTAAGGGACATGCAGATCGTCCAGTTTGCATCTGCATACCCTTCATCCTCGGACGGAGGTTTGTCCGACGTGTTCACCCGGATCTTGATTACCGGTATCGCGGTCTTCCTGGCTATTTCGATCGTGCCTGGAATCGAAGTCACCAGTCTGAGCGCCGGCTTCGCTGCGGTACTCGTTCTGACTCTGCTGAATGTCTTGCTCCGCCCGATTCTTCTCGTGCTGGCGTTCCCGCTGATCGTGCTGACGCTCGGCCTGTTTCTCATCGTGTTGAACGCCCTCTTGCTGGAGCTGACGGCCTATTTGGTGAAGGGGTTCATCGTCACCGGATTCTGGCCGGCCGTGGGCGGTTCGATCGTTATCAGCGTGGTAACGGGTGTGCTGACATTCTTGGGAACCGATCGCCGTATAGTAGAAGTCCGCTCCACGGAACCGCGGCAGCCGAAAATCATCAACCCGCCGGAATGACCCGCCTCCACTTTCCGTTGAAATGGGTGGTGGCCGTTGCTACAATGCGCCTCCAATGATCGACAGAATTTATGGCGCCATCTTCTATACCCGACAAGTCCCAGCCTGAGACCCATCTGCAACGGACGCTCACCTCGGTCTTGAACGAACTGCCCGTGGACTCCGCGCTGGCAGCCGTCTATCACCGGGAACAGGGACCGCTGGTCGCACATGCTGCGCGGGGATTCACCATTCGTGACGTCAGAGCCATTCTTCGCACGCTCTCCGGACCCCATATGGTCGACGGCTCGACGCGCGATCAGGACGGCAGTCGTACCATGCGTCTGCGGATGATCACGCCGGGAGCCAAATCCCTCCTGGCCATTCCACTCAAGCATCGCAATCGTACCTACGGCTGTTTGGTCATCGCACGAAAAGAGAGCGCGACGTTTACCAAGAAGGAAAAGGGATTGATGGATCAGGCCGGCGAGGATGTCTCGAAGGCCCTGGAGCGCGAAGGGCTCTTCAACATGAATGTGGTCCTGAGCCGTCCGCTGGTGATGAACGAACCGGCTGCCGCGCCATCCCCTGCCGAGCTGTACGCCGCGCCGGTCTCGCAGCTGACCCCGGAGTTGCAAGAACAGATTCTCTCGGTGCTCGCCGAAGCCAATCAGACCGTGCCGTATGATCGTGCCTGGGTTTGCCACTATGATCCCATGGCCGGCAACGTGGAAGTTCTTGGCATCGCCGGCGACTTGAAAGGGGAACAGAAAGACGGGCGCAAGGAGATGAAGGCCGGCCAACGGCTGACGCTGGATAGTTCCGCCGCCGGGTGGGCGATCCGCCACCGCAAGCCCCGTGTGGATCATGATTTGGCATCGACTCAAGGGCGCTTTCTCGATCACAAACAACTCTTCAAGGACCGCTTTCAATCCTCTCTGGTCTTTCCCTTTTTCGTGCGGGGCCAGGTGGGAGGAACGTTAACGCTCGCATCGCGCGAGGCCGGCAGATATCAGCCGACCGATGCGCGGACACTGGAACCGACGATTCTCAAGCTTGCCGACCTGCTTCAGGCTCCGGCGCCGGCCCCCGTCGCTCCGGTACCGGTGGCCGGAGAGGACAGCGCAGCCACCGCCCCGTCGGCACCTCCCGTCGCGCCCCTGGAGCCCGCAATCAGGAAGCAGGAGCGACAGGCGGCTATCGGAGAATTCAGCGCCTTTCTCGCCACGGAGGTGCGGGAACCACTCGCGTCGATCCGTTCCCAGTTGGAAGAAGTCACCACTGAAGGCATTTTGGATTTCGACCCTCAAACCCGGGTCGAAAATGCGATGCGCGATCTCATGCGGGTCGAAGTGATCCTGAACGAAATTCTGGATTTCGCCAAGCCATTGGAGCTGAACCGTCGCCTTGTCCGAATCCCCGAAGTCATCGAAAGCGCCCTCACCGTTGTCGCGACCGATCTGGAAGTCACGAGAATCCATGTCGCCAAAGAATATGCGCAGGTCCTTGCTCCCGTCCGGGGAGATGAGGCCAAGCTGCAGCAGGTCTTCCTCAGCATTTTCAAGAACGCCGGGGAGGCCATGACACCCGGAGGGCATCTGACGATCCAGGTGACCCAGCATCGGGCCGGCCGCGGCATCGAAGATCAGATCGTCATCAAGAACGATGGGGCACCGATCCCGCCAGAAATCGTCGATAAAGTGTTCGAGCCGTTTTTTACGACCAAGAAAGCCGGGACCGGCCTGGGACTCGCCACAGTCAAGAAGATTATCGAGGAGCATGGAGGATCCATCGCCATCGGCAGCGCCCCGGGTGAAGGGACGTCGGTCACGATCCGACTGCCGGGTGTGAGCCGCGGGCCCGCCTTCCGGCATCATCGCGGCCGCCCGAGACGGCCGATTCGACGCGGGACCTGATGCTCTTTCAGGTTTGACGTTCTCTCTCTCCCGTCACCACCACTTGCTCATGCCGACATGTGGCCCTGACTCGTCGCTGCCAAGGCACTGGACGTCAATTTTCATCGGAGGTTCACCCTTGACAGGTCTCCCCCCCTATGGCTATCATTCGCCCACTTGATTCGGCTTTATGACGGAACGTAATTGACGGCAATCCTTCAGCCACCATTTATTCAAAGGAGAAGGGGTATGAAGCTCTTATTAGGCGCTGTTGCGACGGTCTCCGGTGTCCTGTTTGCGCTGTCCATGGCTTCGGCCAATCCCGCGTTGCTTCCCAAGCATGAGGGCTATCCGATGAAGAATAGCGGAAGCCCCGTCAATGGTCAGCCTACTGCCAATGATCCTGGCCAGAATGACGCCCGCGGGGAATCCACCTTGTTGAAGTCAGCCGATTCTGTAAAGAGTGCAAAACAGGACCTGACGAAAACTGACAACGCCCGTATCACCGCAACCGAGGGCGCCGGCCGTCTTCCGAAGGTTCAGGGCCCTCAGATTCAGATTGCTCCCCCCGTAACCTCGGCTACCAAGATCACAGGGGACCGGAAAATCGAATAAGGCCTACGTTCTCTTCTTATGAAACGGGGAAGCTGTGCAGTCCACGGCTTCCCCGTTGTATTTGGTGTACTTATTTTCTCCGCGCTCTACCGTTGCCGCTCTCCATGGCGACAATTCTAAACCTCCAGGGTTTTGACGCCCACGGACCTGCATAGTCGACGCCGATCCTCGGAAACGTTTCGATTTTCAGGCCGCGCAGCACAGCTTGCCGATCCTCGAACCATAGATGCTGGCCACATGTGAGGTCGACCCGGTTCAAGGAACGATCAATCGTCATGAACCGGCACAGACGTCCGGGACCGTCAATCAACGTACCCTCAACGTTTATAGCACGAATGAGAATCGCCGCTGGAAACTCTTCCCGCTCCGTCACGACATTGAGGCAATGGTACATGCCATAAATCAGATAAACATAGGCCATCCCTGCCGGACCGAACATGACATCGGTGCGGGCAGTTCGGCCCTTTGACGCGTGACAGGCCAAGTCATCTGGGCCGACATAGGCTTCTACTTCAACGATCTGGCCTGCAATCATCCTCCCATCGTTCTGACGCACCAGATATTTCCCCAGGAGGCTCTTCGCGACGGTAAGGGTCGGCCGGTCGAAATAATGCCTTCGAAGCACGGCTCCCTTCGCGTGATTCTGTTGCAGCTTGAACATCCCTTCACCATGGAACATCATTGTGAGATCGCGTGTCCGAGTTGGGTTCTCCGATGCATGGCTCTCCTTATGCCGACCGGCAAGAGCGTACCCTCCTCTTGAGCATCATCTCTCTTGTTTCGCAGAGCGGCGGGAGCAGGGTCAACGGCCGGCGGCAGATTATGACAAAGCCCAGAACATCTCTGCCAGCAGGACCTGACCCAATATGTACCGAAGGATGCTTCATCCAATGACGGATGCCCTACCACTTGCCTTTCTCCAACATTCGTTCGGTTGCCCTCGGAAGAGCGAATATTAACCATCGTACGCGGCTCGACTTTTTCTCGACGACCGATAGGTCATCTCATCCGGCCTTCTTACACCGTTCCGTCAATGTCGGACCACTCGTGCGTCCTCCGCCCCGCACCCGAAAGACCGGGTCGCGTCGCTCCAGGTCCTTACGTTGTTTGCGGGCGATGACGGAGACTCTCGACTCCACCTGAAGCCTGATTGGACATAAGGTATATAGCCACGGCTCTACGTGTTCGTATTCGGAATGCTGAAGAAGTCGGAGATCAAAGCCCCTGAGAAGGAACCCGCCGATGCAGTCGGGCGAAGGACATAATCGGCCTCAGACGGTAGTCGGCCGTTCGCTAGGGAAATGGCTGGACGTCCTGCGCTGCCGCGCCACACGCGATCAGGGAGTGCCCCGGTCGATCTCGAGACCGGAAGCTGAAGAAACGGGCGATCCCAAGTAGCGGTCCCGCAGCAGATAGTTCGTTGCATAGTCATGAATGGCTGACTCAAACGGTGTCAATGCATCAGAAAATCCGCTGCCACGCAATTTTCCAATATCCGCCTTTGTGAAATATTGATATCGGGGCCGTAGATCCTCCGGCATGTCGATATATTCGATGGCCGTTTCCCGTTTCAGAGCCCGACAGACGGCTGCGGCCAACTCGTTCCAGGTATGAGTCGTACCGGATCCGATATTGAATAACCCGTTCGCGCCCGTCCTCGTCGCCAGGTGCAATGTCATCGCCACGGCGTCCTTCACATAGAGAAAGTCCCGCTGTTGTTCGCCATCCTTGTAGTCAGGACGATAGCTTTTGAAGAGCCGGATGGTTCCTGTCTCCTGCAGTTGCACAGTGGCCTTGTGAACCATGCTGCGCATATCGCCTTTATGATCTTCGTTGGGGCCGAAGACGTTGAAGTATTTCAACCCGACGATGTGGTCGAGCCAGCCGTTCCTCCATGCGTGTCGGTCGAAGAGGTGCTTGGAAAAGCCATATGCATTGAGCGGGCTGAATCCGTCCAGATCTGGCTCGGTATCGCTCATCCCTGCCGCCCCATTACCATACGTCGCCGCCGATGACGCATAGAGAAACCGCGCATTGGTCGCCAATGAAGTTCGGGCCAACGCTTTGGTGAATTCAAAATTGTTGCGGACCAGATAGGTCGCGTCCCGTTCGGTGGTTGACGAGCATGCGCCGAGGTGCAGCACGATGTCGAATGTTCCAAGCTCCCCGTCTTGCAAACGGGCTAAGAAGTCCTCCGCCTCCACATAATCCCGAAATCGCAAAGGAACGAGATGACGCCATTTGTCGGTGTGGCGCAACCGATCGACGACAACGATGTCGGTGCATCCCTGTCGATTGAGACCCCAAATGAGAGCGCTGCCGATGAACCCGGCACCACCGGTCACCAGCACTCGACAATCTTCCAGGCGACGCGTCCTCTCACCAGTGGAGGACATACGCAAAGATCATCGGCGCCACGATGGTGGCATCCGATTCGATGATGAATTTTGGTGTGTCGATGCTCAACTTGCCCCATGTGATCTTTTCATTCGGCACGGCACCCGAATACGACCCATAACTGGTCGTGGAATCGCTGATCTGGCAAAAATATCCCCAGAGCGGCACATGTTCCCGCTTCAGATCCTGGCTCAGCATCGGCACGACGCAGATCGGAAAATCTCCGGCGATTCCGCCTCCAATCTGGAAAAATCCGAGCGAACGTGCCGAGGCGACCCGCATGTACCATCCGGCCAGCTCGGTCATATACTCCACACCGGTCCGAACCGTATGCACGCTTCGAAGTTTTCCCGTGATGCAATGCGCCGCGTAAATATTTCCCAGCGTCGAGTCCTCCCATCCCGGGACGAACATCGGCAGATCTTTCTCGGCCGCTGCATGCAACCAGCTGTCTTGTGGGTCGACTTGATAATGCGTCTTCAGCGTTCCCTGCTTCAAAAGACGATAGAGATACACATGCGGGAAATGCCGTTCCCCGTTTCGCTCGGCCAGAGCCCACTCTTCAAATACGGCACGCTCCACGCGGCGCATCGCCTCTTCCTCCGGAATGCAGGTATCGGTCACTCGATTCAGATGCCGCTCCAGCAACGCTTCTTCATTCGCTCCACTCAGCTCCCGATAATGGGGAATGCGCTCATAATGGTCATGCGCAACCAGGTTGAACACATCCTCCTCCAGATTGGCACCGGTGCAACAGATCGCATGCACCTTGTCCTGCCGGATCATTTCGGCGAGCGACAGCCCCAATTCCGCCGTGCTCATCGCACCGGCGAGAGTGACCAACATCTTTCCGCCGCCTTCGACATGTTTACGGTAGGCTTGCGCGGCGTCCTTCATCGCCGCGGCGTTGAAATGTCTATAGTGGTGATCGATAAAATGCGAAATCGATGTCGGTTTCATCATCATCGTCCTGTGTAAAGGTTGAACATTATCGTGAAGCCTTGCACCATTGCCATGGTAGCAGAATCGGCGCCTCCAGGTCCCAAGATGGATCCTCCTCTCAAAAATACCAGGCTAACCCACCCATGAAAAACCTGGGATTGCCCGGGACAAAATGAATGTCGTTGACGCCGTTGGCCTCGTTACGAAGTCGCGACTCAAAGTAAAACGTGGCTTGCTCCCACTTCGTATTGAGAATGTTTTGAACGAACAGGAACGCTTCCAGGCGACCATGTGGAAGTTTCACTGGAAGGATATACCGCTCCGAGAGATCGATGTCCACCCATGACGGAGCCTTCACGCTTCGATCTTCGACCAGCGGTCTCACGCCGAGATACGTGGCTTGGATTTGCGAACGAAGCCCTTCGGGCCATTGGAGCAATACCGCACCATAGGCCGTCAATTCGGGGGCCAGAGGAATGGCATCGCCGTTGGTAAATTCTGCTTTCGACCACGTGATGCTGCCGTTGACATACAGCGGCCCCCACACCTGACCACGCACGGCCGCCTCGACGCCGCGCCGACGGGTCGGGCCACGGCTTTCCGTTGTTCCCTCGTCACCCACGAACACCAGTTCGGATTTCAGGTCGATCGCCCACAGGGTGGCAATCAGCTCTATGCCTTCCTCGCCCCATGGCTTCGAGCGCAGGCCGACTTCGTAGGTCCTAGCTCGAGCCAGCGGCGACGAACCGGGCGCAACCGCGGATCGTGCATCGTTGCTGTGATAGCCTTCCCCGTAATTGGCGAACAATTCGGTTCTGACCCAGGGACCCAGGATCAAGTTGGCTTTGGGCAGGACCAATCCTGACGTCGTTCGTCCGGCCGGCTGCTCCGCACACGTCTCGCAGCGATTGCGCACGTCGAAGGTAAACATTTCGGCCCGAACGCCGCCGTTCACTCGCATCCATGACAGGGGTTGAAGCTCGGCTTTGAGATAGGGGGCATAGGAGGCCTCGAGAATGTCGCTGTCCGTGGTCGTGCCGAGGGGATTCCTGGCGACTTGTGTTCCCAAACGAGCGTGGATGTTGTCCACTCTGGTTTGTAGTCCGATCGTTCCGATGCTGGGAATACCCAGCAGCTCTCCACGCTGTTTGTAGCCGAGGTCGCCGCCGTACATGACCCTGGTGTCGTGTTGCTGAATCCCGTCCCCGTTGACCGGATCGTTCAGGAAATAGGTGAAATTCGTATACAGGTCGAATTTATAGTATTGCGCATAGGCATTCACAAAGAACTGCCCGCGCGAAGGCGTATCGTAGTGGTAGTTCAATTTACCGGTCGTCCGGAGCGTCTTGCCGCCCTCCGACGGATCGATGGCTCCAAAACGGTCGAGCGTGCCGTCATCGACGGCGCGGAGCGGGATTTCTCCCGATGCATTCCATTGCGCCTTGTGAAACGTCCCCGTCACGCTCAATTCATCGCGGCTCGTAAAATTGGTCGTCATCTTTCCGAGCAGGTTGGCTCGGAAATACCGGTTGTCATTCTGAAACGGTCCATTGGTGTAATACCCCTCGCCTGCGAACAGCGTGCGGACCTTGTCCTTCGTAGGCGAAAACATCAGGATGTACCGTTGCGTATCGAACTGGCCGCCGGCCGCCTGCACCAATCCCTCCTTGACGACTTCACGCGTTCGGAAATTCACCGCGCCGGCGGTATCGAAGTCTCCGAATTCCGGCAGGTAGGCGCCCTTGTAGACGTCGAGCCCTTCGATCGTTTCCGGAATGATGAAGTTGAGATCGGCGTAGCCCTGCCCATGGGCATGCGAACGGAAGTTAATCGGCATACCGTCGGAAAAAAATGCGACGTCGGTGCCATGATCCGCATCGAAACCTCGCAAAAAATACTGATCCGCTTTACCGGCGCCGCCGGAATGTTCGACCGCGATGAAGCCCGGAATGAGTCTCAGAACCTGCGCCGGCCGCCCTTGTGGTTGAAGCAGGTATTCTTTGTCGGGAATAAATTGTTGTGAGGAAGATGCAGCGGGCCGCTCGGCAATGACCGAGACCTCAGGGACTTCAAGAACCGTTTCGTCCGGATCATGGGCATGTACGACTGCGGATGACAGCGCCATCCACAGAACACCCGGCATGACCACGCCCCTGCCTGCGAGCTGCAGTCTGAACATTCGACCACCTCCGTCTGATTCGTGGGCGTCTATCCCACGGAAAGTGCGCATCATGTGCGCACGCGATTCAGACCTTCGTGGCCTGGTAGGTTTGACTGCCGGCAGCGGCTTAATGATCCGGTTCGCTGGACACTAAGGCACGTACCCGGGAAAGAGAACTCGCAATCAATTGCTCCAATTTGCTCGACTGGGTTCCCGCGACTTCCAACCGGTATTGATTGACAGGCAGCAGGATCTTGGTGCCCCGGCATTCCAGAATGGACTTCACGATATGACGCGTGACCTCCTCGCTCTCTTGGTAAGGCAGCAGGACATTCAACGAAGTCACGATGATGTCGGCCGTTTGAACGGTGCCGGCGATCGACTCCGGCCCCATGACCGCCCCGGTCATTCCCGGTATCCGCATGGCCTCGACCGCCGTTTGATTGGTTCCGAGGGCAATCAATTCATGATCCCGACCAAGTTCATCTCGAAGCCCCTGAATGAGCCGGCGTCCCAAGCCGCCTCCGTGCCCATCGATGACACAGACGCGCATGAGTCAGCTCAGCCCCTTCCCCATTGTCGTCATCGTAAGCTTGCCGTGTTTGACGCCCTTTACACTGATCAGGGTATCGGCGATCTTCTTGATTTGAGCGGCCGTGCCTTTGACGACCAACACTTCGAGACAGTGATCGTGGTCGAGATGCACATGCATCCCGGCCATGACATGCCCCTGGAAATCGTGTTGGATATGCGTCAGCTTGCGACTGAGATCCCGCACATGGTGGTCGTAGACGAACGTGATCGTCGCCACGGCTTCCCGATCCCGGTCCTCAGTCCATTCCTCACTGACGAGCTGCTCTCGAATCAGATCACGAAGGGCTTCGGAACGAGTGGCGTACTTGCGGCGCTTGACGACTCTGTCAAAGTCCCCGAGCAGGTGATGATCCAGTGAGACGCCGAATCGGACGAGTTTCTTCATGACCAGACCGAACAGTCAGTAGCACGATTGTGAAATTCATAACACCTATGGTGACAGGGCGTCAACCACTTGTGCACCGCACGATGAGCACGGACAGGAGAATGTGCGTCAAAGATGCCGAGGCGGACGGACAGGAGATCCTAGCCGATTTCGACGAGGTTACGTGCCTGCAGCCAGTGGCTCGAGGCGGAACTGGCAGGCGGCCCGGCCCTGATCTCGCCGTGTGCTTAGGAGGGAGCGCAGCGAATTCCCCGTTAGGGACTCGCCTATTCGCCGCGCACGGGGATGTACAGCACGGTTCCCTGGCGGTTGATCAGGAGGAGCGCCAAATCGTTCGGCTTCATGGGATCGGCCAGGCGTTGGAAGACTGAGAAATTCGGAATGGGCTGCCGGTTCAGCTCGAGAATCACGTCTCCCGGTTGGAGTCCGGACGATTCCGCGAGGCTGCCCTCCTCGATATCCGTGACGACCACGCCGTTGTTGACCGGCAGATCCATCTGCCGGGCGAGCGGGGTCGTGATATCGTCGAAGACCACTCCGGACAACGGATGTTGCGAAGTCGAGTCCGGAGCCGCCTCTCCTTGATTGCGCTTCGCACGCTCGCGGGGCGCTTCCTGGACCGTCAATTCCGCCTGCAGGGATTTGCTGTCCCGCACGATGTCCAAGCGGTGTTTGCTGCCGACCGTGGCGGCTGCGATCAGATTGCGCAGATGGCCGCTATCCATGACATCGCGGCCGTCGAAGCGGGCCACGACGTCTCCGCGCCTCAGACCGGCTTTTTCCGCGGAGCCTTTTGCCTGTACGTCCGTGACAATGGCGCCCTTCACATCGGGCAATCGAAAGATCTTCCCAAGCGCCGGTGTCACGTCCTGGGTCGATGCTCCCAAAAATCCTCTGACAACCCGGCCGGTCTTGATCAGGCTCTGCATCGCCGACTTGGCCATATTGCTGGGAATCGCAAACCCGACCCCGACGCTTCCGCCCGTCGGACTCGCAATCGCGGTATTGATGCCGACCAGTTCCCCGTTGATATTGACCAACGCACCGCCTGAGTTCCCGGGATTGATTGGCGCATCTGTCTGGATAAAGTCCTCGAAATCTGCCACGCCGACGTCGGCGCGCCCCACCGCGCTCACGATTCCGAACGTCACCGTTCGGCTCAGTCCCAAAGGATTGCCGATCGCCAGCACAAAATCGCCCACGGCGAGACGGCTCGAATCACCCCATGAAACTGTCGGAAGATTCGTTGTCTGGATCTTGACCACAGCCACGTCGGTCTTCGGATCGGTGGCGACCACTCGACCTTTGAATTGCCGCCTGTCGGCCAGGATCACCTCGACGTTCACCGCATCGGCCACAACATGGTTGTTCGTAATGATATAGCCGTCAGCCGTCACGATCACGCCCGACCCCTGACCGTATTGGCGCCGGGCGGGCGGTTCTTTGAATAGTCCGAACGGCAGGGCCTCATCGCCGAACGCCTGGTCCCGCACCATCACGGTCGACGCGATGCTCACGACCGCGGGAATAACTTTGGCTGCAGTCCCCTTGATTTGCGCCTGAAGATCATGGGCGGCCGCCACGGGAATGAGGTTGGCTCCGGCCCATGCCCGTTCAACAGGGACCACCTGCGTGAGGCAAAATCCTGCCGCGCAGAGCCACAGACATCCTACATACGGTCGAATGACGCGCATCGCCTTCCCGCTCTGTCGGAATTTCAGGATAAAAAGCGTCCGTAGCCTAGCATGCGCCCGTAGCGGACGCACTCATAATTCTACATGGCGCAGTCGAAGGGCGTTGGAAATCACCGAGAGAGAACTGAAGGTCATGGCCGCGCTGGCCAGCATCGGGCTCAAGAGAATGCCCCAGAACGGATAGAGCATACCCGCTGCGATGGGCACGCCCACCATGTTATAGGCGAATGCGAAAAAGAGGTTCTGTCGAATGTTTCGAATGGTTTCGCGGCTTAACCGCCTGGCCCGCACCAGCGCTCGAAGGTCGCCTTTGATCAGCGCAACGGCCGCGCTTTCGATGGCGACATCTGTCCCGTTCCCCATGGCGATTCCGACATCCGCGAGCGCCAGGGCCGGGGCATCGTTGATGCCATCACCGGCCATGGCCACGACACGGCCATCGCCTTTCAATTGACCCACAATCCGTCCCTTGTTCTCGGGCAATACGCCTGCATGCACGACCGTGATCCCCAGCTGCCGCGCGACGCGTTCCGCAGTCTCGCGGTGATCCCCTGTCACCATCACCAGAGAGACGCCGTCGGCTTTGAGCGCAGCTACCGCTTCAGGCGTGGACTCTTTTATTGGATCTGCAACGCCGAGCAATCCGGCCACCTGTCCGTCCACGGACACGAACAGCACGGTCTGTCCTTCGCGCCGCAGCGTTGCGGCTTCGCCTTCGAGCACGTCCAGATCGGGCGCCGATCCCCCGGCCTCATCCCGCAGAAATGTCGAGGTTCCAATGACGATTCGCCGATCCCTGACCATTCCCACGACTCCGTGACCGGTCACGGACCTGAAATCCTTGACGGGCGAGAGCGTCGATCCTCGTCGTTCGGCCCCGGCGACGACTGCGGCTGCCAGCGGGTGTTCGCTGTTGCGTTCCAGGCTTGCCGCGAGGTTCAACACCTCGGCGTCCGTCCAGGGCGGCACGAAGCGCATCGAGACAAGCCTGGGTTTTCCTTCGGTCAACGTTCCGGTCTTGTCGATCACCAATGTGTCTACCTTTCCCAGCACCTCAAGCGCCTCGGCCTTCTTGACCAATACGCCTGCAGTCGCGCCTCGTCCGGTCCCGACCATGATCGACATGGGAGTCGCCAAGCCCAGTGCACAGGGACAGGCAATGATCAACACGGCCACGGCATTGACCAATGCATGGGCCCATCTCGGTTCGGGTCCCCAGATTCCCCACGCCACCGCCGTCAGGAGTGAAATGGCTATGACAATCGGAACGAAGTAGGCGGCGGTCATATCGGCAATGCGTTGAATCGGTGCTCTGGTACGCTGCGCCTCTCCCACCATGTGAACGATGCGCGCGAGCAGGGTATCCCTCCCTACGCGCTGGGCCCGCATCAATACGCTGCCGTTTCCGTTGATCGTGCCTCCCGTGACTGCCGAACCGACGGTCTTTTCCACCGGAACAGATTCACCGGTAACCATCGACTCGTCCACCGAAGTTCCCCCGTCGATAATGACGCCATCCACGGGGATACGCTCTCCCGGACGCACCCGCAGACGGTCTCCGACCTGGATCCGTTCCAGCGGGACTTCCCGATCCACTCCATCATCTTCGACCCGGCGGGCCGCTTTGGGAACCAATCCCAGCAGTGCCTTCATCGCTGAAGTGGTTCGACGGCGCGCACGCAACTCCATGACTTGGCCGAGCAAAACCAGCACCGTGATCATGGCCGCTGCTTCGAAATAGACCGCCATCGAGCCGTCGTGCGAGCTGAACGAGGCCGGCATGATTCCCGGCATGAACGTCGCGACCGTGCTGTAGAGATAGGCCGCGCCGGTTCCAATCCCGATCAACGTGAACATGTTCGGGGCGCGATTCACGAAGGAAACCCATGCCCGTTCAAAAAATGGCCGGCCGGCCCAGAGCACAACCGGCGTGGAGAGTATCCATTGCATCACGTTGACGGCTTGGCCGTCGAGAAACGGCTTCAACGGTTGCCCCGGGATCATCGGGGCCATCGCCAATGCCATCACGAGTGACGCCGGTGCGAGACTGATCCAGAACCGCTTCGTCATGTCCTCCAGTTCGGGATTGGGCCCGTCTTCCAACGAAACGACTTTGGGTTCCAGCGCCATTCCGCAAATCCTGCAGGCCCCCGGCTTGGTCTCCAGCACATCCGGATCCATCGGGCAGATGTATTCGACGGCGGCCCCTGCGGGGATTTTCACCGGTTTGGGACGCCGCTGGTCCGGGGGCAATGCGAAATACGCCGGATCATCGCGAAATTTGTTCAGACAACCTTGCGCGCAGAAATAATACGTCCGACCGTGATAGGTGTGGGAACCGGCAGCAGTGTCCGGTTGCACAGTCATCCCACAGACAGGATCGATGTGACCGGAGTTCGGAGCCGCGGCCGGCATCATCGGTAACGATTTCTTCTTGCCCAGCGAGATAAGAGCGGCCGGCTGGGACAATACGGCGCGTTCGGGATCGGCCTTAAAGGTATTCAGGCAGGACTGCGCGCAAAAGTAGTATGTGGTGCCGCGATAGTCAAAACTCCCGGCAGCCGTGGCCGGATCCACCGTCATGCCGCAAATTGGATCGATCGCCATAGAAACCCGATGGTCATGTCGACCAGCCTTCACGGTCTGTCATACACCCTTCCACTTATTTCTTCCGATCCGCGTCAAGGATACTGTGGATGATCAGCTTGAGATTTTCCGGGTCGATGTTCTCGACCTTGATATTACCGTCAAGGAGTACGGTCGGGGTTTGTTGTATCTTGATTCGTTCACCCCATGCGCGGCCCTCCTCGAACAGCTTGGCCGGCTTCCCGCTGGCCATCCCTTCCTCGAAGGACTTGGGATCGAGCCCCACTTCTTTGATGAGGACTTCCCGCACCGAGCGGTCCAACACTCCCGTGACCTTGTCGGTGTGAATGGTGCGGAAAAGCACCCGCTTCATCTCGTTGCCCTTGCCCATGAGTTTCGCCTGTTCATACATGTCGAAGGGGGTCGGGAGCTTTCCTCTGATCACGGGGAATCCCACCATAGTCGCCTCGAGCTTGTCGCCGAACTCTTTCTCCAGCACGGCCAACCCTTCGCCGTCGAACCGGTGACAATGTGGACAGTAAAAATCGGCGAACTCGATGAGCCTGACTTTTCCCGGTGAGTGGGTGGACCGCTCGTCTTTGAGGATCTCGAACTTGCCCTTCAGCTCCGGAGTTGCCGCGTGCACGAATGCGCCCACCGTAAGCGCCCACAGTCCTATCGAGAGTGCCGCCATCCAGATTTCGTATCGCTTCACCGTTCTCTCCTTTCATCTTATCTGCTGCGTTTCGACGTACGAACCCGTCATTATATCGAATACCTCGTTCGACTGCTGTTTGTTATAATCGCAGTATGCGCATCCACCTGCGTGCCTACGGGTATGCCGCACTGTTTCTTGCCCTTTTGGCAGGTTGTGCCTCATCGCAAGAAAGCGATGACAGTGTTCCGGTCAACCGGGTGACGTTCGCCCAGGTCAAGGGGTCGCCGGACTCATATAGAGGGCAGGAAGTGCAGCTGGGCGGAGAAGTGCTTTCTGCCAAACGCCTGAGGGAAGGCACCCGCATTGAAATCCTTCAGCTTCCTCTGGACAGATCCGGAGCGCCTGGTTCCGACCTCACGCAATCTCAAGGGCGATTCGTCGCGCTTCACAAAGAATTTCTTGATCCAGCCACCATCCCGCATGGGACCAGAGTGACCGTCACCGGAGATGTCACCGGTTCCGTGACGCTCCCTCTTGATGAGACCGAATACACCTATCCGACCGTCGACGCCCGAAAACTCCAAGTCTGGAATGTTTCGGAGCAAAGCTACCCGCGCAGCAGGCCTTATCCGTATTCGTATTATGGTCCGGGGCCTTATTGGGGCCCGTATTGGAGTCCCTACTGGCGTCCCTGGCCTTATTGGTAGCCGCCTCCGTCACATGACCTCTCCCGCCAACCCTCTCCAAGGCAGGCGAGACGAGCTGGCGCTTTCCTCATTACCGTCCTGAAGTTCCGATAATACGCTCGACCCGATCGTCGCGGCCGCCCAGGTTCAGATATTTGTGATACTGCGCAAGCGCCCGGGGCATGTCCTTCCGGTGCAACTCATAGAAGACACCAAGATTATAGTGGGCCTCCGCATAGCCCGGCTTGAGTTCAACCGCTTTCTCATATTCCCGTTCGGCATCTTCCAGCTTGTTCATGCTGGTGTAAACGACTCCCAGGTTCATGTGCGCTTCGGCATATTCCGGACGATACCGGATGACCTCGAGGAACTCGCGTTCGGCATCGGCCGGTTTGTTTTGGCTGCGCAGAATGAACCCCAAGTTATAATGTGCGTCGACGAGACTCGGCTTCGCCGCGATCGCCTGTCGATAGTCATAGGCCGCTTCGAGCAGGTCGTTGTTGCGCTCTGCCAGCCTTCCTGCCTGATACCAGCCGTCGGCGTGCTTGGGATTCACGGACGTCAACCTGGCCAGCAGATCGCGGGCAGCCTTGTCTTCACCTTGGGCTTCGTTCAGAAGCGCCAGCCCGAACAAACCCTCCGGGCTTCCGGGATGAATCACCAGCAGCCGCTGGTACGTCTTCATGGCGGCAGCCGTCTCCCGTCTTCCTTCATAGAGTCGTGCCAGATCAAGATAGGAATCTTCGTGCTTCGGGTCGACCTCGAGAGCGCGCTTGAGCGTGTGTTCGGCATCGGCCGACTTCCCTTGCGCGATATAGACTTCGGCCAGGTCGTTCAGCGCCTCAGGATAGGACGGCTTGATCCTCAGGGCATGCTCGAACGCCTCAGCCGCTTCAGTCGGTTTTTTCTTGTGGTGGAAATACAGGTATCCAAGAAGATGGTACGCCTCGGCGGATGACGGGTTTAACTCAACGGCTTTATGCGCCGAGGCGATCGCGCCATCGATATCGCCGGCCCTGGACAATTCGGCGGCCCGCTCCAGCGTGCGGCGCGCGGGATCCGATGGCGCGGCACCGGCAGCGGCCGTGTGGCAAATCAGGAGGAGCCCATATGCGAAGATACTGAGCGTGCGTGGGCTCATACGCGTTTCAACCGGCACACCATTCGCCTGCCACGTAGACAGCTTGGACTATACGGACCGAGGGGTATGAAATCAACTCGGCCTGTAGCGGTGAATGGGAACCATGGTCCTTCCGATCCAAGCCCGTCGGGGAACAGAATCTGCCCTCCGCCTTCACTGAAGATACGGTGTGAGGAACTCCTCGAGCTCGCTGAAGACACGGATCCGGTCTTGCTCGCGGCTGAGCCAATGGTCTCCAAATGGCAACTCCACATATCGATACTGCGCATAACGCGCTGCCTTGAATTTCTCCGCCATGATTCGCGAATGCTCCACGGGCACCACGACGTCTTGCACGCCGTGTAAGAGCAGAACTGGTTTTCTGATACTGCCAATCTGATCGACTGGAGATGTGAGCCTCAACCGCTCACGATCGGACCACCAGCGGCCGATCCGTACTTCATCCTGGCTTCCAACCCCCACATAAAATTCTCTGTCGCGGAGCAGCATCCGAAGATCCGTTGGGCCGGCGATACTGACCGCGCATGCAAACACGTCAGGTGACTTCACCAGTCCCATCAGTGCGGCATAGCCGCCGTCGTCAAATTGCTCCAAGACCGCCTGCGCACGACATGGTCGACGTCCGTGCAGGGTTTCCATCGTTCGCGCCGTCTGTTGCCATTCAAATTGTCAGAACAATCCCAGCGTGACCCCTCCATAGATAGCCCGCCCGTAGCCGGCGAAGAATGCCTGCTGAGAGGCGCCGGCAGCGGTGGTCTCGCCGCCGATGACCTGGCCGGACGCGACGTATTTCTTATCCGCGATGTTATCGAGCTCGAGATAAAATTTGGCAAAACGGAACCACTTGCTCTTTACGTCCACGGTTTTGTGTACATTGATATTCGCAATGAGATAGGAAGGGATTCCGAACGTATTGCTGTTGTTCAGAAAGTAGCTATTGTAATACGAGGCCTCGATCCATCCACCCCATCCGGACAACGCGTGGTCGTACTCGGCCTTCGTGTGTAATACGTCCGTCGGAACATTCGGAACGTTTTTCCCGTCTCTCGAGAGAAATCCCGCTGCGACCCGATCGGAGAAATTGATATATCGGGCATCGATGTGCGTATAGGCTCCCGAGAGCCGTAATCCGGAAAGCGGCCGCCAGTCATACGACGCTTCGATTCCACGGTATTGGGAAGAATCCGCGTTGACGGAGGCCGTATTCCCTCCTGAAATGGTCTGTGTGATGATCTCGTTTTTGAAGAATGTCCAGAACCCAACTAATTGGACGCCGAGCGTTCGATGAAGCCTCGCTTCCGTGCCGATTTCCGTGTTGAGATTCTTCTGAGGCTTCAGGTCGAAATTGGTGCCCGGCAGTCCCGTCACCGGATCCCTGAGAAGATTGTTGAATTGCGGAATGCCGTATCCAGTCGAGGCGCGTATCCAAGTCCGATAGCCGTCTTCCGGTTTCCAAGATAGCGAGACTTCGGGCGCCCAATTATAGAACGTGCGATTCGCGCTCACCGGCGACGGTGTTGCGCCTGTGTAATTGATTGACTGCACGCTGATCATTGACTGCTCAAATCCCAAGCCTGCTGCGAGAATCCATTTCGGAACGAATTCGAGTTCCTCTCGAATCCTTCCTCCGATGTTCCGTATCGTGCCGCGGTTGTTTTGAAGCAACGATCCCCGCGTGCCTTGACCGTCCGCTAGGTTTTGGAACGTGTTCCCCTCCTGCTCCATGTTGTTGATGAAGAATCCGACGTAGCTCCGCAGAGGCATACCTCCGACCCGGCTGTCGTTTCGCAGGTCGGCGTATGACTTGACGTTTGGATTGACGTTGTCGGTGATCTGAGAAAAGTATTGATTGATGTCTTTGACGTCGTAATCCCCTTCGATGGTCAGCACCGTGCCCGCGTTGAGCTGACGCTCATAGATACCCCCCACGATGGTCCGCCGATCGATGCGCTGTTGATGGAGCAACGTCGCATTGGCGCAGCCGGCCATGTACGTTCCGGACACGCAGGTTGTCTGAGCTCCTCCGGCTTGGCGATCGTCCGTCGTGAATTGTGCTTGAGTCAATCGGGTCGGCACTCTGGTATCCAGCCAGTTGGAAATCGCCTTGAAGTAGAAATTCTGCTTGTCATCGATCTTGAAACGGAGGTTGAAGTTGATTGTCTGCGTCGAATAGTCGCTGTTCCTGATATATCCGTCTTCGGCGGCATTACTGCCGAACAGTGACACGTCGAGATTTTCAAACTGCTGACCAACCGCAAACGCCTGCTTTTGAAAGCCGTAGGATCCGCCTTGGAGAAAGGCTTCGAACCCGTTGATGTCGCTGCCGCGCCTTGTCCTAAATTGAACCATACCGCCTAACGCATAGTTATCGTACAGGGAGGACGAGGCGCCGCGTGTCACTTCGGTGCTGCGCATGAACCAGGGGTCTTGCATATCCAGGCGCGAGAGACCATCCGACTGCGTCTGAATGAACCCGTCTTCATAGACCTTGATATCGCGAACGGCAAACGCCGTCTTGGCGCCCTGGCCGCGAATCATGATGCTGAAGTCGCGCGGGCCGTTTGCCTGCCTCAGTACGACGCCGGGAATAGATTCCATCGACTCTTTCATCGTACGCGTCGGCTGAGAATCGGTTTCGGCCGGGATGGTAGCCGAGATGGACACGCCTTCCGGACGTTTCTGCATGCGCTTGCTCACGATGCTCATGTCTGCGAGCTCGTATTCCGGAACAGTCTCATGTTCCGATTCCGGTGCCGGCGCCGAGGTCTTTTCCTTGACGACAGGCGCACGTTCCGCCTCCGGTGCCGCCTGTTCCTTCTTGTGTTGAATGTCTTCCAGTTCTTGGAGAATACCCTTGAGTTGATCGCGCAATTCCGTTTCCCGGGCCGAGGGAGCAGGTTCGACAGATGTATCTTGAGCGGCGCCAATGCTGCTCCATACCAATGATCCGAATACGACCGCGAGAGCGTATAGCATGATGCACCACCCTCGACAAACCTGTACACGAGACGACATGGCTCGATACTCCTTCAATGGTGGGCTGGACAGCGCCCATGAAGCAGGCGGTGTCTTTTGCCTGTGAAAAACCGAATGACGGTGATAGAACTCAGCGCGCAACGAGTGGGGGGCCGCGGGAGAGCCGAACGGGCGATGCGAAGGAAATGTAGGGAGTCCTGAGAAGCGGCAGGACCCGCGAGAGCATGAATAGAAGGGTCACCGATGGAATCACCGGGACGAGCGCAGCCGACGGATTGACCTGGCAGGCCCAGGCGCATATCGCCGAGTGAGCCACGTGAGAGTTGCTCTGGTGCCTGGAGTGGAACGGGCTGTCCGGATGAAGAAACTGGCAACCGGCCGCCCCCATCGCCAATGCGGCATAAAAGAGGGCGACGGTCAATGACAATAGAACGGGAGCCCGCTTCATTTCTGGTCGTCGAGCACGTGCCTCACCAAATTCAATGATTCCGGGCTGTCCCAGGCTCGCGGTCCCACGGCGCGGCCGACCACTCTCCCGTCGGATGCAACGAGTACGGTCGTGGGCAATCCGCGCACCATGAGGCCGCGCGAAACCTCCTGGTCTTCATCGAAAAGCACCGGTAACGTGATCCCCAAGTGATTCAGAAACTGCTTGATGCCCTGAGGCTGCACATCGGTCGTGATCGTAACCACGGCGAATCGCTGTGGATCGAACCCGCGCTGCAGCCGTGCTAATGACGGCATTTCCTCTTTGCAGGGGCCGCACCAGGTCGCCCAAAAATTCAACAACACCACTTTCCCATTGAGATCCCCCGAACGGACGGAAGCCCCGTCGAGCCCCTTCAGATCGAACGGCTCGAGGATCCGATCGGCAGTCGTGCGGTTGATTTTCAGTTCGGCAAAGGGATCACGGGAGGCGGAGTCACCGCCGAATACCGGGCCGTCTCCTGTCTGCAAGACCGCGCCCACAAGCATGAGCAAACAGACCAACCGGGTGCCGAGGCTAGTGCCCATGACGGCCGGATCCTTCTCCGGCAACCTGCACGGAGGGAAATGACATGGTCTGTAGCACCATTCGATGAGCCGGCATGGCATGTTCTTTCCAACCCATCACCACGGTTCCCTGTTGGTTCACCGCGACAGTCGGCGTTTGACCGTTTTTTTCGTTGAGTTTCATCGGAATGCTGAACGACCCGCCTCGATCAACAGAGTAGCTGACGACAACCTCGCGGCGTACCGGTGATTGTTCTTCCCAGACAACGACGACCCGGCCCTCCTGATCGACCGCCATTTGCGGATGGTCCGGAAAGGTTCCTTTCGAGCGATTCAGTTGATGCTTCTCTGAGAACGTGGAGCCCTTGTCGTCCGAATAAGCCAGATAGATCGCAGGAGTCTCGTCTGCACCCTCGGTGTACCACGCGACATAGAGGCGCCCCTGGCGATCGACACCGAGAGAAGCCGGCCGATGCGGGCAGGCAGGATAGACCCACCGGTCGTTCCCGACGATGGTTGGACGGGAAAAGTTCTCCCCTCCGTCGATCGACCGCGACACCACGATTTCACGAACGTTCCCGTCGAGGATTTTTCTCCAAGCCAGATAAATGGTTCCGTCGGAAGAGGCGGCTAATGCCGTCCGGCAACAGACGCAGGTATTCTCATCGACTTTCATGTTCTTCGTAACCGTCCGTCCACCGTCGGCCGAGCGGGCCACAAATGTTCCCGGTTCTTTCTTGCCTTCGCGACCATCGATCCACGCCATATGGACGGCGCCATCGGGGGCCACCTGCATGGCATCGAACGTATGATTGATCACCTGCCCGTCATCGTTGACGAGAGTGGACGGGGCGAATGTACGCCCGCCGTCATGGGATCGGCTCAAGCGGAGCTCGCTGGAAAACGGCTTGTCAGGAGTCATGTTGGGATGCGTCTTCGACCAGGTCAGGAAAACATCGTTTCCATGGAGCGACAGCGCGGGTGACTCCTGTCTGTAATAGGGGCTCTCGGATGGATCATTGACTCGAACCGGCTGCCCAAGTGGTCCGCCGGGTGTATCGGACTTTGCAAAGAAGATCGTGCGTACATCCTTATCCTCTTCCACCCAGGCGGCGGCGATGAATCCTTTTTCATCGATGTGGACTGAAGGACCGACGACGCTTTTGACGTGATGGGTGTGGACGTCCTTTTGACCGAATTCGACGGGAAGCTGCGACCCCGACCAGGCCGACGTAGCGGATAGGGCGAGCCATACCCCGTAGACCGCGAACCATCCTGCTCTGCGGGATGGCCCCGCAATCATCACCGGTTTGCCCATTCGTTCCGGCGGATCGCCTTTTCTTCCGTCATTAATTGGCAAGGCTGTACACCATCGGTACACTGACGACCACCTGAGGCCTCTCGATCGCATGCTTCATGTGCAGCGGGCAGGCCAGCCTGACGGCTTCTATGGCCGCAGCATCGAGAACGGCATGCCCGGAACTTTTCTGCACCGACACCTCGGCTAATTGTCCGTCTGAACGGATGACGGCTTTCAGAATGACCTTTCCCTCCAGCCCGTTCATCCTCGCAGAACTGGGATAGCGTTTGAGTTCGGCCAGTCTGCGGCCAAGCGATTCGGCGATCCAGCGGTGATCGGCCTTGGTTTCCGGACCCGAAACAGTTGCTTTTGCGACTTGAACGGGCGTCTCCGTCACCATGGGAGCCGGAGGGGCTGCAGCCACGCTGTCCGCCCGTTCCGATACCGGCGGACTGGATTCCTGCGCAGGCGCAGCACGCTGGACCGGGGCATCGTGACGCTGCTGTTCGATCGCTGCGGGCGCCATCTCGTGCTGAACGGCTGCCACCGTCGTTTGAGTGGGCACCGGCTGCGCCGGTGCGATCACTTTCTCGTAAGGAGGCGCTTCTTGGACCGGCTCTTCGTGTCGTACGGCTTCATGGGTTGCTTGTTCAACCTGCCGCTCGGCCATCTGGACTTGCTGGGGTTGAATATTTTCCTGAACGGGTTCCTGGTGTTGTTCGACCGGTTGGGCTTGAACGACCGGGGTCACTTGTTCGATGGTTCGCGGCTGATCGCGCTGCATGACGACAGGCTGCTCCTTGGATTGCACGGACCGTGTCACAACGGGAGGAGGAGGTTCAGCCGCTGGAGTCGCCTTTTGAGGCCGTGGAGGCGTGGGCGGCACCGGCGCGCGCATAGGTTGGGCCGCAGCCATGACCGGCTTTTCCGTAGGAGCCTCAACGACCGAAACATCCCACTGGAACGTCTCTTTCAATGGCGGAGGTTGGATCTGCGCCATCAAAAGCATCGAACCTGCCACAGCAAACCCGTGCAGCCCTATGGACAGACCCCAGCCGCGGAGCCGAAGCTGTCCGCTCATCTGTTTTGCATCGACCGCGGTGGCCGTGTTAGAAAAATTCACCGACTCTACCCCCCGCATAGCTCGTTCCGCCTGTCTGGACGATTACGCCCGCAAACGGTGGACGCGATGAAGCCGGTTCGACTGCCTGAACCGGTTGCGTCAACTGGAAATGCTACAGGGTATGAGCAGGAGGTCCGCGGGAAGTGACGATCGAAGAATGGAGAGAGGGAACGGTCTTGATGGTGTACGGTTCGGCTAACGCAACGGGGCGCTGCTCGATAAGGTCAGGGACAACGGCTGCATCCAAGACGTGCCCTGTGGCGCACATCCAAGAACACAACACGGTCCCGTGAGTGGCCTTTTGATGATGGGCATGTTGGGATTCATGGGTAAGCGATTGCGCGGACGCAAGCCCGCCCATGACGATGATCCCTAGGACCAGCAGAGAGACGAGTGATCGGACCATGCGTACGTTCATGGGCATCGAAGCTTCCTGCTGCGATGGTACTGGAATGCGTCAAGGGGAGTCAAGGCGATGCTCCGCTAAAACTCCGCCGTCTTCACGATAGGATTCACCGTACGTTTCCGGTATACTCCCGCAGAATAGCTCGTCACACTTGCGATGAGCACGGCCGGTACCGTTAAATAAATAACACGTGACCATGCTGACACAAGTATTGAATCTCGTCTTCGGCAGCAAGAACGAACGTGAAATCAAGGCGTTGATGCCTGTCGTCCAACGTATCAACGGTCTGGAGGCTTCTCTTGCCCCGCTCTCGGACGAAGCCCTCACCGACAAGACCCAGGAGTTCAAGAAACGGCTCAGCGCCGGAGAGACACTCGACGACATTCTGCCGGAGGCCTTTGCCGTCTGCCGGGAAATGTCAAAACGGAAACTCAACATGCGGCATTTCGACGTGCAGCTCATCGGCGGGATGATCCTGCACAAGGGTCGCATTTCGGAAATGAAGACCGGGGAAGGCAAAACTTTGGTGGCGACCCTTCCCATCTATCTGAATGCGCTCGAAGGTAAGGGCGCCCATTTGGTCACCGTCAACGATTACCTGGCGAAACGGGACGCCCAATGGATGGGACAGCTGTACCATGCGCTCGGACTGTCCACCGGAGTCATTCAGCACGATGCCTCGTTCTTCTTCGATCCGACCTACGAGGCGTCGGACCGTCGCCTGCAGCACCTGCGCCCCTGCACCAGGCCAGAGGCCTACCGGGCGGATATTACGTACGGCACGAACAATGAGTACGGCTTCGATTATCTGCGGGACAACCTGGTCGTCACGGATTTGAACCAGTGCGTGCAACGGGAATTGAATTTCGCCATCGTCGACGAGGTGGATAGCATTCTGATCGACGAAGCCAGAACGCCGCTGATCATTTCGGGCCCGACCGACCAAACGACTGACCTGTACTATCGCATCAATGCCATCATCCCCCAACTCAAGGTCGAACAAGACTATACGATCGAGGAAAAAACGAAGACCGCCTCGTTGACGGAAGACGGCAACGCCCGGGTCGAACGGCTCCTAGGAGTCGACAATTTATATGATCCCGCGAACATGGACATGGTGCACCACGTGGTCAAAGCCCTTCAGGCCCACGCGCTTTACCGGAGGGATGTCGATTACGTCGTGAAAGACGGTGAGGTCATCATCGTCGACGAGTTCACCGGTCGCTTGATGCCGGGGCGCCGCTGGAGCGACGGACTCCATCAGGCCGTCGAGGCCAAGGAAGGCGTCAAAATCGCCAATGAGAATCAAACGCTCGCCTCCGTTACGTTCCAGAACTACTTCCGCATGTACAAGAAGCTGGGAGGCATGACCGGGACCGCGGACACGGAAGCCTCGGAGTTCGCCAAGATTTACAATCTGGATGTGAACGTGGTGCCGACCAACCGGAAGATGGTGAGGCTCGATTACGCCGACGTCGTCTATCGCACGGAGAAGGAAAAATTCGCGGCCATCGTCGAAGAGATCAAGGAGTGCCATGAACGGGGCCAACCCGTGCTGGTTGGCACCATTTCGATCGAGAAGTCCGAAAAGATCGCCGGCATGCTGAGCCGCAGCGGGGTCAAGCACAACGTGTTGAACGCAAAACAGCACGAGCGCGAAGCGGAAATCGTCGCTCAGGCCGGGCGCAAGGGAGCCGTGACCATCGCCACCAATATGGCAGGCCGCGGCACCGATATTCTTCTCGGCGGCAACGCGGATTTCATGTTCAAGCAGGTGCTGTATCGGGAAGAGAATCTTCCCGATGAGCGAAAACTGGCCGTCTACGAGGACATCCGCTCCGATTGTGAAAAGAACAAACAGGACGTGGTCGGGTTGGGCGGACTCCATATCCTGGGGACGGAGCGGCACGAGAGCCGGCGCATCGACAATCAGCTCCGCGGTCGGGCCGGACGTCAGGGCGACCCCGGTTCATCCCGCTTCTATTTGTCTCTGGAAGACGATCTGATGCGCATCTTCGCCTCCGAACGAGTCTCGCAGCTGATGCTCAAGCTCGGAATGGAGGAAGGCATTCCCATCGAGCACGGCATGGTCACGCGCGCCATCGCCAATGCGCAGAAAAAGGTGGAGGCCCACAATTTCGAGATCCGGAAGCAACTCCTCGAATATGACGACGTGATGAACAAACAGCGCGAAGTGATCTACCGTCACCGCCGAGCGGTGCTGAGCGGAGAGACCCTCGCCGGCGACGTTCTCGACATGATGTCGTCCATCGCAGAGTCCGCACTCACTGTCTACTGTCCAGCCGAACAGTATCCCGAGGAATGGGACATGAAGGGCCTGACCGAGATGATGCAGGGGCAGTTCGGCCTCGATGTGACGCAGGGGAAACACGACGGTGGGGAATCGCTGCGTGACATGGGACGTGACGCACTCATTGAAGACCTCAAACACCAGGTCCAGGAGGCATACGGTCACAAAGAGCGTGAGTTGTCATCGGATCTCATGCGGTTCCTCGAAAAGAATTTCATGTTGCAGGTGATCGACCATCATTGGAAAGACCATCTTCTGGCGATGGACCATCTTCGCGACGGAATCGGTTTGCGCGGGTACGGCCAAAAAGATCCGTTGATCGAATACAAACGGGAAGGGTTTGATCTTTTCGCCGGCATGATGGAACGCATCAAATCGGACACCATCGATCGGCTGTTCCATGTGCAGGCGGTCAGAAACGACGGTCCGGCCGCCGCCCCACCGCCTCCTCCCGTCATCACCCCTCCTCAGCCCAAGCTCATCCTTAATCGCGGGAACGAACCGATCGCCTCGCAAACCGTCCAGCGAAACGACGACAAGGTTGGTCGAAACGATCCCTGCCCCTGCGGCAGCGGGAAAAAATATAAGAAGTGCCACGGGGCCTAATCGGCCTCAGCTCCCTCGCTCACGTTTGCCCCTGTCCTGTAGAGTCATTTTCACGTATTCTCCCTGGCTGATCCGGCTCACGAATGGCCTTCGCTATCGTGCGTTCCAGTCAAAAAACCCATATAAAGTCTTTTCCAAATGCTGTCATGAAACAAATCGCCTCCTCCCCTCTCCCAGACGCCGGGCATCCTCAATGCCTCGGAGACTTACTGGCGCCACGCTCGAGCATTGACACTTAAAATTTGAGGGCACAAGCGCATCGACAGCGACGTGCGTGAAACATTGAAAAATTCAATGATTTCAGGCTGGTTCACCTTGACTTAACTCGCCTCGCGAGGCTACTCTACGCCACTTTTGGCCCGTGCAGGGCACGGGTGAGTATTCTCTTCGCCCTCAATGCTGGTTTCCGTGCTTTGTCCGCGACAACGGGACCTTTATGACGCTTGGCCACCCTGAACTCATCGCCGCCATCGCCTCCGAGATCTCCGCTACCGGACCGATCCCATTTGTCCGTTTCATGGAACTGGCGCTCTATCATCCTCAGTTCGGGTATTACATGAGGCCTCCAGAAGCCCACGAGGAGCGGATCGGGTGGTCAGGCGATTTCTATACGAGTTCGGATGTCCATCCGATTTTGGGGCAGGCGCTCGCAAGACAGGCGCAACAAGTCGACAGTCTTCTTGGCCATCCCAACCCCTTCGTCGTGATCGAAATGGGGCCGGGAAAGGGACTGCTCGCACGACATGTCCTCTCCGCCGCGCATGACGAATGCCCCGCGTTGGCGCGCCGGTTGCGGTACGTCTTGATCGAGCGCAGTGCATCGATGAGGTCCGTGCAACAACAGCATCTCCGACCGTGGTTCGACCAAATCACCTGGCTTGAGGATCTGAGCGGTCTCGGCGAATCCAGCACGACAGGGTTGATGTTCAGCAACGAGTTGCCCGATGCCTTCCCGGTCCACCGCGTCGAAATGAAGGACGGCGTGCTTTTAGAAATCTTTGTCGAGATCCGGGACGGGCGGTTCGTCGAATGTCTGAGGCCACTGTCCCAATCGGCCCTCCGCGAATATCTCGAGCGAGTCCGCATCGAACTGCCGGACGGGTATCGCACGGAGATCAACCTCGCGGCGTCGGCCTGGATGCAGCAGGTCGCAGGCAGTCTCAACCGTGGAATCGTCATGACCATCGATTACGGCCATGCGGCACGAGACCTGTACGGGCCGGAGCGATCACGCGGGACGCTGATCTGTTACCATGCACAGATGACCTCCGAAGACCCATATATCAGGGTCGGACTGCAAGACATGACGGCGCACGTTGATTTTACGACTCTGGCCACGGTGGGAGAAGCGTGCGGTTTATCCGTCACGGGTTTCACCAATCAAATGAGCTTTCTCATGGGTCTCGGGGTCGAAGAACTGATCGCCAGACATGAACCGGGAAGCCGGGAGTTTCAAGCGGCTGTTCATCTGCTGAAGCCGGAAGGCATGGGCCGCACATTCAAGATTCTCGTCCAGCACAAAGGGATCGAGCGTCCCGAACTGGATGGCCTGGCATTCAAACCATTTTTCGGCTCCGCATTGAGCGCGTACGCTGCGGTGTGAGGAACACCTATGGGTGGAGAGACGACCCCGCTGAATTATCTCCCGATTCTGATCTTCATCGGGATTGCCGTGGTGTTTGGCATGGCGTCTCTATTATTGGGCAAGCTCGTCAGGCCAAGCCGGCCCTATCGCGCCAAGCTCAATCCATATGAGAGCGGCAGCCCGCTGTTTTCCGATGCGCGCATTCAGTTCCCGATTCGCTACTACATCATCGCGATGCTATTCGTCATTTTCGACATCGAAGTCATTTTCATTATTCCCTGGGCGGTGCGGTTTCAGTCGTTGGGTTTCCTCGGACTCGCGGAGATGCTGGTCTTTATCGCCATTCTTCTGGTCGGCCTGTGGTACGCGTGGAAGAAGGGAGCGTTAGAATGGGATTGAGCGAGGCCAGTATTCGTTCAGCCCATCCGGTTCGCCCAGTGTGCCTGCATTCGGGACGGAATACGGTGAGGACAACATGAGTTTTCTGGAGCGCCAACTCGAAGCCAATATCATCACGACCAATTTGGACGCGGTCGTAAACTGGGCTCGCAAGTCCGCCTTGTGGCCCATGACGTTCGGGTTGGCCTGCTGCGCGATCGAAATGATCGCCAGCGTTTCATCGCGCTACGACATCGACCGGTTCGGCGCCGGCGTGTTCCGCGCA
The DNA here is from genome assembly GCF_011405515.1 of Nitrospira sp. KM1. NCBI lineage: Bacteria > Pseudomonadati > Nitrospirota > Nitrospiria > Nitrospirales > Nitrospiraceae > Nitrospira > Nitrospira sp. KM1. The sequence goes on along the minus strand of NZ_AP022671.1, from coordinate 3,020,998 downwards.
TCGCCCCGGCAGTCGGATCTCATGATCGTGGCCGGCACCGTCAGCCGCAAGATGGCCCCGGTCATCCGACGCATCTACGATCAGATGCCCGAACCGCGCTACGTCATTTCAATGGGCTCTTGCGCGACGTCAGGCAACCATTACAACAGCTATGCCGTCGTGCAGGGCGTCGATCAGATCGTTCCCGTGGACGTCTATGTTCCAGGCTGTCCTCCCAGGCCGGAGGCGCTGATGGACGGACTCCTCAAGTTGCAAGAAAAAATTCAGCGGGAAAAGGTGTTCGTGAAATAGCCGGTTATGGAATCCTTGTTCGAAACGTTGATGACAAAATTCCCGGAGGCCGTGCTGTCTGTTCAGGCGGATACGCAACGGTCCGAGGTATCTGTGTCCGTGGCATCGGCGCATATCGTGGAGTTGGCGAGATTTCTCCACGACGCACCGGAGGCGTCCTTCGACCATCTTTCTGATATTTGTTCGGTCGATTATCCGGAAGACCAGCAGCGGTTCGAGGTGGTCTATCATCTGCACTCGCTGCCGCATCGTCACCGGTTACGGCTCAAAGCGAGACTGAATGAGGACAATCCCACGATTGCTTCCGTGACCGGCATCTGGAAAGGCGCGGAATTTCTTGAGCGTGAAGTGTACGACATGATGGGAATTCATTTTACCGGGCATCCGGATCTCCGCCGGATCCTCATGCCCGAGGACTATGCGGAAGGATTCCCCCTGCGGAAGGACTTCCCGACGGAGGGCCGGGGTTGGCGCAGCCAGTTCGAGTTCATCCCGCGCCTGGACGAACCGCCGGCCGAAATGGCCGGCAGCGAGATTCCCGAACAGGAAAAACAGGTGTTCCGATCCGACTCGGTTCCATCCGGTCGCCGTCGCCGCGAGGAACTGCTGCTGAATATGGGGCCGCAGCACCCCAGCACTCATGGGGTGCTCCGCGTGGTGCTTGAACTGGACGGTGAGCGGATCGTGAAGGCCACGCCCGACCTGGGGTATCTGCATCGCGGAGTCGAGAAGCTTTCCGAAGGCCTCGCGTACATGCAGATCATCCCTCATACCGACCGGCTCGACTATGTGTGCGCAATGGCCAACAACTACGCGTACGTGCGAACGGTCGAAAAACTGCTGGGGATCACGATTCCGGAACGAGCCGAATACATCCGCACGATCGTGGCCGAAATGCAGCGCATCATCGGTCATCTGTTCTGGCTGGGGACACAGGCACTGGATATTGGCGCCATGACGGTGTTCTTCTGGACATTCCGAGAGCGCGAGACTCTGCTCGACATGTTCGAAAAGCTGTGCGGAGCTCGTCTGACGTTGAATTACTATCGCATCGGCGGTGTTGACAGCGACTTCACCCCCGACCTCGTCCAGCGGATGAAAACGTTTCTGGAAACGTTCTCGGACAAGGTCAAGGAGTACGACTCATTGATCGCGACCAATCGCATCTGGCTCGGCCGTACGAAGAATGTCGCCGTCATCTCCGCTGCCGATGCCATCAATTTCGGATGCACCGGCCCGGTGCTGCGGGGATCCGGCGTCGCCTACGATATCCGCAAGGAAGAGCCCTACGGAGTCTACGACAGGGTCGATTGGGAAGTCCCGATCGGGAAAAGCGGTGACACGTACGATCGCTATTGGGTCCGGATGGAGGAAATGCGGCAGAGCGCCAGGATCATCAAGCAATGCCTGGATCAGATGCCGCCCGGGGAGATCATCGCGGATGCGCCTCAATATATTCCGCCCCCGAAGCCGCACGTCATGCGGGATATGGAGAGCTTGATCCATCACTTCATCATCTTCACGCAGGGTCTCAAACCGCCGAAAGCGGAGACGTACTGTGCGACGGAAGCGCCGAAGGGAGAACTCGGATTTTTCATCGTCAGCGACGGCTCGGCCCGTCCCTACCGCTTGAAAATCCGCTCCCCGTCGTTCGTGCACATGGGAGCGTTCGATCACATGGCGCGGGGCTATTTGATTTCCGACATCATCACGATCTTCGGCACCTACGATATTGTCATGGGAGAGTGCGACAGGTAGAGAGCCCCGGTTGGCGAATCGGGCGGACGAAAAATTTCCGCCGGAGCTCTTCAGGAATGCGGCCGCTGAGAGGCTGACCTGAGACCGAGGTTCGAGCAAGCCGACGGCAGGCAGAATAGATAAAAAGGACTGTGCCCGTGCTAAGAGAGAAATATCAGAAAGAAATCGACGATATCCTCATGAGATACCCGGTCAAGCGGTCCGCCCTCATTCCGCTGCTGTATCTGGCTCAGCGCGAGCAGGGGTATGTGACAGAAGCGGCCATGATCGAAATAGCGGGGCTGCTGACCCTGACGCCGCCGCAGGTCTATGAAACCGCTACATTCTATACGATGCTCAACCTCAAGAAAGTGGGCAGATACCACATTCAGGTGTGCAAATCGCTCATGTGCGCTCTGGTGGGCTCTGATACGGTGGTCGGGTGGCTGAAGCACAAACTCGGGATCGGCCCGGGCGAGACGACGACGGACGGACTCTTCACATTGAGCACCGTCGAATGCCTCGCCGCCTGCGGCACCGGCCCCATGATGCAAATCAACGATGACTATTACGAGCGGTTGACGGAGGACCGCGTGGACAGAATTCTCGCGGACCTGAGGACCGCCGGCACGAGCCCTTTGAAAAGCGGTCCCTACATGTGGCCCGAACCGGCCGCACAAGATTGATCGGAAGACGATGCCGAAACACGAACTTATCCTATTGAAGAATATGTCCGCGCAGGGGTACAGCGGTTCGCTGGCGGACTACGAAAGGACTGGAGGATATCAAGCGCTGAGAAAGGTGTTGGGGAAAATTTCCCCGGCTGACGTGACGACCACGGTCATGAAATCAGGACTCCGGGGGCGCGGAGGAGCCGGATTTCCCACCGGAGTGAAATGGGGCTTCCTTCCGAAGGACCACAAAGGACCCCGCTACCTCTGCTGCAACGCGGACGAGAGCGAACCCGGCACCTTCAAGGACCGGCAATTGATGGAGCGGGATCCTCATCAATTGTTGGAGGGTATCGTCTTGGCAGGATACGCCATTGGAGCCGAAACCGCCTACATCTATATACGCGGTGAAATGGTTCTCGGGTCGCGCATCCTCGAGCGGGCCATCGGAGAGGCCAGGGACAAAGGGTACATCGGGAAGAATATTCTGGGGACCGGAGTCAACGTGGATGTCTGGGTCCACCGGGGTGCCGGCGCCTACATCTGCGGGGAAGAAACAGCGCTCCTCGAATCATTGGAAGGCAAGCGCGGTCTACCCCGCGTCAAGCCACCGTTCCCCGCCACCCATGGTCTCTATAACAAGCCCACGGTAGTGAACAATGTCGAGACCCTCGCCAATCTTCCGCACATCCTGTCAAAAGGCTTCGAGTGGTTCGCGGCCATCGGATCGCCGCCCAAGAGCACGGGCACGCGGGTATTCTGCGTCAGCGGTCACATCAAGCGTCCAGGAAATTACGAAGTGCCCATGGGCGTGACGTTCCGCGAGCTGATTGATGAGCATGCCGGCGGCATGCGGGAGAATAAGCCGATCAAGGCATTTATTCCGGGCGGGGCCTCCGCGCCGTTTCTGACTCCCGATCATCTCGACGTCAAAATGGATTTTGAATCGGTGGCGGCGGCCGGCTCGATGTTGGGGTCCGGCGGCGTCACCGTGATGGAGGAAGGGACCAGCATGGTCTGGGCTGCCCTGCGCCTGATGGAGTTTTTCTATCATGAGTCATGCGGCAAGTGCAGTCCGTGCCGGGAAGGCAGTTCCTGGCTCGTGCAGACCATGCGGCGCATTGTCGCCAAGCAGGGGCGCGCCGAAGATCTTGAAACCCTGTCCGACCTTTGCAAAAACATCGCCGGCCGCACGGTGTGCGCCTTCGGGGATGCGGAAGTCGCGCCGATCATGAGCACCTTGAAACACTGGCGGCCTGAATATGTCACGCTGATCCATGAAGCGGAAGCGGCCAATCTCATTCGGCCGATTCCGGCAGGAGCCCGGCACTGACCATGGCGGAGACGACGACAGACACCGTCCGTTTGACCATCGACGGCATCTCAGTCACCGTGCCCAAGGGCACGCTGGTAATTGAAGCTGCCCGGCGGGTCGGTGTGATGATTCCACACTTCTGCTATCACCCCAAGCTCAAGCCCGACGCCAATTGCCGTATGTGTCTGGTGGAAATCGAAAAGATGCCGAAACTCCAGACGTCCTGCAGCACGGTCGCATCGGACGGCATGGCGGTGCGCACCGCGACGAGCGTGGTCAATGACGCGCATAAGTCCGTGCTGGAATTCATTCTGGCGAATCACCCGCTCGACTGTCCCGTCTGTGACCAGGGCGGCCGCTGCGACCTTCAGGATTTTTCACATGAATATACCGCGACCGCTGGCCGCTTCGCCGAGACCAAACGCATTTTCCAGAAAGAATACTTCAGCCCGCTCATTGAGACGCAGATGAACCGGTGCGTGCAGTGCCTGCGATGCGTTCGCTATTGCGACGAAGTGATGGACGTCAAAGCGCTGGCCCCGTCCGGGCGTGGAACCATGACGGAGATCAAATCGTTCAGCACGCATCCGCTGGACTGCGAATTCTGCGGCGGGTGCGTCCAGATCTGTCCCGTGGGCGCAATCACCAGTCGTCTCTCCATGTATGAGTACCGTCCGTGGATGCTCAAGCGTGCCGACACGATCTGCCAGTATTGCGGCGACGGCTGCCAGATCACCGTGCAAACCAAGGGTCAATTACTGGTCGAAGTGAATTCCGCCCACGGCGCCGGCCGAAACAACGGTGATCTCTGTCCCAGAGGGTTTTTCGGCTATCATGCCGCCACGCATCCGGACCGTATCACGAAACCGCTGATCAGGCGCAACGGCACGCTCGTGGAATCGACATGGGAAGAAGCGCTCCAATTCGCCGCCGATGAAATCGGACGCCTCAAAGCCGCGCATGGCTCGCAGGCCTTCGGTGGGCTGATATCCGGCCGCTGTACGAACGAAGATCTGTATCTCTTCCAGAAATTCATGCGGCTGGTCGTGGGCACCAACAACCTCGACAGCAGCGCCCGATACGGGCAGATCAACGGTGTACAGGCTATGCGTCGGGTGCAAGGCACGCACCGGTGGACCGTGAGTCTTGAAGATCTGAGCCACGCCGATACGTTGCTCCTGATCGGAACCAACATTACCGAAACCAATCCCATCGCCGGACTGAGAGTCAAAGAGGCCGTCAAGAAACACGGCGCCACCCTTTGCACGATCGATTCAATGGTTCCGGCTGTCGGGACGATCAGCAACATCGCCAATCTGTCCCACCATCATGTCTGTGTGCAGCCGCCTCAATTGGGTAGTGCGGTACTGGGACTGATCAAGGCGGTGATCGATCACAACGGGGTCGATCCAACAGTCCGTTCGCAAGCGGCCGGCTACGTCGAAGCGTTGACCCAAGCGGCGGGGGCGCTTTCCTGGACCGACATCTCGTCCGTGACCGGCGCGTCGCAGGAACAATTCATGGCGATCGCGCAGCAAGTCCTCAAAGGTCGCCGTGTGGTCGTACTGGCGGGGCAGGAACTCTTGAGAAGCTCAGGAGGCTATTCCAGCTGCGTGAACCTATTGGATCTCCTGCTGCTGCTCGGCAAATTGACGTCGCCGGGATGCGGCCTGGCCACGCTCGCCGAGGAGAACAACGATCAGGGAGCTGCAGAAATGGGCGCCCTGGCGGAACTCCTTCCCGGGCCCAGAGACTGTTCCGATTCGGAATCCCGGAACAGGATCGGGCAAGCCTGGAAAGCGGCCATTCCAGCCGAACGGGGCGCAACGCTCGTGGAGATGATCGAACAGGCGACAAGAGGTTCGTTGAAAGCGATGATCATCGTCGGCGAGAATCCGCTCGGCAGCCTTCCCGCGCAACTGGGAGCGGCGCAAGCGATCGGCCAACTGGAATTTCTCCTCTGCCAGGAACTCTTTCTGACGGAAACAGCCCTGCAGGCGCACGTTGTGCTGCCCGCGTCTTCTTCGATGGAAAAAGCCGGCACGTTTACCAACCAGGAAGGTCACGCGCAGTCCGTGCGGCCGGCAATCGAACCGGTCGGAGACAGCCGGCCGGATTGGGAGATTCTCTCCGTTCTGTCCGTATTGCTGGGCACACCGCTCGAATATGCGGAGGCCAAAGACGTCTTGAAGGAAATCCGGAGCATCATTCCCGGATATGGATCATTGGGACCGGCGCCGGTCCCTCCCAAGGCGGATCAATCGACAATCGCACGATATCTCACAGAGGGATATCGACTCGACCTGGACAGACGGTATACTCTGGCCCCGCGCACAGGACAGGCAGAAGGCACGGTCGACCTCGGCATCGTTCAAAGTCTCTTTCACTCGGGAAAGCTTTCAACCCGGGCCAAAGGACTGCTACAAGTCGAAAGCTCGGGCTCGTTGCGCATGAGCGCCGCCGACGCGGATGCGTGCATGTTGAAGAACGGCGATCGCGTCAGGTTGTCCAATGGGCGCGGCAGTTTTACGACGACGGTGAAGCTGACGGACCGGGTGCCCCGGGGCACCGTCTGGTTCCCCGATCACTTTGCCCAACAGGCCATGGATCTGTTCGAGTGCACGATCGACGCGGTCACGCGGGTCCCGTCGTTCAGAAACACGTCTGTCTCGATCGTCAAAATTCCTTGAGGAACCTATCAGACTAATGTGTTGCTTACCTGTCATCCGGGAGTGTGACCGTGACTGAACTCAGCGTGCGCTTAGTTATTTCTCTCGCCCAGATCGCAGCCGTCATGGGTATCGTGATGCTCACGGTCATGATCCTGACCCTGGCCGAGCGCAAGGTGCTCGGCTGGATGCAAGACCGGATGGGTCCGATGGAAGTCGGCCCCTACGGCGTGTTGCAACCGATCGCCGATGGTCTGAAGCTGTTTTTCAAGGAAGACATCGTACCGGCCGGAGCCAACAAGTTCATGTTCACGCTGGCGCCGATCCTCGCCATGGTTCCGGCGCTGATCGGCTTTGCCGTCGTGCCGTTCGGGCCGAATCAACCGTTCGAATTCATGGGCATCACGGTCAAGCCGTTCGTGATCAGCGACATCAACATCGGCATTCTGTACATTCTTGCGTTCACCTCGATCGGAGCCTACGGCATCATTCTGGGGGGGTGGGCCTCCAACAGTAAATATTCCCTGCTGGGAGGACTGCGCTCAGCCGCCCAAGTCATCAGTTACGAACTGAACGTGGGCTTGGCCATCGTCGGGGTTCTCTTACTGGCCGGCTCCTTGAGCCTCGTCAAGATTACGGAGGCTCAATCCGGAGGATTCTGGCATTGGTATGTCTTCGCGCTGCCGGCGCCTCAGATTTTCGCGTTCGTCGTCTACGTCATTTCCGCGGTGGCCGAAACGAACCGCGTCCCGTTCGACTTGCCGGAAGCGGAGAGCGAACTGGTGGCGGGATTTTTTACGGAATACAGCGGGATGCGGTTCGCATTTTTCTTCATCGCGGAATACGCCAATATGGTGCTGGTGTCCTGCGTGGCAGCGGCCATGTTTCTCGGGGGATGGAACGCTCCGTATCCCGGGACCATTCTCGGGCACCTCGGCCTCGAACAGTTCGCCTGGGCCGAAAACATCGCGTGGTTCACGGTCAAGGTCTACACATTCCTTTTTTTGTTTTTCTGGCTGCGCGCCACGCTGCCGCGCCTGCGCTATGACCAGCTGATGAAGTTCGGATGGAAAGTCATGTTGCCCATTGCGTTGGGCAATATCGTGGTGACGGCGATCGCGGCATATTTGTTTCCCCAATAGCCTTTGTGTGTGCTGAACATCCAATAGGTCGAACATGCGTTCGCTGACAGCGTGGTTCAAAACGATCATCTTCTACGAAATCCTTGTGGGGATGAAGGCCACCATGTCGCATCTCCTGCATTACAAGCCGATCACCGTCCAGTACCCTCACGAAAAGCGGACCTTGCCGGACAACTACCGGGGGATGCTGGCGCTGCTCCGGTACGATGACGGCACGGAAAAATGCGTCGGGTGCGATCTGTGCGAGGCGGCCTGTCCCTCGCGGGTCATCCGCGTGGTCAGCGCCGAAGTGCCGGGCGAACCGACGAAGCGCTATTCGAAGGAATATTACATGGACATGACCCGTTGTTTGTTTTGCGGCATGTGCGTCGATGCGTGTCCGGTCGATGCCCTGGGAATGACGCGGGAATTCGAATGGGCTGTCTATGACAAACGCCAGTTGCAGCTGAACAAACAGCAACTGCTCGCCATCGGGGACCGTTCGTTTCCCGTGCGAGAAAAGCGATTGGAATTGCAACATCCGAATGTCGCGTTTTTCAACGTGTCGTTCGGGAACATCCCGCAAAAACCTTCGTAACGGTCGTCAGGCCGGACGGGAATCAGTAGATGGATCAGGTCTTTTTCTTCTATTTTGCGTTGATGATCGCGGCGACATCGGTGCTCGTCGTCGCACTCCGCAATCCCATCTACAGCGCGCTCTCCCTGTTGATCATGTTCTTTCACGTCGCCGGGCTATACGTGACCCTTCGCGCCGAATTTCTTGCAGCCGTGCAAATCATCGTCTATGCCGGTGCGATCCTGGTGTTGTATCTCTTTGTCGTCATGCTGCTGAACGTCAAACAGGATGAACGCTATCACCGCCAATGGCCCGCCGCCGCCCTCGTCGGTTCGCTGCTGGCGCTCGAAGGAATCGTCCTGACTCTTGCGAAAGGCCGAACCCCCTCACCAGCGCTCCATGCGTCCGACATCGCGGTGGAACAGCTGGGAAACACGGAAGCCCTTGGTGACGTGCTGTATTCGACTTACCTGTTTCCGTTTGAAGTCGCATCCTTGGTTCTCCTCGTGGCCATGATCGGGGCGATCGTGCTCGCCAAGCGTGATCTCCTGGAGCCTGCCGAATCATGACCGTTCCCCTTTCGTTCTATCTGGTGCTCAGCGGAGTCGTGTTTCTCACCGGCGTCACCGGCGTGTTGATCCGGAGAAACATCATTACGATCTTGTTGTCGGTCGAACTCATGCTGAACGCCACAAATATCAATTTCGTCGCGTTTTCCGAGTATTTCCATAACGTGGCCGGTCAGGTGTTCGTCTTTTTCGCCTTGACGGTAGCCGCCGCCGAGGTGGCGATCGGCTTGGCGATCATCATCGCGCTGCATCGGGCCAAGTCGAGCATCAATGTCGACGACTTTCAGTTGCTGAAATGGTGATGCACGGGTTCGGCGGAGGAACGGCATCTATGGGTCACATCCTGCGCTCTGTCCCGGCGGCAAGCGGATGGTTTCTTGAGGCACCCGGTTCATGACGTATGAATTGATTCCTCTCTTTCCGCTGGCCTCGTTTCTGATCTTGGGGCTCGGTGGACAGTGGATCAAAGACAAGGCGCATCTCGTGGCGGTGCCGGCCGTTGCGCTTTCCTTTGTGCTGTCGTTACTGGCGTTTTTCGATGTAGCCGGCGGACACCATACGACCCTTCGCCTGTATACCTGGCTGACCTCAGGCACGCTCGATATCCATATCGGATTGACGGTAGACCGGTTGACCGTCGTCATGCTGCTGCTGGTCACCACGGTCAGTACACTCGTTCACATCTATACGATCGGTTACATGGCGGGCGAACCGGGTTATGCGCGCTTTTTCAGCTATATCGCCTTGTTTACGTTTTCGATGCTCATGCTGGTGCTGGCCGATAATTTCCTCCAACTCTTCGTGTTTTGGGAAGCGGTCGGTCTCTGTTCCTATCTCCTGATCGGCCACTGGTATGAACGGCCTTCAGCCTGCGCGGCTGCGACGAAGGCATTCATCGTCAACCGCGTGGGCGACTTTGGTTTTATCCTTGGCCTTCTGCTCGTCTGGACGACGTTGGGCTCGCTCGATTATTCCGACGTCTTTGCCAGAGCCCCGGAGGCGGCCGGTGCGACACTGAACGTCCTGAGCGCCTTGGGCGGCACGTGGGACGTTCCCGTTATGACGATGATCTGTCTTCTCCTGTTTACCGGAGCGGTCGGCAAATCGGCTCAAGTGCCTTTGCACGTCTGGCTCCCGGACGCCATGGAAGGCCCTACGCCGATCTCCGCGTTGATTCACGCCGCCACCATGGTCACCGCCGGCGTGTTCATGGTCGCGCGCCTCGCGCCTTTGTACAACCTGTCTCCTACGGCTATGACCGTGGTTGCCGTGGTCGGCGGGCTGACCATGGTATTGGGCGCCACCATCGCGCTCACCCAAACAGATATCAAGCGAGTGGTGGCCTATTCGACGATGAGCCAACTCGGCTACATGATGATGGCCTGCGGCCTCGGAGCCTATGCGGCCGGCATGTACCATTTGTTGACGCACGGAGCATTCAAGGCCCTCCTCTTCTTAGGATGCGGCTCGGTGATTCTCGCGCTCCACCACGAGCAGGACATGCGGCATATGGGCGGATTGAAAGACAAGCTTCCGGTCACGTATTGGACCTTCCTCGTCGGTTCCCTCGCCCTCGCCGGATTTCCCCTGACGGCCGGATTCTTCAGCAAGGACGACCTGCTCGTATCGACTTGGTCATCCGGGCCGCTCGGTCAGGTGCTCACGGTCTTCGGTCTGCTCACGGCGCTCATGACGGCGTTCTACAGTTTCCGCCTGGTCTTCGTCACCTTCTGGGGTTCTTCCCGTGTCGATCCCCATCACGCTGCACACGTCCATGAACAATCGCCGACCATTACCGTGCCGCTGATGATTCTCGCGGTGTTGAGCATCGTCACGGGGTACCTCGGCATTCCGTCTTTTCTCGAACCGATGTTTTCGTCCGGCGGTGAACAGGCGGCGCATCATGGAAGCGGCGCTGCCGGAGTCATGGCAGCGGCCACACTGATGGGCGTCCTCGGCATCGGGGGCGCCTATTATGCCTATGTGGTCAACCCTTCGCTGCCGGATACCCTCGCCCGCACGTGGCAGGCGGCGTATGAATTATCGTTCCACAAGTGGTATGTGGATGAACTCTACAGCCGCGTGATCGTCCGTCCGACCTTTCGCGCGGCAGGGGAACTCTGGAAACGGGTCGATGTCGGGATCATCGACGGGGCCGTGAACGGGGTGGCCCGCGCCGTCGCATGGGGCGCGTGGTTCATGCGGCTGCTGCAGAGCGGGCAAACACAGCATTACGCACTGGGCATGGCCCTCGGCGTGGCCGTCATTCTGACCGTGTTTTTACTCTATTGAGGCGTAATGTCTTCGACCGGCTTTCCATGGCTCACGGTTCTGATCTTCCTTCCGCTCGCGGGAGCCGCAGCGATCGCTTGTGCCAAAGAATCGTCCGCTCGCTGGATCGCCCTCGGCGTGACGATTGCCGATCTGGTCCTGGCAATCCCGCTGTGGTGGCTTTTCGACGCGCACTCCAGTCAAATGCAGTTCGTCGAACATGTCGCCTGGATCAAGACTCCGCCCATCCATTACAGCCTGGGGTTGGATGGGATCAGTCTTCCGCTGGTGCTCATGACGGCCGCCCTCATGCCTTTGTGCGTTTTGGTCTCCTGGACGGCGATTACGGTCAGCGTCCGAAGTTTCATGGCGGTGCTGCTGGTCATGGAAACCGCTATGTTGGGGGTATTCGCCGCGTTGGACTTCGTGCTCTTTTATGTCTTTTGGGAAGCGATGCTGATACCGATGTATCTTCTGATCGGTGTCTGGGGAGGACCGAACCGGTTGTATGCAGCGATTAAATTTTTCCTGTATACGCTCGCAGGAAGTATCTTGCTGCTCGTGGCCATTCTGGTGCTGTATTTCTATGGCGGCCGGACGTTCGACATCCTTGCGTTAAGCCAGGTGACCTATCCGGGCCCGCTTCAGACCTGGTTGTTCCTTGCCTTTTTCGCCGCGTTTGCCGTGAAAGTCCCGATGTTTCCCTTCCACACCTGGTTGCCCGACGCTCACGTGGAGGCGCCGACTGCCGGCAGCGTCATTCTCGCCAGCGTGCTCCTCAAGATGGGCACATACGGATTCCTGCGATTCAGCCTGCCGATGCTCCCGGATGCCAGCCGGGTCATGACCCCGGTGATGGCGCTGCTCTCGATCGTCGCGATCATCTACGGAGCGTACATGGCCTTGGCGCAGACGGATCTCAAGAAGCTGATCGCCTACTCGAGCGTCAGCCATATGGGATTCGTCACGCTTGGTCTATTCGTGCTGAACCAGCAGGGGATCGAGGGCGCCGTGATGCAAATGATCAATCACGGGATCACCACCGGAGGGCTGTTTCTGTGTGTCGGGATCATCTATGAACGCACGCACAGCCGCCTGATCGCCGACAATACGGGCCTCGCGAATCCGATGCCGCGCTACGCCACGTTTCTAGTGATTTTCTCACTGTCGTCTCTCGGCCTCCCCGCCACCAACAGCTTTGTCGGAGAATTTTTGGTCCTGGTCGGCACGTTCCTGTGGAGCAAGGCGGCGGCGGCCGTTGCCTCTCTCGGGGTGATCCTCGCTGCGTCCTACATGCTGTGGATGATCCAACGCGTCGCATTCGGCGTCCCGTCTCCCGGCCATCTGCCCAAATTGACCGATTTGAATCATCGTGAACTGGGCATCCTCGCGCCCCTCGTGATTCTGGTCTTTTGGATCGGCCTGTACCCGAACCCGGTCCTTCTCCGCATGCACGCCAGCGTTGATAAGACCCTTGAGGCCATGGCCAGGGCCAAAGTCGCTCCGACGACGCATCCATCTGCCGGAGTTCCGGTCTCCGCGCTCGTCTCTCCACCGGCGATGCATTTGGAAGGAGAACGGTTGCCATGACTTCATTCGGCGCCGACCTGTTGGTCCTTCTTCCCGAGCTGGTGATTGTCGCGGCAGCCTGCCTGGTGCTTATCCTCGATCCCGTGACGAAACCGTCGCGCAAGGAATTGCTGGCATGGCTGAGTCTCGGGTCGCTGGCCTTGTGCATCGGGCTCACCGGCGGCCAGATCGGATCAATGAACGTGCGGGTGCAGGCATTCAACGACCTCGTCGTCGTCGATGGCTATGCGCGCTTCTGGAAACTGATGCTGTATGTCGTGACCGGCATGACCATTCTCATGTCGATGCCCTACCTCAAAGTCGAGCGACTTCAGCTCGGTGAATATTACGGGTTCATCCTGCTGTCGCTTTCGGGGATGATGGTCATGGTGTCCGGAACCGATCTGCTCACGATTTATCTCGGGACCGAACTGATGTCTCTGTCGCTGTATATCATGGCGGGACTCAAACGGTCTTCGGCACGGTCATTGGAAGCGTCGGCCAAATATTTCGTCCTCGGGGCCTTTTCGTCGGGTCTCTTGCTGTACGGCATCTCTCTCTTATATGGAGTGACGGGAGGCACCAGACTTTCTGTCATCGCGGGAGCCATAGGATCCCGCGGCTTCGATGATCCATTGCTGCTCATCGGGACCATCCTGATCGCAGTGGGATTTGCGTTCAAGCTTGCGGTCGTGCCGTTCCATATGTGGACGCCCGATGTCTATCAGGGAGCGCCGACATCCGTCACGGCCTTCATGGCCGTCGCATCCAAAGCCGCCAGCTTCGCAGCCTTCCTGCGCGTGTTCGTGGAAGGACTCGGCGGGCTCAAGGCCAACTGGTCCGCGCTGTTCCTTCTGCTGTGTCTCGCCACGTTGGTGCTCGGAAACCTGGTGGCAATCGTGCAGACCAACATCAAACGGATGCTGGCCTATTCGAGCATCGCGCATGCCGGGTATGCCTTGATCGGCATCGTGGCGGCCGGTCGCAGTATGAGCGAGTCGGGAGGGACGACGGGAATCGCCAGTGTCATGCTCTATCTCGTCCTGTACGCCTTCATGACCCTGGGAGCGTTTGCCGTGATTGCGATGTTCCGTACCGGTGGAATAGAAGGCGAGGAGATCGAGGATTTCACCGGACTGGCAAAACGTCAACCGATGGCGGCGTTCCTCATGCTCGTGTTCATGGTCTCGCTCGCCGGCATTCCTCCTACCGCCGGGTTCATCGGAAAGTTCTATGTCTTCATGGCGGCGGTCGATGCCGGGCTGACGTGGTTGGCCGTCATCGCCTTGATCTTCGCCGCGGTGTCCGCCTACTACTACATGCGGATCGTCATGGTCATGTATATGCGCGAACCGGATGCATCGGTGGTTGATCCTCCGCGGCTGGTGCCTTCCCCGGCCCTCTCGATCGTCTTGGCCTGCGCAGTCGCCGGAGTCATCATCTTCGGACTGTTCCCGAATCCTCTGGTAAGTCTGGCGGTGCAGTCGGTCCTTCCGCTCAAATAACACAGGCTGACCGCCCGTGCATCACTGCGCCAGCCGTGCTAGGCTGAGTGATTCCATCAGAGGTGGCGGCCAATGGAACTCTGGCGTCTGCTCAAAGACTTCCTCACATCGTTCTTAAGACAAGGATGCGGCAGCCTCGCGGCGTCCCTCGCATTTTTCTCGTTGCTCTCGCTCTTCCCGCTCGTCTTTCTCCTGCTGTACGGCGTCAGTTTCATCGTCAGTCAGGATGTCATCGGGGCGCAAGTGCTCCTCAGCTTCTTGAAAGGCTTTCTCCCGACTCTCGGCGCCAAGCTGGCCGTGGAGTTGCAGCGCGTGAGCGAATTGGACACGGTGCGCTGGCTCGTCTTTTTGTCCTTTGCCTGGTTCGGCACGCTGGTCTTCTACGAGCTCGACTACGCCCTGAATGTCGTATTCGAAAGCCGCTGGCAACGCCATCCGCTGATTTCGACGATTATTTCTGTCGCCTCCCTTGGAGCGGTCGGACTGTTGCTCGTCGTCTCGTACGTCGCCACGCAGACCGTCAACATCATCACCAGTTATATCCCCCATTTCTGGGGGCTCGACCTCCTGGCCTTGACGGCTCATGATTTTTTCCTGACCTATACGCTTCCGTTTCTGCTGGCCTTTCTCACCGTCACGGCACTCTACCGCTTCGTACCCCGCCGCCCTCCCGGGTGGCGCGAAGCCATGATCGGAGCCCTCACGTTCAGCCTCCTGTGGGTCTCGGCAAAATTGCTGTTTACGAACTATGCCGAATACGCCGCGCTGTACGACCTCTATGGCTCATTGTTGGAAGTCATTCTCCTCCTTCTCTGGCTGTATTATTCTGCCACGCTGCTCCTCTTTGGAGCCGTTGTCGCCCACTCGCTGCAGCAACGGATCCGGGTGCCCGACCCCGTCCTGTCCAAGACTCCCGGCATGTCGCTGTAATGCATCCGGAGCAGGTCTGCCGCTGTCGGCTTCCGGGCTTTTTCTGGCGAGGGCGTGCCGACCTGGCTACAATGAACCACCATCGGAGACCTTCGGAAGATGTTCGACGACTTCGGAAAAGATCTGTTGATGTTGGGCGGCACCATTGCCGGCTTCGTCGCCGCTATGCTGTCCATGATGGAAAAGCTGCTCGACATTCAGAACCGGCTCAAGTCGGGACAAGAGCGCAAAGCGCATTCTGCGGCGGAACGAGCCTTGCCGGACCCCGCGCCGGTGATTGATTTCTTTTCGTCACGTCCCCTGCGCGGAACCTCCTATCTTCTGATGTATGAAACCGGTGTGATCGTGGCCGCCGGCCTTCTCTTGAACTATGTGGGATTGACGCTGAGCCGTCATCTGGAGAGCATCCTCTTTCTCGATATGACCGGAACGGCGCTCGTAGCTTTCCTGCTCGGTCCGTGGTGGGGAGCTACGGCCGCCCTACTCTCCAACTCCATCGTGAATTGGCTCCTATTTCCCGAGTCGGGAGCAGACGTCGTGATTTTTCCCTGGTCGCTCGTAAGTATGACCGGGGCTCTGTATTGGGGCTGGATGGCACGGCAGGGAGGATTTCAGAAGTATCTCAGGACCGGAAAAAGTTCCGCACTCTCGCACGCCTGGTTCCTCTATGCGTTCGGCGTCGGCGGCGCACTGGTCATGAGCGTGCCGGGGACCTTCGTCCAGGCTGCCCTGAATGAACACTCGATCTTTTCCCTCAATCCGGATCTGGCCGACACGCTGAGCACGCGCGTGCTGGAATGGGAACACATGGTCCACCAGTCCATCGAGTCACTGATCGGCCTGACATGGGCCGACAGCATCGGTTGGTGGATCGTCAACTGGCTTCAGAACTGGATCCGGTATATTCCGGACAAGACCATGAGCGCGGCGATCGCACTCGTGGTTCTCAAGTACGGCTACCCTCTATTCGAGAAGGAACTGATCCACGGCGGGCCCGCAGGGGAACGTCCTCGTGATGAACGCGTCCTCCCTCTGGTGTTGGGATTGCTCTATGCTCCGTCATTCGCCACATTGATCAGCAGCGACACATATCATGGCGGGACCTACTGGCCGTTGTGGGCGATGCCATGGCTGTGGATTGTTGCAGGATACTTCTACCTCCGCTATTGGGGCTTCGGTGAACGCTCTCTCTATGAAGCCAGGCTCCAGCGCGCTGAGCGCTATGCGAGAGCCCTCAAGCCGATCGGGAAGGAAGCGTCGCATGAATTCTGCCGGCGCCTGACGTTTATGACCTTGATCGCGAGCCTCCTGTTTGCGCTCTGCCTTCCTGTCCTATTGATGGATTTCTATCGTGTCACCTTCAAATTCTTCTGCGTGGTATATGGATTTCTTCTCGTGGTGCATCTCATTCGGATTGCCATCGCACAGAATATCTCGGTGGCCAAGGCGGATGGGTAGCCGTTCAGGTGTCCGGCTTCTTCTGCGCCCGGCCATTTCGATGTAACTGAAAAAACGTCACGACCGACGATTGTGTGATGAGGCCGACCGGTCGCTCTTCTTCCATCACCACAAGCCGATCCCGGCCGGTTCTGGCCATGCGATCAAGCGCCTGCTTGACCGTCCGATCCCTGGTCACGAACAGATCCGGGGAAGCCGGGCTCATCACATCCCGCACCGTCCGCCAATCCCAGAGGGCTTGCGGCACCCGCTGGAGATCGTCCACAGTGATCACACCTGTCACGGAATCCCCCTCGGCCACGGGAAATCCACTGAAGCCGTGAGCGACGAAATAGTCATCGACGGCCGCGCGAACCGTCAGATGTGATGGGATGACCAACGGCGTCCGGACCATGACTTCCTCAACGGTCGTGGCTTCCAACGCCATACGGAGGGACGCCTGCTTCCTCGCATTCCAAGCGGCGCTGAACAGGAACGCACCGATGAACAACAGCCAGCCTCCATTACCGGCCACCGACTGCTCACCCCCTCCGAACAGAGATTCTCCGACGATCCAGGCTCCAATCAGGCAAAACAAGACGCCGCACCAGAGGCCGAACATGGCGGCATGACCGGTGGCACGATAAAGATTTTTGCTCCATGCCCATAGTCCCGCCCGTAACATTCGACCGCCGTCCAACGGAAACCCAGGGATAAGATTGAACAGCCCCAATTGGACATTGACCATGCCCAGCAAACCTCCCAGCACAACGAAACCCCGCACTGACGGCCCTGGAAACACCGTATCCGCCGTCATCGCCAACGTAAGGCATAGTACGCCCAGCACGAAGCTTACGGCCGGTCCTGCGATGGCAATGAGAAACTCCGCACGGGGATGGGGCGGTTCCTTTCCCATATGCGCCACCCCGCCAAAAATGAAGAGCGTGATTTGGGCGATGGGGATGTGATATCGCTTGGCGACGTAGGAGTGGCCCAGTTCATGAAGCAGAACTGACAAGAACAGGAGCAGGGCCGCGACGGCTCCCATTCCCCAATACCGTTCGTGGGATAGACCGGGCAAGGCATCCGGGAGATAGCCTGTCGCCAAGGTCCAACTCATGAAGAAAAATACGAGGAACCACGACGCGTGGATCCGTATCGGTATGCCGAGCGCCCGTCCGATTTCCCAATCAGGCAATGCCATGAAGATACCGTACCAGCGGCGAAAATTCGCCGTCAAGCGTGCGGTCGGGTATACTGACGACGATGCCTATCCTCCGATTGGCCCTTGGGACAGTTCTCCTTGCCGTGGTCCTTGCACGATCCGCCTGCGGTGAAGTCCTCACCAGCGGCCCTCCGGCCTGTCCCGGAGTCGCCTTGACGTTCGATCTCTGCCCTGTCCGCAATGGCAGCGGCTATGATCAACGAGTCATCGACTATTTGGTCGAACATAAAATTCCCGCAACATTCTTCATGTCCGGCCGATGGATGGCGCGGCACGACACTGAAGTCAAATTCCTCCTAGGGATTCCGTACTTCGAGGTGGGCACCCACGGCGACGTGCACGCGCACCTTCCCATGCATACACTCGACGAACAGCAACAGGAAATCCTGGCACCCGTCCGTGTGCTCAAAACGAAATATGGACGGGCGACGTCTCTCTTTCGCCCGCCGTACGGCGAGTTCAACGATCACACCGTCGATCTGGTCAAAAACCTGGGACTTCAGTTCATCCTTTGGAACGTCGTGTCGGGGGATCCCGACCCCACCCTCTCACTGGAACAGATCGATCACCGGCTCTCCCGCCTCACTCGCAAAGGCAGTATCGTCGTGCTGCATGCCAACGGGAAAGGCCGATACACCTATGAGGCGGTCGCCCATCTGGCCGAACAGGTACTGCCGCAGCGCCACCTGATTCCCATGACCGTCACGGATGTCCTCGCATGCCGGCAGACGAACCGCTGATGCCGCCTCCTATCAGAGCGATGACGGCGGAGGATCGTCATGCGGTCATCGGCCTCCTGCTCGGCTCAGAGCCATGGAAACGTCTCGGTCATCGGATGGCGGACTGGGATCGATATTTCGCGCCGATCCCTGCCGGGCGCGAGAGTTATGTCCTGCCTGATGATGCGGGTGTCGTCGCAGCGATCGCCGTGGTCAGACGCCACTTTCTTCTCGGAGATTATCTGGAACTGTTCGGCGTGGCTGCACGGGCCAGGGGACGCGGAGTGGGAAGTCGCCTACTCGAACATGTCGAGTCGCTGGTATTCGCCAGAGCCACGAATCTCTTCATCTGCGTATCGGACTTCAACCAACCGGCCCGCCGTTTCTACCGCAGGCACGGTTATCAGGAGATCGGGCCTCTTCCGAACCTCCTGATTGATGGTTCTGCGGAAATCCTTCTCAGAAAAACAACCGGACCGGGGATGCGGGCCGAGGAGATCTAGCGATGCGCGTGATGAAGCTGTTGCATACCAGAATGCGGGTCAGCAATATGGATCATACCATCGCTTTCTACACGGACGTGCTCGGTTTGCAGGTGGTCGAACGCAAGACCTCTCCCCGTGGTTCCCAGCTGGCATTCCTGCGGGTGCCCAACAGCGAGGAATTGATTGAACTCTGCAGCTTTCCCGCCAGCGGTCCCGTGAAGGTGCAGGAAGACCTCGTGCATCTTGCCTTTCAAGTTGACGACCTCGACGACACGATGTCCTCGCTGAAGGCGCAGGGCATTCGGATCACCGATGGGCCGACCGTGACATCCTCCGGAAGCCGATTCATTTTCATCGACGCGCCCGACGGCTATGAGGTCGAATTGATCGAACGGCCGCCTGACATCACGATCGTGTGATCGACCGCCATCGGATCGGCCGTCCCGTTCCATTGACGGATTCACGTCGGACCGAGTATTGTCGTTCGTTTTTTTAGCAGAACGCCGTTTGGAAGGAGCCTTCGATGAAGAATGGGTTTTTTCGCGGGCACGGGCTGGGAAACGACTATCTGGTCATGGACCCGAAGGAATTGACCTTCGCGTTGAAAAGCAAGACCGTCGCATTGATCTGCAATCGTCATTGGGGGCTGGGCAGCGACGGGATTCTGGTTCCGGTACCGTCCAAGAGCGCCGATTTCGGACTCCGCATCTTCAATCCGGACGGAAGCGAAGCGGAAAAGTCAGGAAACGGTCTGCGCATTTTCGCCCGGTACCTCCATGCGACGGGCAGAACCAAGAAGACACACTTCACTGTCGAGACGAAGGGCGGACTGGTCACGGTCGATCTGCATCTCGATGCACGCCGCGACGCATCCTCTGTCACAGTTGAAATGGGCCGTGCCACGTTCTCCCCCGGTGCGTTGCCCTGCACACTCCGCGCGGATGAACTGATCCGCCAGCCAATCCAGGCTGCCGGCCGGTCCTTGAACTTTACCGGAGTGAGCGTCGGCAATCCTCATTGCGTCGTCTTCAAATCAGCCGGTCAATCCTGGACGCGTGAGGATCTTTTGGCCCT